>CAZISE010000007.1:0-136837 GCA_964541945.1 uncultured Verrucomicrobiota bacterium
GCGTGACCCTGAAAGCTCGCTGAACCCGCTCACCAGTTCGATCTTGCCCGGCATCGTTCACCCCTGAATGGGGTAGAAGATGGCCGCCATTCGACGTACAACGGCAACCTGTTGAGGTGGCTGAAACGAGTTCAATAAAAGGCGAGGTGGCGCTGCGAAAACCGTCGTCTTTCCCTCTCTGGGATCATCTCGAAAATAGGGGACACCTTTTCACATTTTGCTGTGTCAATAGCATGTGAAATGGTCGCTTTTAATAACAAGTGATCTGTTCGTTTTAGTTTTGTCTTTGGTTGCTTTTCCTTCCCCTAAAGGGAAGGGAATTTTTTCAGCTCTCGCCGCTTGTTTCCGTTTCTCCCCAATCGCTCGTCCGTTGGCTTCATACCAACCCGGCAGGTGTGGTCCGTAACGCACGCGCCAGCCAACGGCCGTCCCGATGTTCGCAGACTTTGACGCGGCTTTTGGCAAAACTCTACCGTGTGCTCTGCGGCGCAATCGGCAGCCATACGTTGCCCACCGTCACCGTGTGTTTGTGTTGGATACAGAAAATGGCGTCCCGATCCAGATGCGCCGCGCGGACAAAGACGTCGCCCGGCTGCGTCGGCGTTTTGGCTCAGTGCCGCCGATGCCACGGCAAAAACATGTCGCAGATGTAGCGGTTGACTGTCGTCCACGTACAACATCATCCCGCGCAACGGTCGGCGTGGGTGGCGCTGATGATGGTGACGACCGCGTTGGGTACGAGGCGCGACCAGCCCGGCGGTTGGCAGGGCGGTCTTGACCCATTGGTAGCTGAGTCGGATGTCATGATGCTGATGCAACTGGTCTCAGAAGAGGGCGACGTTGAAGCCGCGGTAGTGTTTGTCGTAGAGCTGTAAGACCTTCTGGACAGTTGCCAGTGGCACTTTGCGGGGGCTGGGGCGACGGCGACGGCGGGCGAAGAGGCCGTCGTCGCCGTATTGTTGATAGCGGTGTTTCCAGCGGTGCATGGTACGGCAGGAGAGGCCGAGAATCTCGGCGGCCTGCCACCACTGCAACTGACCGCTGATGGCTTTCAGAATCACAGCTTGAGCTTTCATTGCCCGCTCCACGGCGGGCATCGGATACGAGTCCATCGAACCTCCTGTGGTTGATGGCCTGTTGTTTATCCCGCCTTGAGCGGCCAATTCACTTGTCATTTCCAGGGGGCATATCACTTGTTATCAACAAATAAAGGTGAAGCACTTGACAACGGGTGTGTGTGGTGTTAGCTAGGCGCGTTTCTTTTTTCTGGTGAAGGATACCTATTCAACTCAATACCTGTTTGTGGCCGTGTTTTTCGCGGTGGCGGTCGTGTTTCCGTTGGTGCCCTTGGCACTGGTGCGGTTGATCGCGCCGCGCAAGCCGTCGCCGTCGAAGAACGCCACCTACGAGTGCGGGCTGACCAGCCGGGGCGACGCCTGGATACAATTCCGGGCCGGCTATTATCTGTATGCGCTGGCGTACGTGATTTTTGCCGTGGAGACCGTTTTCCTCTATCCGTGGGCGGTGGCGTTTGGCGGGTTGAGTGTGGGGGCGTTTGTGGCGATGATGGTGTTTGTGTTGCTGCTGGTGGAAGGACTTTTATACGCGTGGGCCAAAGGCGCGTTGGATTGGAAATAACCATGGCCGTTGACCCGACACTCCAGGCCGAACTCCAGAGACAGGGCGTTTTCGTGATGCCGGTCGAATTTCTCTATAACTGGAGCCGAAAATCCTCCATTTGGCCTCTTCAGTTCGGCACGGCCTGTTGTGCCATCGAAATGATCGCCGCCGCCGCGGCACGGCACGACATCGCCCGATTCGGCGCCGAGGTGTTTCGGGCGTCGCCCCGCCAGGCCGACCTGATGATCGTTGCCGGAACGGTGACCAAGAAAATGGCACCGCAGGTTGTGCGCCTCTACAATCAGATGCCCGAACCCAAATACGTCATCGCCATGGGCGCCTGCGCCATTTCGGGCGGACCGTTCAAAGAGGGCTACAACGTTCTGAAGGGGATTGATCGTTATATTCCGGTGGACATCCACATTCCCGGTTGTCCGCCGCGGCCGGAAGCGTTGTTGCACGGGTTGATGACGTTGCAGGAGAAGATTGCCAAACAACACCTAAAAGAGGCTCCGTGGTACGACACGCGTGCGCCGTCGGAGTTTCCAATCCCGCGGTACGGCGCCCACGATCTTGAGCCGCCAGCCAACCGCCAGCTTTGGCAGCCGCCCACGGAGACACCGCGAAAATGATGCCGACCGTCGAACAAATTCGCCAGTTGCTGGCGAGCGAGACGGGCAAAGCATCGCTGCGGGTGGAACGCGAGGAACTGGTGGCGGTCGCCACCTTTCTGAAAACCGATCCACAACTTCAATTTGATTTCTGCTCCTGCGTGACGGCAGTGGACTACATCAAACAGGACTGCATCGAGGTGGTGTACACACTGTACTCGGTGGCCTTGAAACACGGCCCGCTCTCGCTGAAAGTGCGCGCTCCCCGCGCCCTGGAACAGTGCCGGGTGCCTTCCTTGACGCCGTTGTGGCGCGGCTGCGAGTTTCAAGAACGGGAGGCGTTTGACTTGTTTGGCGTCCGGTTTGACGGGCACCCTGATTTGCGGCGCATCCTGATGTGGGATGAGTTCAAGGATCATCCGATGCGCAAGGATTACGTTCCGCCGATGGACTACGAGTGGGAGCCGACACCGCATGGGGAGACGTTGGCGCGCGCGCTGGCGCAGGGCGGCACGGTACCAGCAAGCGCCCGGGAGAGCAAAAAATGAGCGGGTCCGGTCTCATTCAGACGCAACGGCTTGAAGTTTCGCTGGGGCCGCAGCATCCGAGCACGCATGGCGTGTTTCGGATGGATGTGGTGCTCGATGGCGAGTACGTGGTGAAGTTGAAACCGGTGATGGGATACCTGCATCGCAACCACGAGCAGATTGCCGAGAAACTAACCTGGCTCGGCTCGATGCCGTACACGGATCGGCTCGATTACTTCTGCTCGATGACCAACAACTGGGCCTATGCGCTGGCGGTGGAGAAACTGGCGGGATTGAAGGTGCCGGAACGCGCCGAGTACATTCGCGTGATCATGGCGGAATTGACGCGCCTGTTGAACCATTCCTGTGCCATCGGGTTTTTGCTTAGCGATTGCGGCGCGTGGTTCACGCCCGTGCTCTATGCTCTGCGGGAACGCGAACGTATCCTTGATTTCTTTGAGACTGTCAGCGGCGCCCGCATGATGTGCAACTACATGCGGTTTGGAGGTGTGCGGGTGGACCTGGACGAGTCGGCGCTGGCCATGGCCCGTCGTCTTGTGGCGCGCTGGCCGTCGTTCCTCGACGAGTTCGAGAAACTGATTACCGGCAACGAGGTCCTCCTGGCCCGTATGCAGCGGGTCGGCATCCTGCCGCGCGAGTTGGCCATCAATGCCAGCATCAGCGGCCCGATGGCGCGCGCGAGTGGGGTCGCCTACGATGTTCGCAAGGTGGATAAGTACGGTGTTTATGACCGTTTCGAGTTTCGCGTGCCGGTGGGGGAGACGGGCGATACCTATGACCGCTACATGATTCGCATTTTGGAAATGCGGGAATCGGTGAAAATCCTTCAACAGGCGCTGCGCGATATTCCCGGCGGCCCCGTCATCGCGCCCGAAGCCAGACTGCGCGGCTTCAAAGTGCCTGCCGGCGACGGGTACGCCCGGATTGAGGCGCCCAAGGGCGAACTCGGTTTCTATCTTGTCTCCGAGGGCGGCACCAAACCGTATCGCTACCATGTGCGCCCGCCGAGTTTCATCAACCTGACCGTTCTCGAAGACATGTGTCTGGGTCACAAAATCGCCGATGCCATCATCATTCTCGGCAGTGTGGACATCGTGTTGGGAGAGGTGGACCGATGAACGGTTTCCCCGGCAAAGGTCTCTTGGAGGGGCTGGCTGTCACGGCCAAAAATTTCATCGGCAGCTACTTCGACGGCAACCGCAAGGAACGCCTCTTCACCTACCAGTATCCCGAAGAACGGATGCCCCTGCCGGAAAACTCCCGTACCTTCCCGTTCCTCGTCTATGACGGCACACCCGATCAACTCCGGTGCACCGCCTGCAAAGTCTGCGAAACCGAATGCCCGCCCCAATGCATTTATATCGTCAGAGACAGCGATCCCAACGGCAAACCGCTCCAGCGACCCAAAGTGTTCGATATTGACATCAGCGTTTGCATGCAATGCGGCATCTGCGCCGAGGTCTGCCCATTCGACGCCATCAAAATGGACTGCGATTTCGAGCGCAGCCAACACGGACGATTCGAGGAACTCGTCGCCCACCTGCCGAGCCTGCTCAAATCCAACGACTACTACCACCACATCAAACCCACCGAAGCGGACCGAGTGGACGCCACCCGTAAACGGGTCAAGAAACCGTCCCCTGCCGCTGCTGCGCCTGCGCCCGCGCCTGGTCCCGCCGTGGCTGCCGTCCCGGCTCCGACGCCCCTCAAACCGATGTCGCCACCGGCGGACATCCTGACCGAGGACGAAAAACGCGCTTGGCTGAAAGGCTACCAAAGCATCCTCGGCACCGGCCCGATTATCTGGCCGCCGACCACGAAGAAAACCGCCACAACACCGCAACCACCGACTCCCGCGCCTGCCGCTGCTACCGTCGCCGCCCCACCGGCATCGTCGCTTGCCGGCGGCGAACCGTGGCACGATTCCGGGCTGGACCTCGCCAAACGCATGGAATTGGCTAAAGACCGTCCGCTGGCTGACCGTCTGATGGCGGCCATGGCCCAACTGGATTGTCAGGCGTGCGGCTACGACTGCCGTGGTTACGCCAACGCGCTCGCCGCGGGTGTTACCCGTGACGTGACGCTCTGTGCGCCGGGTGAGGACGAAACAAAGAACATGCTGGAAACCTTGCTCAAGGAAGCGGGGAAACTCTAGGGTATGGACGCCATTTTTCAATTGTTGCAAAACAGCGGCGCGCCGATGCCGGAATGGCTGGCGTTGGCGCTGGCGATCCTGTTGCCCATTGTCATCGTAATGGGGCTGTTCCTGACCGTGTTCGCCTTTCTCACCTGGGTTGAGCGAAAGGCGCTGGGGCGAATTCAGAACCGTCGCGGCCCGAATCGGGTCGGCCCGGTGGGGTTGTTCCAGCCGGTGGCCGATGGCCTGAAGTTGTTGATCAAGGAGGACATTGTGCCTGGCGCGGCGGACCGGGTGGTGCATTTTCTGGCGCCGGTCCTGGTGGTGGTACCGGCGTTTCTGGTGTTGACGGTGGTGCCGGTGGCCAAAGGGTTTGTGCCGGTGGACCTGAACATCGGTGTCCTGTTTGCGCTGGCGGTGAGCACGGCCAGCGTGTTGGCAGTGTTCATGGCGGGCTGGGCGTCGCGCAACAAGTTCTCGCTGCTCGGCGCCATGCGCGGCGTGGCCCAGGTGGTGAGCTACGAGGTGCCGATGGTGTTGGCCGCCGTTGTGGTGTTGATGGCGGCGGGAACGTTGTCCAGCATTGGCATCGTCGAGGCGCAACGGGGTTGGTGTGGTTGGTTTGTGTGCAAACCGTGGGGACTGGTTGCTTTTGTGATTTTCCAAACCTGTGCCATGGCCGAAGTGGCTCGCACGCCGTTTGACCTGCCGGAAGCCGAATCGGAAATCGTGGCCGGCTACCACACCGAATACAGCGGCTTCAAGTTCGCGCTGTTTCAGATGGGCGAGTACGTGGCCGCCATCACGATGGGCGGCGTGACGGTGACGTTGTTTTTGGGTGGTTATCTTGGCCCGGGATGTGACCTGCCGAGGATCGGCTGGTTGGTGTCGGCCGGTTGGTTCTTCGCCAAACTTGGCCTTGTTGTTGTCATCAACATCTGGGCGCGTGGCACCTGGCCGCGGGTGCGGGTGGACCAATTGCTGGCATTCGCGTGGAAACTGTTATTGCCGTTGTCGTTGGTAAACATCCCGGCCATGGCGTTGTGGTATTTCCTGCCGAACCGGCTCATCGGTTGGATCGCCTCCGCGGCGTTGTTAGCCGTTGCGCTGGTGGGACTGGCACGGCTGAACGCGGGTCGGGCTTTCGAGAAACGGAGCTACCGGTTTATCTCATGAACATCGCCTTTTACATTCTGGCTGCGGTGACGCTGCTCGGCGCGGCGCTGGCGGTGAGCCTACGCAACCTCGTGCATTGTCTGTTGGCGTTGGTACTGTTCTTTGTAGGGGTGGCCGGGCATTTCTTCCTGTTGCGGGCGGACTTTCTCGGCGCGGTACAGATCCTGATTTACATCGGTGCCGTGGCGGTGCTGATCCTGTTCGCGATCATGCTCACGCGCAACGTTTCCGGCACCGAGGGTGGCGGCAGCTCACTGGGGGGCGCCTGGTGGCTCGGTACCGGCATCACCGCGGCGCTGGCAGCGCTGGCGACAGCGGCGGTCCGCCGAAGCGGCCTGGCCGCAACATTGTCGTCGCCCGTCACCGAGCAGGGGATTGTGAAAACAATGGGCAGACTGTTGGTGACCGACTGGGTGGTGCCGTTGGAGATCATGGCGGTGCTGTTGACGGCGGCGTTGATTGGCGCGGTGGTCGTCGCGCTGGAGGAGGACCGGAAATCATGAGCGTGCCGCTCGGATACTACCTGACGCTGGGCGCGGTGCTGTTCGCCATTGGCTTGTGCGGCGCGTTGACCCGCAAGAATGCCATCGCCGTACTCATGAGCATTGAAATCATGTTCAACGCGGCCATCCTGAATTTTGTGGTCTTTTGGCATTACCTCCACAACGGCGCGCTAACCGGCCAGGTGTTTGCCCTGTTCGCCGTTGCGGTGGCGGCGGCGGAATCGGCCATCGGACTGGCCCTGGTTATCGCCGTGTACCGTCATTACCGATCCGTGAACGTGGACGACATGAGGACGTTGAAGGGATGAACGAACTGGTTCGACAACAATGGATGATTCCCGCGCTGCCGTTACTGGCTGCGGCCATCCAGTCGCTGCTACCGCGCCGCGCGCGAAAACTCTCGGCGGGTATCTGTCTGACCGCCATGGGCGCCTCCTGCCTGCTGGCGTTGCGGGCGTTTATCGGCACGCTGGGGCATCAGGAAACGGCGCGCACGGTCTGGAACTTCACCTGGTTTGAGTACGGCACGACCCGTCTCCAACTCGGTTTTCTTCTCGATCCTCTGACGGCGGCAATGGCGGCGATGGTGGCGTTTGTCGGATTCTGGATTTTCGTCAATGCCACCGGGTACATGGCCGAGGACGCGAATTTCACCCGGTTTTTCTGTTTCCTTTCGTTGTTTGCGGCAGCCATGCTCGGTCTGGTGGTGTCGAACAATCTGCTGATGCTGTTCATCTGCTGGGAACTGGTCGGTCTGTGCAGCTACCTGCTCATCGGCTTCTGGTACTTCAAGCCGAGTGCAGCGGCGGCCATGAAAAAAGCGTTCATCACCACTCGCATCGGCGATGTCGGTTTCTTCCTCGGCCTGCTCCTGCTGTACTGGCAGGCCGGAACGCTGAACCTGTACGACGACGGCCAGGGCGCTTTGGAACAAGCCGGCAAACTGGCGGGCGTCCCCGGCTGGTGCGGCGGGAGCATGGCCACAACGGTCGCGGTGTTGTTGTTCATCGGCGCGATGGGCAAAAGCGCCCAGTTCCCGCTGCATGTGTGGTTGCCCGACGCGATGGAAGGCCCGACGCCGGTCAGCGCGCTCATTCATGCGGCAACCATGGTGGCGGCCGGCGTGTTCCTGGTAGGACGGATGTTCGCTCTGTTTGCGGCGGACGCATCGGGCGTGGCCTTGAACCTTGTGATGTGGGTGGGGTGTTTCACGGCATTGTTTTCCGCCACCATCGCCGTGGCACAGTTCGACATCAAACGAGTGCTGGCGTACTCGACCTGTTCGCAGCTCGGATTCATGATGACAGCGCTCGGCGCGGGCGGTTTGAGTGCCGGGCAATTTCACCTGTTGACACACGCCTTCTTCAAGGCGCTCCTGTTCCTCGGTTCGGGCTGCGTGATCATCGGCACCCACCACGAACAAGACATGCGACGCATGGGCGGCCTGAAGAAATACATGCCGATCACCTTCTGGTGTTACCTCGTCGGCATGTTGGCGCTGGCCGGCATTCCGCCGTTTGCGGGATTCTTCTCGAAGGATGAGGTGTTGCTGGTGACATTCCAGCGCAGCAAAACGGCATGGGCGCTGCTGACCATCGCGGCGTTTCTGACCGCATTCTACATGACCCGACAGATGTTCATGGTCTTTGCCGGCCAGTGGCGGGGCGCTCACGCCGGGCACGAACCGGGTCATGGCCACGACCACGCGCACGGCGGGCATGAGCCGCGCGAAGTGCCGTGGAATATGTGGCTGCCGATCGCGGTGTTGAGCGTGCTTGCCGCCGGACTCGGTTTCTTTGGCGGCTGGTACGGGCATTATCTCGGCGTCCACGAGGAGGTCCATCACGGGAAACAACTCGTCATGAGCCTGTCGGTTGTCGTTGCCGCCGCGGGCATCTTGTTGGGCTGGCTGTTGTACGGGCGCAAGACGATGGCCAGCGCGGAAGACCCCGATCCCTTGGCGGCGAAGCTGGGCGCGCTGTTCACCTGGCTGAACCGGAAATGGTATGTGGACGAGTTTTACGACGCCACGATCATCCGCGTAACGATGGCGCTGGGTGAACTCTGGCGGCTGTTCGACAAGGCGGTGATTGACGGTTTCCTCCATGCGATGGCGTGGACGGCGTGGGGCGTGTCGCAGGCGGTGCGCTGGGTCGGTGACGAATTTTTTATCAACGGCGGGTTCGATGCTGGCTGCGAGAGCGTGCGGTTGTCGGGACGTGAGTTTGCCCGACTTCAGAGCGGACGCATTCAGGGCTACCTCCGCATCCTTTGTCTGGGCACGGTGATTTTATTGGTGATCTGGTATCTGACATGAACCCCGATCTTCCCTATCTTACGCTGATCACGTTTGCGCCCCTGGCGGGAGCGCTGGTGGTGCTGGCGCTCCCCAAAGACCAGGAACGCGCCATGAAACTGGCCGCGCTGGGTGCCACCGCGGTCGCTCTGTTGTTGGCTTTCTGTATCGGTACGCGGTTTGTTCCGAGCGCGGGGATGATGTTTGTCGAGCGGTATTCGTGGGTGCCGGGATTGCGCGTGGAGTATCATCTTGGCGTGGACGGGTTGAGCGTCGGAATGGTGGTCCTGACGGCGCTGATTACGCCCCTGGCGCTGTTGACCCACTGGAAACTAACGGAGAACGTCAAACTGTTTCTCACCCTTTTCCTGTTGCTGGAGACCGGGATGTTCGGGGTGTTTACGGCGCTGAATTTCTTTCACTGGTTCATCTACTGGGAACTCGGCTTGATCCCGATGTTTTTCCTCATCAAGATTTGGGGACACGAGAACCGCACATACGCCTCCTTCAAGTTCTTCCTCTACACGCTGGCAGGAAGCATCGGAATGCTGGTGGCCTTCGGATTCCTGTGGCTGGCGACCGGCACATTTGATTTTCTGGAACTGGGCGCGCTGGCGGCCCGCGGCGAACTGACGGAAAAATTCGGCGCGTTCGTGGCGGATGTGAATGCCCGATACGGTTGGCATTGGAATGCGACGACTTTCGGTTCGGTGTTGTTCTGGGCGACGTTTGTCGGCTTTGCCATCAAGGTGCCGATCTGGCCGTTCCATACCTGGCTGCCCGACGCCCACACCCAGGCCCCAACAGGCGGCTCCATGGTGCTGGCGGCGATCCTGCTGAAGATGGGCGTGTACGGTTTCCTGCGGATTGTGTTGCCGATTTTTCCGACACAGGTGACGGCCCACGTCAACGCGCTGCTCCTGCTGTCGCTGGCCAGCATCGTGCTGGGCGCTTTTGCCGCGCTGGCACAGACCGACTTCAAACGCCTGGTTGCCTACTCCTCCGTCAACCACATGGGTTATGCCATGCTTGGAATCTTTGCAGTGGCCGCCACCGCCGGTCCCGAAATGCTCAATGAAAAGGCGGCCGCCCTCAACGGAGCGGTGCTTCAGATGTTTAACCACGGCATCAGTTCGGCGGCGCTATTCTTCCTGGTCGGCGTTCTGTACGACCGCACCCACTCCCGTGCGCTGGCCGACTTCGGGGGGCTTCGTCAGATCATGCCCGTGTACGCCGGTGTGCTCGGCATCTCGATGTTCTCGTCGCTGGGACTACCGGGCTTGAACGGCTTTGTGAGCGAATTCCTCATCTTCAAAGGGGCGTTTCCTGTGGTCACAAAAGTGACAGTGGCGGCCACGCTGGGGCTTGTGGTGACGGCGGTGTTCCTGCTCCAGATGATGCAGAAAGTTTGTTTCGGGCCGCTCAATGAGAAATGGCAGGGACTGCCCGACATGACGGCGCGCGAGCGGTTTATCGGGGCGATATTGATGGTGTTCATGTTCGGGATCGGCGTCTATCCCGCTCCGCTGCTCGACGCCGCCAACAACGCGGTCATGGGATTGGTGAAACTTTTCTGATATGCGCACGGACTGGACCATTTACCTAACATTCCTCGGCGTCGGGCTGATTCTGTTGCTGCCCCGCGCCGCAAAAAATCTGATCCGCTGGACGGCGCTCTTGACCGGTGCGGCAGGACTGGCGGTCGCGCTGCAAAATTACCTGGCCTACAACGCCTGGCTGGCGGAAAACCAGCCGTTGCGGGACGCCTTCTGGCATCTGGCGGACGTTGTCTGGATCCCGACGCTGGGTGTGCGCTACCATCTGGCGGTGGACGGCCTGAACTTCCCGCTGGTGTTGCTCAACGGCATCGTCTGCGTTACGGGCATTCTTTTCAGTTGGAACATCGAAGATCGGGTGAAAGAGTTTTTCGCTTTCTTCCTCACCTTGATTGCCGGGGTTTATGGCGTGTTCATGGCGATGGATTTGTTTGTGTTGTTTGTGTTCTACGAACTGGCCATCGTCCCGAAATACTTCATCATTGCCATCTGGGGGTCCACCCGCAAGGAATACGGCGCGATGAAACTGGTGTTGTACTCCTTTGTCGGCAGCGCGGCGGTGTTTGTGGCGATCCTGGTGACGTTTTTTGCGGGCGGCGGACAAACCTTTGACATTCTTTATCTGGCGCGGCATCCCATCGCGTCGTCCCTGCAGGTGTGGGTGTTCCCGTTGATGTTTGCCGGGTTCGCCGTCCTGGCGGGTCTCTGGCCGTTCCACACCTGGGCGCCCACCGGCCACGTGGCGGCCCCGACAGCGGCTTCGATGTTGCTGGCCGGCGTGGTGATGAAACTGGGAAGCTACGGTTGCCTGCGCGCGGGGATGCTGCTCTTTCCCGCTGGCCTGCTCCACTGGCAATGGTGGATTGCGACTCTGGCGGTTGTGGGCATCCTCTACGGCGCGGCGGTGGCACTGGTTCAGAAGGATTTCAAATTCATCATCGGTTACTCCAGCGTCAGTCACATGGGATTTGTGCTGCTGGGACTGGCCACGTTGAATCGCGACGGCATGTCGGGCGCGGTGCTCCAAATGTTTTCGCACGGCATTGTGGCGAGCCTATTGTTCGCGGTGGTCGGGCGAATGGTGTATGATCGCACTCACACCCGCCAGCTCGACGAACTGGGGGGACTGGCCAAAACCCTTCCGTTCGCGTGCGTGACATTCGTCGTGGCGGGCGCAGCCTCGATGGGGATGCCGGGGTTCAGCGGGTTTGTGGCGGAGATTCAGGTGTTGATCGGCGCCTTCAAAATGAGTCCCTGGCTGGCGGCATTGGCGGCATCGAGCATCGCGGTGACGGCTGCCTACATTCTGAATGCCATTCACAAGGTGTTTTACGGGGACAAGGATGACCACCACGGCACCACGTCGTCTCATCCGCTGCCGCCGATCAGTGTGCCGGAGATTGTGGCGTCGTTGATCCTGATGGCCGTGCTGGTGGTGATCGGCCTGTATCCATCGGTGATGCTGGACATGATTCAGACCAACGTGGACCTCTTTCTGAAAGGACTCCGATGAGTGGCGGTTACATGCAACTCTTTTGCGCCCTGAGCAGCGAGATCGTGTTGGCACTGGCGGGATTGGGGGTGCTGGCGCTCGACCTGTTGGCCGGACGACAGCGTGAAGTAGCGGCGCGCCGGCAACTGGCGGGCACGGTGACCCTGATGGGGCTGGCCCTTGCGGTGGCACCGTTGCTGTGGCAGCTCGGTTTGCTGGATGTTCCGTTGTTGGGGAAGACCCTGGTGGTGTCGCCGTTGACGATTCTGTTCAAGTTCGTGTTGCTACTGCTGGCGCTGCTGACGGTGTTGATCTCCATGGAGCACGAGATTGGCCGGCATGTGGGTGAGTATTTTGCCCTGTTGTTGTTTGGAACCATTGGCATGTTGTTGCTGGTCAGCGCCGAGGAATTCTTGACCCTTTTTGTGGCGCTGGAACTGACCAGCATCAGCCTGTACGCGCTCACCGCGTTCCACAAGGATTCGCTCCGCTCGCAGGAGGCGGCACTGAAGTATTTCCTGTTCGGTGCCGTCGCGTCCGCTTTTCTCCTGTTCGGTCTCAGTTACATCTACGGGTTGACCGGTGCGTCACACCTGCGCGACATCGGCGCGGCCCTGGCGGGGAAGGAAGCGGACCCGTTGTTGGGAGTCGGTCTGTTGTGTGTGTTGGTGGGCCTTGGGTTCAAAGTGGCGATGGTCCCGTTCCATCTCTGGGCGCCGGACGCCTACGAGGGCGCGCCGACACCCGTGACCGCTTTCATTGCGACCGGGTCGAAGGTGGCGAGTTTTTTTGTGCTGGTGAAGGTGATGATGTTGGGATTTGAGGCAGCGGGCGGCTCGGCCTGCTGGCGCGGATTCGAGTCCGGGTGGGTGATGGTGTTGGCGGTCACGGCGGCGGCGAGCATGTTGCTGGGTAACTGCGTCGCCATTGTTCAGCACAATGTCAAACGACTTCTCGCGTATTCCAGCATCGCCCACGCAGGTTACATTCTCATTGGGCTTGTGGCCGCCACCAGCACGGGAGCCGTGGCGGTGTTGTTTTATGTGATTGTGTATGCGTTGACCAATCTCGGCGCGTTTGGCGTGGTCGCGGCGCTGGCGTCGCAGGCGGGGGGCGATGAGATGGAGGACTTCAACGGGATGGCCAAACGAGCGCCGTTTCTCTCCGCGCTGATGTTGGTGTTTGTGTTGTCGCTGGCGGGGATTCCGCCGTTGGGTGGATTTTTTGGCAAGTTCTACCTTTTTGCGGCGGCGGTGCAACGGGATTCTCAGAGTTTCGGGCTGCTCTGGCTGGTGGCTCTTGGGATTGTGATGAGCGCGGTATCGCTTTATTACTATCTGATTCTGATGAAACACATCTACGTTCTGCCGGCAAAGGAGGAAACGCGAATTGTCACGCCGGGACATGTTCAACTGGCTTTGCTGCTTTGCGCCATCGGGGTCCTCGCGTTGGGGCTTTGGCCGGAGCCGCTTCTTAAGCTTCTCAAAACGTTTGTCATCGGCTTATAATCCCTCCCATGCAAGCAGACGGCTCAACCACGTTGGTCGGCGTCTTTGGTCATCCCATTGCTCACACGGCCTCGCCCGCGATGCACAATGCGGCTTTCAGCGCACTGGGAATGAACTGGATGTACCTGGCTTTCGACGTGGACCCTGCCAACCTGCGATCCGCGTTGCACGGTGCCCGCGACATGGGATTGCGCGGTCTCAACCTTACCGTCCCGCACAAGGTACTGGCGCTGGACATCGTGGATGAGGTGGACCCCGAAGCCGCCCGTCTCGGCGCTGTCAACACTGTTTCCATTGAAAACGGTAAGCTGCGCGGGTTCAACACCGATGGTTATGGCATTGCCAGGGCCATTCGTGAGGAGTTCAATTTCGGCTTCAAAGGCAAGCGGGTGTTGGTGCTGGGCGCCGGAGGAGCCGGGCGGGCCATTGCCGTGAAGGCGGCGCTGGACGGCGCACTGCGCGTGTACGTTGCCAATCGCACCGTCTCGAAAATTGAGCCGATTCTGTCGGAAATCAGCAAAACCCGATCCGAGGGCCGTCCGGTGGAACTGACTCCGGTGGCGTTGGCGGCGATCATGCCCGACATTGATCTGGTCATCAACGCGACCTCGGTGGGGTTGCGGGAGGGCGAGTCGTTGCTTTTGCCTTCCACCTTGTTCGGTCCCCAATTGTTTGTGTACGACACCATTTATCGTCCAACGGAAACGGTTCTATTGAAAACCGCCGCCGAGGCGGGTGCGCGGACCGCCAACGGGCTGAGCATGTTGTTGCATCAGGGCGTCAAGTCGTTCGAGATTTGGACGGGTCGCAAGGCGCCGCTGGCCGTGATGCGGCGCGCGTTGCGGGCGGCGGTGCACGGGGAGAAACCCGCATGAGCTTCGGGCTGCGCCTGTACGTTGATTTCATTGTGTTTCTTTTCGGCGCCGTGGCGGGGAGTTTCTTCAATGTTTGCATTCACCGGATGCCGCTCGGCCAATCCATCGTCAATCCGCCCTCACATTGTCCGAAATGCAACGAGCGGATTCGATGGCACGACAACATTCCGCTGGTCAGTTTCCTGGTGTTGCGGGGCAAATGCCGTCATTGCGGCGCGCCGATCAGTCCGCGGTATCTGTTTATTGAGTTGTTGACGGCGTCGCTGTTTCTTGCGGTCTGGCTGAAATACGAGATGAGTTGGCTGGCGCCGATCTACTGGGTGTTGGTCGGTGGCCTGATCGTGGCCACGTTCATTGATTTTGAGCACTATATTATTCCGAACGAAATCACCTATGGCGGCATCGTTGCCGGCCTGGCGCTGAGTCTGGTGTACCCGCCATTGCAGGGGGTGGAGGAGGCGGGACGATCGCTGTTGCTTTCATTGCTGGGGGCGTTCACGGGCGGGGCGACGTTGTTATTGATCGCGCTGGTGGGCGAGAAACTTTTCAAAAAAGAGGCGATGGGGATGGGCGATGTCAAGTTCATCGCCGGGATTGGCGCGTTTCTGGGATGGCAGGCGTCGTTTTTTGCGATCTTTGCTTCGTCGCTGGTTGGTGGGATTGTGGGGTTGGTGTTGGTGATGACCAGTCGGAAAGGATGGGGGAGCCGACTGCCGTATGGGCCTTATATTGCGCTCGGCGCGTTGCTGTGGATTTTCTTTGGACGCGAGTTTCTGGACTGGTACTTCAACTTCCTGACCGGTTGACGTTACCAGAGTCCGAGCCGTTTCCTGGCCTCGTCGCTCATCATGTTCTGGTTCCATGGCGGGTCCCAGACAATCTGCACATCGGCCTCTTTTACGCCGGGGCAGGCCAGTATTTTCTCTTTTGCCTGCATGGCAATGACCGGCCCCATGCCGCAACCCATGGCCGTGAGCGTCATCTTCACGTCCACGCGGCTGCCGTCAATCTTCACGTCATAGACAAGGCCCAGGTCCACGATGTTGACGGGGATTTCAGGATCGTAACAGGTACGCAGCGCGTCCCAGACCTGCTTTGCGTCAATCGGGCCTTCCGTTGCCGAGGAAGCGGAAGACGCGGGAGAGGCAATGGGTTGGCCATCTTTCAAGAGAGCGTCCAGATGGTTTGAGAGCACCTGCACCAAGCCCAGCGATGGGACTTGCAGCGTGACGTGGCCACCGAGCGTCTGGGCGACAAACGCCTGCGTATGTTTGGGAACAACGATCTTGTTACCCAGCGGAATCTGGATGGCTTCACAGTCGCGCCCAAAAACGACCATGTCACCCTGCATCAATGATTCAATACCGTTCATGGCGCGCGTAACCTAGCCGTATCCTCTGCCGCTGTCCAGCGCCGGCTCAGAGGATCCAACCGATATGTCGGCGCGACGGGCAGCGCGTGCGCGTCCATGCCCAACAGACGGAGCGGATTGTGAAAACCGATTGTCGCCAGTTCTTGCGCGCTCAAATTGCTGATCGCGGCGAGATGATTCATGCACTGAAGTAGGGTGGCGCTGGAACCGACCAAACAACCCTTTTGGGGATTGTGGAGTCGGCCGGAAGGTTCCAGTATGGCGTCGTTGCCGAGTGTCCGGTACGCGCCGGGCGGCAACCCGGCTACCGGCGAGGCGTCGCTGACCACCACGATACGCTCCAGGCCTTTGGCGCGGAGGATGGTTCGCAGCACGGGATCGGGAAGGTGATGTCCATCGGCAATCACCATAGCCGTGTAACGCGCGTCGCCCAGACATGCCCAGATCGGGTTTTCAAACTTCGGCAGCAACGGAGGCAGGGCGTTCCCCAGATGAGTGAAAAGTCGCGCCCCCGCCCGCGCCAGCCGTTCCAGATCGGATGCCCCCGCCAAGGTGTGCCCGGCGGAAACCAGAATCCCCGCGGCGATGGCTTCGCGAGCGAGTTGGTCGGCGCCATCCAGCTCGGGCGCAAGCGTGATCAGACGCACAAAACCGTCCGACCATTCCAGAAAACGCCGCAATAGGTCCGTATCCGGTTTTCGCACAAGAGCGGGGTTGTGCGCGCCGACCGCACCGGGTTGGGAGGAGAGGAACGGTCCTTCGAGGTGGATGCCGGGAATCATGCCTCGAAACTCTGCGCGACTCATGATTCGTGCCATGAGCTTGAGATTACGCTCGTACACCGCCAACGGGCTGGTGATGATTGTCGGCAGAAACGCGACCGTGCCGGCGGCGCGGAGACGGCGGCAGGCATGGACAAAAGCGTCTTCCGAAAGATCGGCATCGGAGAAATCCACTCCCAGGTATCCGTTGACCTGGAGGTCCACAAAACCGGGCAGGACAGGGTCAATGTTCATGGAGCAGGGCGGCGGAGGCGCGATCCAGATACAGAGCACAGGCGGGATGTCGTTGGAGAATGGAGGCAGGAAGCCGCGGAGTGACGGGGCCTTCGACGGTCTGGCGGACGGCTTCAGCTTTGCGCGCGTCGGGCACGGTGCAAACGATATGTTCGCTTTTGAGAATCTGGCGGATGCTCATGGAGATCGCCTGACGCGGCACCTCTGCCAGCGACGCGAACCATCCTTCGCCGACCTGTTGTCGGCGGCAGGCCTCGTCGAGGTTGACAATGAGGTATGGTTGTTCGGTCTGGAAATCCGCGGGCGGATCGTTGAACGCCAGATGCCCATTTTCGCCAATGCCAATGCACGCAAGACAGATCGGATGCCGTCGGATCAGTTTGCCCAGACGGGCGCACTCGGCGGCCGGATCCGGTGCGTCACCGTTGACGTAATGGAATTGTCGCAGACGGGGCAGCCGATCGGCAAAGCGTTCTTTCAGATACTTGCGGAAGCTGGCAGGATGACAAGACGGCAGGCCGATGTACTCGTCGAGGTGAAAGGCCGTTACTTTTGACCAGTCCAGATCGCAGGTCACCAGATGCGAGAGCATCTCAAACTGGCTGGCGCCCGTGGCGAGGATGATGAACGCTTCCCCGCGACGCGAGATGGCCTCGCGGATGTGTTGTGCTGCTTCTGTCGCGGCGGCTTTCCCGCTTTCGAGTTTGGTGTCGTGAATGTGAATGTTCATGGTTTATGGTCTCCGCTCTTATCGAATACGCATGATCAGCCAGGCCAGCAAAATGAGTCCGGCCACAGTCAGATATCCGTGACCTAATCCCCACAAGTCCTCACGATAACGTCGCGCAAAACCGCGCCATCGCGCCCGTGTGAACCATCCGGGCAGGTCCAACAACAACAGGTCGTCGCCCTGTTTGGCAAAGAAACTTTCGATCTGTTTGTCGTCTTCGGGCCTCGTGAGGAGGCTGACGATGATCAGCGCCAGCGAGCCGGCCACCAATGCCCATCCAAACGGAACCGGCTGCCATTTGTAAACCAGCGTGACCACACCGGTGGTGTGGATGTTGATGGCATAATACGCGCCAAAGGATGCCACAACGGAAGCAAAAGCGCCGTAACGATTGGCGCGTTTCCAGAGGAATCCGCCGACAAACATGATGCCCATCAACGCCGCCACCGTCTCGGCAAACAAAAATGCGTGCAACACCTCCGTGACCCACAGCCCACAGGCCACGCCGAGCGACGTGAGCATCAACCCCGAAAACCGCCCCATCCAGAGCAACTGGCGGTCGGTGGCACGGGGATTGATGTAGTCGCGGTAAATGTTTTGCGTGAACAACGCGCCCGTGTTGACCATGAAATTGGAACAGGTGGACATGTTGGCCGCCAGCACGCAGGAAACCATCAACCCGACCAGACCGGGGCCGAGGAGTTCTCGGCTCGCGTATCCGAAGGCGAATTCCGGGTCCGGCAGACTGGCACCGCGCCGCAGGAGCATCGCCGCCACGATCAACCCGGTTAACGCCCAGCCAATGGTGCAAAAGCGTTTCACGAGCGATCCGTAGGTCTGGCCGAACCGACCCGCCCGTTCGGTCTTGCCGGTGGCGGTCATGGTGACCATGTGCG
This sequence comes from uncultured Verrucomicrobiota bacterium, assembly GCA_964541945.1. GTDB lineage: Bacteria > Verrucomicrobiota > Verrucomicrobiia > Palsa-1439 > Palsa-1439 > CAIKAP01. The sequence goes on from CAZISE010000007.1 coordinate 18,337, forward strand.
GTTGCGCTGTGATGCCAATCAGGCCGTTGAGCGCCAGCATCACGATGGTAAACGCATCCAACCCGCTGACATCACTCACCAGATCAAAAAAATGCGACGGCAACGTAGCGCGAAGCCCGCCGAACCCGCCCACCTGGCGCAGGCCGAGCGGGATCAGCAAAAACGACATGCCGATGATGAGGAGTCCCTGAATGAAATCCGTGTACGCCGCTGCAATCAGCCCACCAAACAGGCTGTACAGAATGAACGCGACCGTCATCAGTACCACCACGCCATTGGGAGAAACGGCTCCGCCGGTGGTGATGGAAATGATCTTGCCGGCTCCCTTGAGCATGGCCCCCTGGTGAAAGATGAAAAACGCCAGCGCAAAAACGGTGTACAACAACGCCAGCCCCCGCCCGTAACGGTCCTCGATAATCTCACCAACAGTCGTTCGCCCCGACCGCCGATACCACGGCGCGATCAGCCAGTAAAACGGCGTGATCAACATGTTTTTCCACTGGTACCAAATCGTCGCAAACCCGCTCGCGCAGGTTGCTCCAGTCTGTGCCACGGGATTTTCGGCGTTGGTTCCCGTGCCAAACGCCTGCCCGACCATTACCCACCACGGCAGACTCCTGTCGCCCAGGAAAAAACTGCCGCTACTGCGCACTCGGCGCGAGATCCAGAGGCCGAGAAAAGTGACCCCGATGAAATACCCGCCCAACACCACCCAATCCAGAAGGGTGAACGCGGGTGAGACTGTTGGCGAAGGTGTCACATTTCCTCCATGGTTTCGATGCCGAGAAGGTTGAGACCTCGTTTCATGATGTCGGCGGTCAGACGACACAACAGGAGACGGGAACCGCGGGTTGGTTCGGCCGACTGGAGAACGGGACAGTTGTCGTAAAACGCGCTGAATTTGCCCGCCAACTCGTAGAGATAGGCCGTCAACCAGTTCGGCTTGTCGTCGTCGGCCACGGCCTGAAGCGTGTCGTGGAACCGCAACAGATGTTTGGCAAGATCAAATTCGGTCGGATGATCGAGAAGGATGTTGGAAGCGGCGTTGCGGATGTCGCCCGGTGAATGGGCCAAGCTGTCAGTTTGCCCGGTGGCTTTGCGGAAGATACTTTGGATGCGGACATAGGCATACTGCATGTAGGGGGCGGTGTTGCCGTTCATGGCGAGCATCTTCGACCAGCTAAAAACGTAATCGGTCGTGCGGTTCTGGCTGAGGTCGGCATATTTGACGGCGCCGATGCCGACGGCGCGGGCAATTTGCCGGCGCCGCTCTGCCGGTAGGTCGGGGTTTTTCTCGTTGACGATGGCCAGGGCGCGTTCTTCGGCTTCGTCCAGGAGGGCGCCGAGTTTGATGTTTTCGCCGGAACGGGTTTTCAGGGGTTTGCCGTCTTCACCAAGAATGGAGCCAAACCAGACGTGTTTCAGGACGGGCGGGTTGGGATGCCATTTACGGGCGGCGGCAAAGACCTGCTTGAAGTGAAGCTGCTGGCGGGCGTCGGTGACATAGACAATCTCGTCGGGGTGCCACTGTTGGACGCGGTACTGGAAAGTGGCCAGATCGGTGGTGCCGTAGAGGAACGCGCCGTCGGCTTTGCGGATGATCAGTGGAGCGGCTTTTTTCAGTTCGGGGTCGTCCGGGAAGAAAATACAAATGGCGCCGTTGCTCTCGGTGGCAATGCCCCTGGCGCAAAGGTCATCAACCACGGCAGGGAGCATGGGATTGTAGAAACTCTCGCCGAGGGTGTGGTCAAACACAACACCGAGTCGCACATAGATGCGGGCAAACTCCTGGCGGGAGAGGTCAATGATCTGCTGCCAGATGGCGGTATTTTCGGGGTCGCCCTGTTGGAGTTTGACCAGCTCGTTTTTGGCTTTCTCGCGGATGGCGGGGCTTTGTTCGCAGAGGTTGTTGACGAGTTTGTAAAGACGCTCGAGTTCGGCAATGGGGTCTCGTTTCAGGGCCTCATCATCACGATCGTTTTTCCAGCCGACAATGAGCATGCCGAACTGGGTGCCCCAATCACCGATGTGGTTGTCAGTGATGACCTGGTGTCCGAGGAAACGCAGGACGCGGGTCAGACAATCGCCGAGGATGGTCGAGCGGATGTGGCCGACATGCATCGGTTTGGCGACGTTGGGCGAACTGAAATCAATTACGATGGTCTTCGGCCTGGCCGCCAAGGGCACACCGTGACGCGGGTCCGCGGCCGCGGCCGCAATCTGTGCCGCCACAAACTCGCGTCGCAGCTTGAAATTGATGAACCCGGCGCCGGCCACCGTTGGCGGCTCGCAAACGTCATCGAGACGGAGTTGAGCGACGACTTTTTCGGCGAGCGCGCGCGGGTTTTGTTTGGTTTGTTTGGCGACCGCCATGACGCCGTTGGCCTGGTAGTCACCGAATTGCGGGTCGGCGCACGGACGCAATAGTGCCGGGGCGCCGAGCGACCGGGCGACGGCCTCAGAGAGGATTTCAGTGACCGATTGCATGGGCGATATGCTGCCAGAGTGCCGCCAGATTGTCGAGCGTCCACCCGTAGGAAAGAAGCAGATGTTTCCATGCGGTGGCGCCGAGGTCGGCAAATCGCAGGGTGGGCGAGAGCGCGCCGGCGGTGACGAGGATGGTCAACAGATTCATCAGGTAAATGATGACGGCGGAAAAGAGGTAGCCCTGCGACTTCAAGTCGGGTTGGGCGACGGTCAACAGGAGCATGAGGGTGAATGTGACGTGAAAACTCCAGCCGATGCCTGTCAGCAGGAAGAGAACCCAGAACCACGCCGTCAGGTTCCAAATCAGATGGGCAATGAAAAACAACGCCATGAACAACATCGCGTAAAAAGGGAAGAAATAAGGCGCCAGCGTGATCAACCAGTTCGATTTGCTGGTGCGAACCTGCCCGCTGTTTTTGCCGACTTTCAGGCCGCTGACACGCGCGCCCATCAGCAAGGCCCAGAAGGCGTGAGTTAGTTCATGGCCGAGAATGTAGGTGCGCGTCGGTTTGGGCAGGACCACAAAGATGACCAGCCAGAGAAGATAGCCTCCACAAAACGCCAGCGAAACGTTGTCCCCGGCGGTCGGCAACAGACGTCGGGCGACATCCCACGCGGTTAACGTGGCCGCCGCGCAGGAGGGTAGCAGCGCGATGGCAAGGATTCGTTTCAGCCATTTCACAGGGAAGCAAAAAGGGAGTTCGGACAACGAAAACAGAGTACCTTCTGCTCCCGCGCGTCAGCGCTGAGCGCGATGCTCTGGCCGGCGCCGACCACATCAGCGGTGTCCACCACCTTGATGACATCAGCCCATCGCGGCTCGATACCCTCGATCAGGGAGAGCAGGCGGTTGGGGGCGCGCAGGAAGAAATCCTGGTTCAGGAAGTTGGATTCGCGTTGGGGGAAGAGAGCAAGGTAGAGCATGTTCATCTCGACCAGTTCATTGAGGAAATGCGTGCCGAGCGAGACATCCGGGATCAGGTGCTCGTGCATCATGACCATCTCGCACAAAACGCTCACCCGGTTGATCTCCGCATAGGTGACCGGAATGCCGAGTTCCGGGCTTCGCGTGCCCCAGCGGCCGGGTCCGATCAACGCCAGCGAAAGTGCTCCGCCGTTGTTGCCCAGAGAATTGACGCGGCCCAACAACCGCGCCACTTCATAGCGGTCGCGGATGGGCAGTTTGCTGTATTGTTCCGGGACAACGTACACAAAACGGTCCACGGAGATCAGACGGCTCTGCCCAATAACGGCGCCACGGGCTTCGATGATCCGATCGGCCTCTGCCACCGAAAACGCGGGCAGATGAATGGTCTCCAGCCCCTGCACCTGCAACGGGCGGCATTGGAGAAGGTTGATTTTGTACTGTTCGTCGTCGAGGAAATTCATGGTGAACTCGATGTCCACCGGGTTCTGATACACCTTTTCCAGGGTTTGGAGCATGACACGGCAATCATTGACAAACGGAGTTTGTTTCAGCAGACGGTCAAATGTCAGGACCTGGTGCGGAGGCGCGTCGGCCCCGCCGCTTTGGTCTTCGGTGGCGAACATGTCCAGCGGCAGATCGTGGCATTCCCGGATCACATCCGTGAAGTATCCCGACACGAGTTGGTTGGCTTCCAGGTCGAGGTAGTCCATTCGCCGTTGGGCGTACTGGCACACCTCGTCGAAACTGGATTCCGGGCGCCGATCGGGCGCGTTGAGGGCCACCAGGCGGGTGTAATCGTCGTCGGAGCGATCCACCGCGCGCGTGCCGAGACCGAACACCAGGCGCATCACCCCAGCCCGCGGATCAATCGTTTCACTCCAGGCATACGGATTGAAGGAGAACCCCACCCCCGCCACGTGCGGAAAGAAATAACGTCCCGACATGCAACCGGAAACGCGCATGACCAGCAACGACATCTGTTCATCCTTGTCGAGCAATCCGCGACGGGCGCGGTACCGCAACGCCTGCTCGCTCATGGCGCTGGCGTAGATGGAACGGACGGCCGCCAGGAAGTTTTCCAGCCGCCGCTCGCGCGGTCCCTGGTTGACGCAGAAGATGCTTTCGTATTTTCCAGCAAAGGAGTTGCCGTAGTTGTCCTCCAATAGGGAACTGGAGCGGACGATAAACGGCGACTGGCCGAAGTAATCGAGCATCCGCTCAAACTGGCGGAGAATGGAATCGGGAAAGGTTCCCATCAGAATGCGACGGCGCGCTTCTTCGGAGCCTTCCAAAAACGTGTCCGGATGGCGCTGTTTCTGGCGGAGCCACCAGATGCCGTTGCGGACGAGGAAAGAATAGAAAACATCCGAGCCGACGTAGAAGGAGTCATGTTGTTCCAATAGACTGTGGAAACGCGGCTGGTGTTTTTTGAGGATGGCGCGGGCCAAAATCATGCCGACTGCCTTGCCGCCGATCAATCCCGTGCCGATCAACCGCCGACGAATTCGGGCCAGTTCCTCGGTGTCCAGATATTCCCGCAACAGCGTCAGCATCTTCGGATCGCGCGAAATCGTTGTGCGCAGGTCCCATTCAAACTGTTCTTCGGGTGATCGGGTGACGTGCCGCACAACCTCGGCGGGCTGCGGTTCCAGTACCTCTGCGGTGATGGCGCTGATGGTAACCGGTTTGAATTCGCCGCCCCGATAGCCGTGGAGCATGTTCATCGTGGGCGAATAACGGTGTTGGACCTTGATGGGATGAACGTACAACTCTTCCTTGTGGCGGTACACATCCAGCAGGATTTGCGTGGTTGAGGAAATGGGATCAATGGCGTCGGAGGAATGCTGGTGACGGCTCAGAGCGAAATACGCAATCGTCTCCATGTCGAAGAGGTACGGACAGGTCAGCATGAAGAAACTTCCCAACATCGAGTCCGAATACCAGTCCGCCGCCAGACCGGAGAGAGAGTCGAAGAGGTAGTGGGCGCCGCGTCCCGTTCGCTCAATGACCGCGTGGATGTTACCCAGAAAACTCTCAAATCCCTCCCGCGGGTTGAGTGGGACGATCTCGGCCCCGCTGTTCTCGTCGAGCAAGGGCGGATGTGTGGCAAAGCGAAAATAGACGAGAGGAAGGCCCGACCGCAACGCCGCCTGCGCATACGGTATTGCGAACACGCGGTAGTCCTTGATGGATTCCACGCGCCAGACGATGTTGTCGCCGGCAATCAAACCTTTCAGGACGCGATCCAGTCCAGGCAATCCGGTGGTCAGGGGGACGCTCATAAGTAACGGGTGCGCAGTGTGACAAAGCCGCCGCCCCAACGCAAGCCGCGAAAAAAGAAAGGATAAAAAGAAACGCGGCCCCTTGTGGGAGCCGCGTTTCCGTGGAAGACCAACGGGAGCTTACACCAGCCCCTGGTCGAGCATCGCGTCGGCGACTTTGACGAAACCGGCGATGTTGGCGCCCATGACGTAGTTGCCGGGCTGGCCGTATTCGCGGGCGGTTTCGTAGCAGTTCTTGTGGATGTTGACCATGATCTCGTTGAGACGGCGATCCACTTCTTCGCGGGTCCAGGAGAGCCGCATCGAGTTCTGGCTCATTTCGAGACCGGAGGTGGCGACGCCACCGGCGTTGGCGGCCTTGCCGGGGCCGTAGAGGATTTTCTTTTCAAGATACAGGTCAATGGCGGCCGGTGTGCTCGGCATGTTGGCGCCTTCGCAGACCAGGTAACAGCCGTTCTTGAGGAGTTCCTTGGCATCGTCACCGCTGATTTCGTTTTGCGTGGCACTGGGGAAAGCGCACTGGCAGGGGATGCACCAGGGACGCTTGCCTTCCAGATACTTGGCGCTCTTGTATTTCGCCGCGTATTCTTTGATGCGCCCGCGCTTGACGTTTTTCAGCTCCATGACGAACGCCAGTTTGCCGGCGTCAATGCCATCGGGATCATAAATGGTACCGTCGGAGTCGGAGAGCGTCACGGCCTTGGCGCCGAGTTGGTTCAGTTTTTCGACGGTGTATTGCGCGACGTTGCCGGAGCCGGAAACGGTGCACACTTTGCCTTCAAACGTTTCGCCGCGGGTTTTGAGCATTTCCTGGGCGAAATAGACCGCGCCGTAACCAGTGGCTTCGGGGCGAATGAGCGAGCCGCCCCATTTCAGTCCCTTGCCGGTAAGCACGCCGGTGAATTCGTTGCGAAGGCGCTTGTACTGACCGAACATAAACCCGATTTCGCGTCCGCCCACGCCGATGTCGCCGGCGGGAACGTCGGTGTCGGGGCCGATGTGGCGTTGCAACTCGGTCATGAAACTCTGGCAGAAACGCATGACTTCGCCGTCGGATTTGCCCTTTGGATCGAAGTCAGAACCGCCTTTGCCGCCGCCCATGGGGAGGGTGGTCAACGAGTTTTTGAAGATTTGCTCGAAACCGAGGAACTTCAGGATGCTGATGTTGACGCTGGGATGGAAGCGCAGGCCGCCCTTGTACGGCCCGATGGCGCTGTTGAACTCGATACGGAAACCGCGGTTGACCTGGACCTGTCCTTTGTCGTCCTGCCACGGGACGCGGAAGATGATCTGTCGTTCGGGTTCGACGATGCGTTCGAGGATGCGGGCGTCCTGATATTTTTTGTGGCGTTTGACGACGGGTTCGAGGCTTTCGAGGACTTCGCGCACCGCCTGGAGGAATTCGGGTTCGCCGGCGTTGCGTTTTTCTACGATTTGTAGGACTTCTTTGACGTAACTCATGAGGCTCCTGTGAGGGTTGGTTGTTCTGATGTTTACGGTAAACAGTGGCCGTATATTCCTGATTCTAATTGGCGTGGTCAAAAGAAATTCGCTTGTAACGAAAGAAAAATAGCGGCATTATTGCCGTAATATGAATCGCCCCAACGAAACTGCCAAACAGGCCATTTTGAAGGCACTCCAGGATATCCGCGGTCCCGCAGGGGCTTCTCGAATCCAGGAAAAACTTCGCGCCGCCGGGGTGGACCTGCAACCGCGCACGGTGCGTTTCTATCTTCATCAACTGGATCGGGAAGGGTTGACGCGCCTGGTCACGCGGCGGGCAGGGCGTGAACTGACGGAGCAGGGTCAGTATGAGCTGGCCAATGCCAATGTCATCGAACGGGTTCGTTTTGTGGCCTCGCGGATTGATTCGTTGGTGTACCAAATGAAATATGATTTACGGGCGGCGAGAGGCTCCATTGTCAGCAATCTGGCGCTCATTCCCCGTCATTATCTGGTGCGCGCTCTTGAGGACATGCGACCGGTGTTTGCGCGACGGCTCGGCATGGGAAACAAACTGGCGGTGGTCCGGGAAGGCGAGACCTTCGGGTCGAGCACGATTCCCGCGGACCGGGTCGCATTGGGCACGGTGTGCAGCGTCACTGCCAACGGTATTTTGCTGAAGGAGGGGATTCCCGTGACATCTCGTTACGGTGGTTTGATGGAGATGCGCGAGGGCAAACCGACGCGGTTTGTGGCGTTGATAGACTACAACGGGAGCACGCTGGATCCGTTGGAGGCGTTCATTCGCGCCCGCATGACCCGCGTGCGGGAGTGCGCCCGCACCGGCAACGGCATCATTGGTGTCAGTTTCCGCGAAATCCCCGCCGGCGCCGTGGCGGATGTGCGGCGGATCAAGAAGGAAATGGAAGAGCAAGGGCTGGACGGTATCGTGGCGATTGGTATGCCGAATCAACCGTTGTTTCAGATCCCGGTGGGAGAGGGACGGGCGGGGTTGATTGTCAACGCCGGGTTGAATCCTGTTGCCGCCATGCAGGAGGCTCACGTGGAAGTGGAATTCCGTTCCTTGGCGGAGGTGGAAGACATTGGGCGGTTTGGCGAGTTTGAAACGATCCGCAATGCCCTCAACGGATAGGCGCGGCTTCGCCATTGACTTTGCGCCTGTCAGAACGTATCTAAGCGACACTCTCATGGAACACAAAACTCCCGATCAACGCGAGAAAATGAGCGACCTGGAGCGGCTTCGTCACTCCTGTGCGCACGTCATGGCCGCCGCCATTGCTCGTCTCTGGCCCGAGGCGCAGTTTGCGGCGGGGCCGGCGGTCGAGAATGGCTTTTATTACGATGTGGAACTATCGCACCGCATCACGCCGGAAGATTTCCCAAAGATCGAGGCGGAGATGAAAACGCTCATCAAGGCCAACCTGCCTTTTGAGCGGGTCGTCGTTTCCCGTGACGAGGCGCGCCGACTTGCCGAAACCGGTCGGCTGGGCGCACTCAGCGAACGCGCGGTGCCCAGCAAATTCAAGCTCGACCTTCTCAACGATATTCCCGAAGGCGAGGAAATTTCCTGTTACCGCAGCGGTCAATTCCTTGACCTTTGCGCCGGACCGCATGTGATGCGGACCGGCAACATTCGCGCCTTTAAGCTCACCACGGTTGCCAGCGCCTACTACAAGGGCGATGAGAAAAACCCGCAATTGCAACGGATTTACGGAACGGCTTTCCCGAACAAGGCGGAGTTGGACGCTTACTTTGCGATGCTCGAAGAAGCCAGGAAACGCGATCATCGCAAGATCGGGCAGGAAATGGGGTTGTATGTGATGGACACCGAATATGTCGGCCCCGGCCTGCCGCTGTGGTTGCCAAAAGGCACCGTGATCTGCGAGGAACTCGAAAAACTGGCCAAAGAAACCGAGTTTGCCGCCGGGTATGTCCGCGTAAAGACGCCGCATCTGGCCAGGGAAAAGATGTACAGAACCAGCGGGCATCTTCCGTACTATGCCGAGAGCATGTTCCCACCAATGGAAGTCAAGGAACAGGGGACAGAGGGCGAGGTGGCCGACCGCTACTATCTAAAGGCGATGAACTGTCCGCATCATCACCGGATTTTTGCGGCGGAACAACGGAGTTACCGGGATTTGCCGTTGCGTCTGGCGGAGTACGGGTGTTGCTACCGCTACGAGCAATCGGGCGAGTTGTTCGGCCTGATGCGGGTGCGATCGTTGAACATGAACGACGCGCATATTTATTGCACGCCGGAGCAGTTTGCGGAAGAGTTCAACGCGGTCAATCAGATGTACCTGAAGTATTTCAAGATTTTCGGGCTGGAAAAATACATGATGCGGTTCAGCACCAGCTCGCCCGAAGCAATGGGCAAGAAATATGTGGACGAGCCGGAGTTGTGGAAACAGACCGAGGAGATGGTTCGGCAGGTGTTGAAAGACTCCGGGATCAACTATGTGGAGGTGCCCAACGAAGCGGCGTTCTACGGGCCAAAGATTGACGTACAGGTCTGGAGCGCCATCGGGCGGGAGTTTACCCTGGCAACCAACCAGGTGGATTTTGCCGTGCCCAAACGGTTTGGGCTGACCTATCGCGACAAGGACAACACGGACAAGACGCCGCTTTGCATTCATCGCGCGCCGTTGGGGACACACGAGCGGTTCATCGGTTTTTTGATCGAGCATTACGCGGGGAACTTCCCGCTCTGGCTGGCGCCGGAACAGGTGCGAGTGCTGACCGTTGGGGAAGACGCTGCGGTGGTAGATTTTGCGAAGGCATTGGTGAGCGAGCTTCGCGCCCACATGGTGCGGGCAGAAGGCGATTACGGCCCCGACAAAATCAATGGCAAGATCCAGCGCGCCGAACAGGCAAAGGTCCATACCATGCTGGTGGCCGGCCCGCGCGACGTGGCGGCGGGAGCGGTCAGCGTGCGGGTGCACGGCAAAGGGAACATCGGGGTGAAACCAAGAGCCGAGGTGGTGGCTGACATTTTGCAGGCCATCAAGGAGCGGCGCCCCTAAAAAAGAAGGTTGCATTGGAGACGGGAAACCCGTAGAAGTAACGCCCTGTTCATCGAAACCTGACAACATGGTTATGGCCAAACACAACGAAGTCGCCGCAGACGCCAGGTTGGCGTTGTCCGCCCGTCTTCTGAAACGGAGCTAAACCCGCGTGGCGGGTTCACAGGAGGTTGCTTATTCAACAATTTGTTCGTGTCAATCAGAAGATTCGCGCCCGCGAAGTGCGGGTGATCGATCCGGAAGGGAAACAAGTGGGCGTGATGCCCACCAGTCAGGCGTTGAGCCTGGCGCAGCAGTACGGGATGGACCTGGTGGAGATAGCACCAAATGCCAACCCGCCGGTCTGCAAAGTCGTTGAGTTCGGCAAGTTCAAGTATGAACAGGAGAAACGGGAGCGGGAGGCGCGCAAACACCAGCACGCCGACAAGCTCAAGGAGATTAAAATCCGCTTGAACATTGACGAGCATGACTACCAGACGAAACTCAAACATATGCGCGAGTTTCTGTCCGACGCCATGAAGGTAAAGGTGTCGCTGTTCTTCCGCGGGCGGGAGACGGCACACTCCGAGTTCGGGCTGGACCTGATGCAACGGGTACTGAACGACTTGTCGGGCGCGTGTCATGTGGAAGTGCCGCCGCGGTTGCAGGGGCGCACGATCCACATGATCCTGGGACCTGTGCGCGGGGCTGGACACAAACAAAAACAGCCGCCGACGGTTGCCCAGGCAAGCGGCGCGAAACTTTAAAAGGAAACTACTTATGCCACGTTGGAAACCAGCAAAAACCAAGAAATCCGCGAAGAAACGGTTCAAAATCACCGCCACCGGCAAGGTGTTGCATTATCGCGCCGGTAAACGCCATTTGCTCGGACACAAGTCCTCCAAGCACAAACGGCGTCTCGCGAGTCGTTCCACCGTCTCCGAAACTCATCAGCATCACATTACCAACGTGATGCCGTTTGATCATCGCGGTTGAACCAGTCCTCACTCTGAACCCACAACCCTTTTACTCCCATGCCAAGAGCCACCAATGCCCCTGCCAGTCGTGCCCGCCGCAAACGAATGATCAAAGCCGCCAAAGGCTACCGCGGTTGGCGCAGTAAGAAATTCCGTTATGCCAAGAACGCCGTTTGGCACGGCCTGACCTACAGTTTTGCTCATCGCAAAGACAAAAAGGCCGACTACCGCGCCCTCTGGACCCAGCGCATCAACGCCGCCGTTCGCGCCCGCGGCTTGACCTACAGCCAGTTCATCGCTGCGCTGAAGAAAGCGAAAATCGAGCTGGACCGGAAGGTCCTGGCCGACCTTGCCGTCAACGACGCGAAAGCGTTTGAAGCGGTGTTGGCGGCCGCAAAGTAACCGCGTCGGAGCCAATTACAACGGCACCAGTTCGCGCCGCCGTTGTGTGAACCGGCAAATTTTGTCGTAACCGCAGTGGCGGGCCAATTCGACGGCTTGGTCGAAGTCAATCCCCACGTCTTGCGGAATATGCGCGTCGCTGCCAAGGACGATTGGCACATCGAAGCGTCGCGCCATGCGCAGGAACTCCTCCGCGGGATAAATCTCCCGGCAGGGTTTGCGAAGGCCTGCCGTGCTGACTTCGATGGCGACGCCGCTTTGGGCGACGGCGCGCAACGCGGTTTCGTAGATCGGAGTGAAATCGCGGCTCGGCCGGAAACCGAATTTTTTAGGGAGATCGGGGTGGGGTAGGGCATCGAAGAGTTGTGACTCGGCAGCCTGTTGCCAGAGGGCGAAGTATTCGCGCCATCGGCTTTCGATATCCTGTCCCTGCCAGTCCTCGGCACTGCGGTCCACGGGAAAGTCGCCGATGTAATGGACACTGCCCAGCAGGTAGTCCCACGGATACCTGGCCGCCAGTTCGCGGATCCATTCTTCTTGTCCGGGAATGAAATCTACTTCCAGCCCGAGTTTGATGGGTAACTGTGGGAATTCGCGCTGCGCCTGGCGGACCCAGCCCACGTAGATGGGTAGATCGGATTGTTTCATGGTCCAATCTGTGTCGCGGTCTGCCAACGGGGCGTGATCGGAACAACCGATTTCGTCGAGGCCGCGTTGTTGCGCGAGGCGCGCGTAGTCGCGTGGTTCCCCCGTCCCATCTGTCAGGCGGGTGTGCATGTGATAGTCAATCCGCATGGGCGACAGTGTAGTGCTTTGGGAGACAACGGCAAGAGTTTCTGCCGCCCAAAAAGCGAGTCGGTTGCGTGTCTGAAACGGTTTTTTTGGGTGCCCACGGTGAATGGGGGGTTGCTTGTGGCGGTTTGTCTATCGTGCCGCGAGGAATGCCTGTAATGCGGCGGCCAACTTCGGACCGATGCCTTTGACCGATGCGATTTCTTCCACGGGAGCCTGGCGCAAGCGTTGGATGGAGCCGAATCGTTGGAGCAAAGCTTGTTTGCGTTTCTCGCCAAGACCGGGAAACTCATCCAACACCGACTCCTGAATCCGTCGCTTCCGTAATTTTTGGTGATAGGCGTTGGCAAAGCGGTGCGCCTCGTCGCGCAATCGCTGGACCAGGTGCAGGGCGGGAGAATCGCGTTCCAGACGAAGCGGTTCCGCCCGTCCCGTCTGGTAGATTTCCTCGAATTGTTTTGCCAGACCGATGACGGGCAGTTCCGTCAGCCCCAGCGCGGCCAGCGCGGCCTGTGCCGCATGAACCTGTCCGGCGCCGCCGTCCACCATTACCAGATCGGGTAACGCGCCGCCTTCTGCCTGCAGCCGCGCGTATCGCCGGCCGACAACCTCGGCGATGGAGGCGACGTCATCGCTTCCCGTTACGGTTCGGATCCGGTAGTGGCGGTAATGTGCCTTGTGTGGTTTGCCGTCGCGGAAACAGACCGTCGAAGCAACGCTGAGCGTGCCGCTGATGTTGGAGATGTCGAACCCTTCAATGTGCGCGGGCGACGTTGGCAGATTCAGGACCCGTTGGAGTTCCGCTACCTCGGCCTCGCGATCAATTTTTGGCGTCAGATCGCGGGTGAACTTTCGTTCGCGGGCCGCGCGAGCAATGTCGCGCAAGCTGGCGAGCACGTCTCGCAATTCGGCTGCTTTCTCGAATTGGCGGAGACGGGCTGCCTCGCGCATCTGCGTCTCGATTTCCTCCTGTGCTTCCCGGTTGGCGCCTTCAAGGAAACGGCAGGCCAGTTCGACGCGCCGCAGGTATTCTTCTCGCGGTATCTCGGCCAGCGGCACCGGCACGAGGTAATTTGAGTACTTCAGGTCCCCGGCTTTTGGCGCGCCGCCTTTGCCCTGGATGAGGACGCCGTATTTTTTTCGAATCCACTGCAGCGCCAGTTTCACCGCGCCGCCGTGCGCGAACGGGCCGAAGTATCGGGCGCCGTCGTTCTTTTTGAGGCGGGCAAATTTGAACTGCGGATAGGTCTCGTTCAGGTTGACTTTGACCAGCAGAAATCGTTTGTCGTCCTTGAAAAGGATATTGTAGTGCGGTTTGAACTCCTTGATGAGTTTGCCTTCCAGCAACAGCGCTTCCGCTTCGCTGTGAACCGTGAACGTCTCGAAATCAGCAATGGAATCCATCAGTGCCGCGGTCTTCGGGTCCCAGCGCATGGCGCGCGACGGCTGGAAATATTGGCTCACTCGTTTGCGGAGCGAGCGGGCCTTGCCAACGTAGATGACACGTCCCAAGCGGTCGCGCATCAGATAGACGCCCGGTTTGTTTGGCAACTCCCGCGCTTTGGCTTTCAGGCTGGCATTCATGGCAGACATCGTGTGGCAAAGGGACTTTACCGGATTTCGTGGGGACATCACAAGCGCGGCGAAAATGGCGGGCGGCGGCGCCGATACCGGAAATCGGCGCCTTTTCTGTTGAGTTTTTGCGCGTTCTGTCGTACCAGTCTTGGCCGTTGCCGATGGGCAACGGACGCGCCCATAGCTCAATTGGATAGAGCGTTGGTCTACGGAACCAAAGGTTGCAGGTTCGACTCCTGCTGGGCGCGCCATTTTTCGTTTTGCCCTGTTGTGTCCACTTCTGTCAGAGCGTGATTTTCCCCAATGTTTACAGGGCTTTGCTTGACTTCATGCTCTGACCCCATTGTGACGGCCTCTGTCACAGAATGCCCCCCTGCGACTAATTTTTGGTACAGTATTTGTGACACTGTTCCGCCAATGCTCGGAAGCTTCTCAATCGCGCGCCATGTATGCAAGGAAGCCGTGTCCGTGTAGACATTCGCCGTCAAACTGGGGCAACTGTGCCGCATAATCTCTTGCGCCACCCGCTGGGGGACGCCCGCTTTTTGCAGGTTTGTGCAGAGCGTCACCCGTAACGAATGAAAATCTGCCACTCGTCCTTGCGCGTCCTTATACGCAATGCCCGCCCGTTCCAGATCGTTGCGGAACGTCTCCATTGTTGGTACGACAAACACACGGCCCTCCGCGCTGCCGCCATTCGCCTTGTGTTCTCGCAGAGCCGTCACCACGTCCGCATGAAGCTTAATCGTGGCTTTCTGATGATTCTTTGTCGTGGAAGCCCGCACTTCCAAAAACGGCTGGACGGTATCATCCAGATGCACATCAGCCCATTCCAATTGCTCCAATTCGCCGCGGCGCAACCCGGTATAAACCGCCGTCACATACACCGCCTTGCGTTTTCCTGCCACCGCAAAGAGCCGCGCCAATTCCGTTTCTGTAAAGGCTCGTCGCTGTCGAGTCTTGCGGCCTCGTGTTTCCGCCCTGCCAACGGCTCGCAAGGGGTTGATCGGCGCTCGCCCCTGGCGTTGCAGCCAGTTCAGTAATCCCGATGCGGCATTGAGATACTCATTGAGTGTTTTCGGTGAAAGCCGTTGGATGGCTCGCCAGGCTACAAATGATTCCGGCGTCACATCGCGCAGCCGCCGCCACCCGCATTCCGTGGCCAACTTAACCAGCCGCGTTTCCAAATTATCCGCGTATCGAACGGCCTTACCTCGTGCCCGCACGTCTTGAACGAATTCCTGAATCAGTTTCGGCAACTCACAGCTCGCCGCATCCCGCATCGGTTTGGGAGCAAGAATACCGGCTCGTTCACGCTCAAACTCCGCCACTCTCTCAGTTTGCAGCTTCTCTGCCGTTTGTTTGTCGGATGTTCCCAGTGACACACAAATTGGCTTGCCACTCTCTCCGTGGGGCCGATACTTCAACCAGTAGATGCGCCCCCGCTTGTAGATGGTGTTGATCATTTGCCACCCTGTTTTTTCCGCGCCACGTACTCGACCAAATCTGCTTCTGAAATGCACGCGCAACCGCGCACGTGAATCACGGCCAGTTCATGCGCCGCCACCAACCGATACAACGTCCGCACGCTAACCGCCAATCGTGCCGCCGCATCTTTCATCCGCAACAATTTGCTTTCGTTTTCCATCACACGTCCCCCGAATCCGTCCATTTCCCTGTATTCTTCTTGTTCTCTTTGGCTTTCTCAATGGAACGACGCGAAATCAGCACCACATAGTGCCCATCCTTGTCGTACACGGATTTCTCCAAAATCCCCCTGTCCACCAATTTGTCCACCATGGTTCGATGACATCCCAATTGAGCCGCCGCTGCCCCCGGCGAGGGCCCGTTCAGCCCCCGAACACAGACATCATCAAACCACGCTTGAAACCGAAACACACGCCGCAAATCCCGCGACAAATCCTTCTCGGCGATCAGTTTCGTCCCGCATCGGGCACACACAAATTCACCCGAATCCGGCGCCCACATGGTTTGCCCACACTCATTACACCAACCGCGTTGGATATCTTCTGGTCTCATTCTGATGAGATAGAATATTCTGTTGCGTTGAATACGTCAAGTCCCATGTTTTGTTGTAGCCAAGGACATAGCGTATCGTTTTCTGGGACACGAACCGCTCCCGCGTTGTCCCATGCGCCAGAGCGGTCGAGGCGTGCCCCGTAAGGCTGGGCGCGTTCTTTCCGTCCCCCAGAAGCGGGTGAGGGGACGGAAAGAACTTCAGGCCAAGAAGGAGGGGCGCAGCGTGCCGCCGTGGGGTGTTTGAGAGTGTGCGGCACGTTGGCAATGGCCGCGCCAGCCCGTAGCGGGTTCGCTGGCGGCTGGTCGCTGGTTGGCGTATGTCCAGTTTGAAGGTGGGAACTCATCGTTGGGCGCGGGCTGTCACGTCCATTGCAAACCGATTCCGCGCGTTCTGGTGCGGAGGTTGGCCGCCGTTGGCGGCGGGAAGATGTTCCCCGTATCCCTTGACAGCTCGCCCCCAAAGGACATCCGCTTGCAATCGCCGGCAACCGCTCCAGCCATGCTGTCGCATCACAGAAAAAGCTCATGCCGCAACCAGCACGCCACCGAATCTTCTTTGGATGTTCGCGTTGCCGCTGCTGTGTCCAGATATACCGACGCGCAATCCGCATAAGTTGCAGTGCTTGCTTTCCGTTCAACGGAACCCGTTCGACTTTTGCCCATGGAATCTCTTCCCGATTATGGATACCCCAAAACCGACCGCAACCTTCGGTAGATTCCGTGTCCAGCTTGCAGACATACTTCGAGGCATAGAACATCACGCCCTCCCGTGACCGGATTTCTTCTACTCTGGTTCCAGCTCGCAGGTGGCGAGGATCACCACTACCGACTACTTCCGTCCATGTCAGTGACACCCACACTTCCAACGGCAGTTCCGCCACCGTATTGCACCGTGACGCCACCGCCAACATCTCGTAAAAACACTTGCCGTCATCCCGTACCCAGTGTTCCACCACTCGCACAACCCGATCTTTGTTGTTCTTATGTTCGCTAACAAACTCCACCACCGGCAACAACTTCACTTCGTCATCCAGTAGGGTTTCGGTTTTGAACAACCACTGCCCATCTTCCCAAACTTCCTTTTTCCAGAAACGCAAGGAAGGGGTGGCCAGTTCCAATTTCTGAAATTGATACGTCCAGTATTTCCGCATTCCTTCCGGGTCCTGCCATGACAACGGCAAACCCCAAAGCAACAGATGAAAATGCGGAGCTACCTGTCCCTGATTCTCTCCGCTCTGACGGGGTTTCAATTCCAACTTCCAGAAACCCGATGCCTTTGGATGCTCCCGCTTCAGCCGCTTCAGCCATGCTTTCAAATGTCCTTTCCACACGACCGGATCTCCAGGAAAATTGTCCGGATACGTCAGCGTCACAAACACGGGCAGCCGGTCGCGTTTTGTCTTTGCCAGTGCCCGTATCAGCCGACGACGGGATGCCTCGCTAAACCTTGTGATGATTCCCCGCTTTCCACCGCCGTTGCTCTCTCCCCTCATGCTGGGCGCGCATACCTGTATCAAACTCCCCCCACGGTATGCGTTGACTTGCCACAGGTCGCCACGAGAGTGCGGCCTGATATGCGATGAAGACAAGCCCACATCGCTACGGCGAGGCGGGTGCGCCGCTGGCACGGCGCATCCCGCCCGCGCCGTTTGCACAGACGTGAGAGCGTCCCGACGGTTCATGGCTTCTTCTCCTTTGCGCTGCGAACAATGGCCAGGACTGCCGCCTTGAGCGGTTCCGCCAGCGCGTGCCACGTCGTGACGACTTCTGCCAAATCAACAGGAACTTGTGCCAGTGGTACAGTCTTTGGTACAGTGCCTTCAAAACCACCAGGAAAAACAGCGTTTTCCGGCAGGTTCGACTCCTGCTGGGCGCGCCACCTTGTTATGCGTCAGCCATTCCTTTTTCTGATTGGCCCGACTGGTTCGGGTAAATCGCCGCTCGGTCCGGGGCTGAAAACCCACAGACCTCAGGGACGTCGCCACCACCATTTCGATTTCGCAACGCATCGGTACGCTGCCTGCGGGTGGATACGCTTGACTTACCGTAACGGAGTCCTCGACCGGTAAAGGAGACTCTCGGATGATGGGTGTGACGCTTTTCCCGATGTTGGCGGTTGCCGTGGCAACGGGGTTTCAGATCAACACCGAGCGTGACGGCAGCGTATCGGTTTTTTGCCGGGAATCGTTCGCCCTGACGCGGGCTGATTACGAGAAGATCGGTCAAATCCGCGGGGTGAAGACGTTGACGCTTTACAACAAGTGCTCGCTCACCGATGAGACGCTGGCGTTGTTGACCGGACTCGATCAGGTCGAGAAGGTCGGCATTGACGGTGCCCGGTTCACCGATGACGGCATGAAACACATGGCGGGCTGGACCAACCTCCGTCAGTTGACCTTTTTCCATATCCTCAACAAGGACAAATTCACCGGCGCGGGTGTGGCACACCTTGCTGGATTGCCGCGACTGGAAAGTTTCGGCTGCGGTGGCTCGTCGTTTACCGACGCCGGCATGGCGGCGGTCGCGCGTCTGCCTCGCCTGACGGAACTGCGCGTCTGGCACACGCTTGTGACCGATGACGGAGTGGCGTGTCTGACCAATACGACCTTGCGCCGTCTGCGCCTGGCTCCGCAGTTCTTGCCACGGATAACCGAGGCGGTGTTGCCTCACATCGCAGCCATCCAGTCGCTCGAATCGCTCAGCCTCGGCGAAATGAAACTGACCTGGGACGGCGGCCTGAAACACCTGAAATCGCTGCCAAAGCTAAAGGAACTCGAATTGGATCTCGTCGTCATCAGCGATGCTGATCTGGCCCGTCTGAAAACCGAGATGCCCGATGTGAAGATCTCGGTGAAGCCGCCCGACGAGAAACAACGGGGCCAGATTGAACGGAATTGGGACAAGAAATGATCCGAAGGCTGATTGTTGGTTTGTGTTGGTTGGCATCGTTTGCCCATGCCGAACCGCGGCTGGGCATCAATCTTGCGGGACCCGCTGACTGGATGACGGAGTTGCCGTTTGTGGATGTGTTTCGCGTGTCACGCCCGTGGGTCAGCCAGCGACAGGGCGACGGATGGGGGAAAGGTCCTCGCCTGGACCTCGACGAGTTCGGTTGGGTGAAAAAGCTGGAACCCGGCTGCTATGCCGAATCCATGCTCTGCACGATCAGCGGCGGACATTACCCGTCGGGCCGTTACACGGTGTTCTACGAGGGCGAAGGCAAACTGGGGGTCGGACATAACGCGAAGATCATCGAGGAAAAACCGGGTCGGCTGCTGCTGGAGGTGGATTCATCCAAGGGCGGTTTCTCCCTGCAGATCCGGGAGACCAACCCGCAGAATTACATTCGCAACATCCGCGTCATTCTGCCGGGTTTTGAAGCGACCTGGCAGACCGAGCCGTTTCACCCTGCCTTCCTGAAACGATGGACAGGATTCGCCTGTTTCCGTTTCATGGACTGGATGCACACCAACAACTCCGAAATCCGCCAGTGGCGCGACCGCCCGACGCTCCGTCACGCGACCTTCTCGAACCGCGGCGTGGCATTGGAGTGGATGATCGAGCTTTGCAATCGCCAGCAGATTGCCCCGTGGTTTTGCATGCCGCACCTCGCCGACGATGATTACGTTCGGAACTTTGCCCGGATGGTGAAGGAACGGCTCGACCCGACGTTGCCGATCTACCTCGAATACTCCAACGAGGTCTGGAACGGCCAGTTCAAACAGTGCCGTTACGCCAGCGAACAGGGTGTCCAACTCGGCCTCGGCCCGAAGGACAAACCGTGGGAAGCTGGCTGGCATTACACCGCCGTCCGTTCCCTGGAGATTTTCAAAATCTGGGAGGACGTTTTTGGCGGTTACGACCGTCTGGTCCGTGTGTTGGCGTCGCAAGGCGCCAACAGTTACGTCTCGAAACAAATTCTCGGATTCAACGACGCCGCCAAACACGCCGACGCGCTGGCCATTGCGCCCTACATCACCATGTGCATCGGTTCGCGCAGTAAACCTGACACGAAGACGGTTGCCGGCTGGACAGTGGAACAGGTGTTGGATCATGCCGAGAAGATCGCTTTTCCCGAATCCGTTCGCTGGATGCAGGAACAAAAAAAGGTCGCTGACCAATTTGGCGTGAAATTGCTCGCCTACGAAGCCGGTCAACATCTTGTCGGGATCGGCGAGGGAGTCGGCAACAAAACCATGACGCGCCTGTTCCACGCCGCCAACCGCCATCCGCGCATGGGCGCGCTCTATGCCAAATACCTCGACGCTTGGGCCGCTGCCGGCGGCGATCTTCTCTGCCTGTTTTCCTCCATTGGCAACTGGAGCCAATGGGGCAGTTGGGGCCTCGCCGAATACTACGACAGCCAACCCGCCGACTACCCGAAGCTCGCCGCCGTTCTGGAGTGGGCCAGAACCCACGGCCAGCCGGTGAAGTCCGCGCAGACAGGAGACAAATGAAACCAATCGTCGTCGCCATTGCCGCGTTTTCCTGCGTTGCTGCTTTCGCGCTCGAACCAGTGGACAAGGAACTGATCCCCGAAGCGCGGCGTGTGCTCGATTACCTCGAATCGCAGTACGGCAAGAAAACCCTCTCTGCCAGTACCAGCGGCGTGGCGGGCTGGGTTCTTGAAACCACAGGCCGCCAGCCGGCCATCATCGGATTCGATCTGTCCGGTTGGAACAGCCCGACCTGGGGCAGGACCTACACGCCTGTTGTCGAAAAGACCATCGCCGATGTCCAGGCGTGGTGGCAAAAGGGCGGCCTGGTCCAGATGCAATGGCACTGGAAAAACCCTATGCTGACCAACGGCAGCGCATGGGTGGCGCCACCCAAAGGCACCGGCCCGTTCAACATCGCGGCGGCGGTCACACCGGGCAGCGCCGAGTACAAAGCGTTCATGGCCGATCTGGCCAGACACGCGGACTATCTTCAGAAACTGGCCGACGCGCGGGTGCCGGTGTTGTGGAGGCCGTTCCACGAGATTGACGGCGGCTGGTTCTGGTGGACGGACAAGGAGACGCCCGAAAACACCGCCCGTCTCTGGCGCCAGATGTACGACTACCTCGTCAAAGAACGCAAACTGCACAACCTGATCTGGGTGTACAGCGCCGGTGTCCATGCCGGCGGCTACAAACAATTCGTGAAAAAGCAGGGACAGACGGAAACACTCGAAGGCGAGATCGCCTTTCGCCGCCGCTACTATCCGGGCGCCGAGTATGTGGACATTGCCGGCATTGACATCTATCCCGGCGCCGGCTACGGCCCGCCGAGCGAGGACGTTTATCCGAGGGCGTTCCAGATCATGCAGGCGGTCGCGCCCGGCAAGATGCTGGCCATGTGCGAATCCGGCGTGCCACTCAATCCCGACCGGATGGCTGAATGCGGTCCCAAATGGCTGTACAACCTCCAGTGGTTCGAAGGCGATCCTGCCTGGGATCGGAAGTTCTACACGCACGAATACATCATTTCGTTTGACGAACTTCCCGTGCTCACGCCACACCATACCCCGCCGGTGGTCTGGCTGGCCACGCCGTCGGATGGCGCCACCAACGTGGTAACACTGCGTGCCGAGGCGATCAGTCGCGACAGCGAGATTGCCAGGGTGGAGTTCCGAAACATCGTCGGTCCCTGGAAAAACTGGTTTATCGAGAAACCGGAAGCGCGCGCGGACACGGTGCTTCTGGGCGAAGTGACCGCCCCGCCGTTTCAGTTTGAGTGGAAAGATGCGCCCGCGGGATTCCACAACATCGTGGCGCGCGCCACGGACAAAAAGGGCGCAAGCGCCGAGTCGAACATCGCTCGGGTTAGCGTTGGCCTGACGAATCTGGCGCTGGGCAAGACCGTTACGGCGTCGTCGAAACCAGAGACCGCGGCAAACGCCGTGGACGGCAACCTGTTCACCGCATGGGCCAGCGAGAAACCCGGTCGCAAACCAGCCCGGAAAGACGTGCCGCCGAGGGAAGTCCCAACCGAACAATGGCTGGCGGTTGATCTCGGCGCGGAACAGACAATCGGCGGGGTGAGCGTCTCGTGGTGGAAAGCCTATGCGCGGGAGTATCGCATCGAGGTTTCCAGCGACGGCCGGGCATGGAAGGAAGTGTTTCATCAGCCGAAAAAATCCGAGTTCTGCGGCAACACCGACCTGGTTCGTTTTGCGCCGGTGAAAGCGCGTCATGTCCGGCTGTTTTGTGTCAGTCCTGGCGTGGACTGGGGCGGATACACGGTGTACGAACTGGGGGTGTACGCTTCGATTCCGCACTCGTCACTTCAATGAGACTGTGTTATCCACCGGGGGATGGCAGGAACGCTGTGAGTTGGATTTGTTTTTCTCGACGCTGTCTGGTGCTGTTGCTGTCTGGTGTTTTGTTTGGAACCGTCGGCCGCTCACATGCGACGGTGTGTCAGGATTTTGTGGTGGACCTGGGGGCGACGATTTCGACCAATCCGCCGCAGATCACGCTGAACTGGGCGTTGCGGCTGAACGCCAATATCACCTCGCAAACGCTCTATCGCCGGTTGAAAGGCGCAACGAGTTGGACCACCGTCGGTGCCCTGGAAACCAATGCCACAACCTACACGGATACCAATGTCAGTGTGGGCGTGGAGTACGAATACTGGCTTTACCGCGTGTTGAACACGGCCATTTATCGCGCCGACGGCTATCTCAGCGCGGGGATCAACGTCCCGTTTGTCGAGAACCGCGGCAAACTCATTCTCGTGGTGGACGCTTCACAGACCAACGCGCTGGCGCCCGAACTGGCGCAGCTTCAGCGGGACCTTGTCGGCGACGGTTGGACGGTGATCCGACACGATGTCCCGCGGATGTCGGTGGACCCTGCCAACACAAATGCCTCGGTCTGGACAGCGCGTTCCAACGAGCTGGCGTATGTGAAGAGTCTCATTGTCTCCAACTACAATGCCGATTCGGCCAATGTGAAGGCGGTGTATCTGTTTGGACGGATTCCGGTGCCGTACGCCGGCTCGATCAATCCCGACGGTCATTCCGATCATTTGGGCGCGTGGGGCGCGGATGGATTTTACGGCGACATGGACGGAAACTGGACGGATGCTTCGGTCACCAGCACCAACGGGTCCGACAAACGCAACTGGAATGTGCCGGGCGACGGGAAGTTCGATCCCTCTTCGCTTCCGAGCAACCTCGAACTGGCGGTCGGGCGGGTGGACCTGTCGAACATGACAAAGTTTCCAACCGCCGCTGTGACCGAGACCGAACTGTTGCGGCGGTATCTGCGCAAGGCGCACGACTACCGGCTGGGCGAGGGGATGTACACCAATATCGCCCGACGCGGCATGGTGCGGGATGGTTTTGGCGTGTTGGGAGGATGGGAGCCGTTTGCCGCCACGGCGTGGGGCGCAATCTACAGCGGGCTGGGGCGTACCTCCACGGTTTGGGACGCGATTGCGTCCGATGGCTGGTTCACTCGTCCCAACACCAACACCTATCTGTTTGCCTACGGGAACGGCGGCGGCAGTTACGAAAGCGCGTCGGGTGTCGGGTCCTCGGCGGATTTTGGAGACAAACCGAGTCGTGCCGTGTTTGTCGGCCTGTTTGGCAGTTACTTTGGCGACTGGGATCGCGCCAACGATTTTCTGCGGGCGCCGCTCGCCGGAAATGCCCGCAACAACTCCTACGGCCTGACCTGTTTCTGGTCGGGACGGCCCTCGTGGTTTCTGCATCACATGGGTATGGGCGAAACCATCGGCTACGCCGCCCGTTTGACGCAGAACAACTCCAGCAGTTACCAGTACGCGGGGTACGGTGCGCACTGGGTGCATATCGGTCTGATGGGCGATCCCGCGTTGCGCTTCTATACGGTCCAACCGCCCCCTGACCTGACGATTGCCAGCAGCGGCGGCAGTGTTCGTTTGGACTGGAGTGCCTCCACCGAGACCAATGTGCTCGGCTATCACGTCTTCCGCGCGAATTCGCCGAGCGGCCCGTTTACCCGGTTGACCGCTAACGAACTCGTCTCTCCCGGTTACACCGACAACAGCGTGATCCCCGGCTCGAACTACACCTACATGGTTCGCGTCTTGAAACTGGAAACCGTCCCCGGCGGTTCCTTCCAAAATCTCGGTCAGGGAGCGTTTGCCTCGGTCACAGTGTCGGCAGCCGCCACCAGTGTTCCGCGCAATCCGACCCGCCTGCGGGTGGCGCCTCTTGCATCCAATCAGATCACGCTCCAGTGGCAGGACAACTCCGACAACGAGACCAGTTTTCGCATTGAGCGGCGCGATGGTCCCGGTGCCGATTTTGTTGTCCTTGCCACCGTTGGCGCCAACACTACTTCTTTTACCGATACCGGTCCGTTGCCCAACGGGGCGATCTATTACTACCGCGTCATCGCCACCGGTGCTGCGGGCGATTCAATGCCGTCCAACGAAGTTTATGCCGACGGCGCTGCCGGTTTTCTTGAATTGCCGACCTCGATTTTGCATGTGGACAAGTCCGTCACCAACGTCGTCATTCCCGTGAGCCGATACGGTGGGGCGATCGGCGCCGTCACGGTTACCTGTTACAGCAGCAACGTCTCGGCCTATGCCGGCACGCATTACACCGCGGTTTCCAACACCCTTGTCTTTGCCGATGGCGATACCACACAACAGGTTGTCAACGTGCCGCTCGTCAACACCGGCTCGCCGCAACTGCCCCGATCGTTCAAGCTCCTCGCTAAAACACCCACCGGTGGTGCCACTCTCGGCGTGGGCACCAACACGCTCGTGCTCATCGAGGATGCCACCGCTTCGCTGGAAGCTCCCTGGCAGAGAACCATTCTCGGTTCTGTGACCGACTACGGCCCCGCCGTTTCCGCCGAAGGCGTGATCGGCTCCAGTATCTACGGTGGCTCCATCGGGACCAGCGACAATCTTCGCTATATCTACCGGACATTGACCAACGACAGCGTGCTTACCGCCCAAATCGAAGCGCCACAGCCTCTTCAGAGCAATGCCCGTTACGGATTGATGGTCCGCAGTAACCTCGTCAACACCAGCCCGATGGTTTTGATCTGGTTGCCCGGCGACAACAGCGGCGCCAAACTCGGTTACCGCGCCACCGCTTCTGGCAGCGCCTCCTACCTGCCCAGCGGCAGCAACAACAACAAAGCCCCATACTGGCTCCGCCTCGCCCGTGTCGGCAACAATTTCATCGGCGAAACTTCCTCCAACGGCGCCGATTGGGTCGTCCTGACCAATATCACCCAAACCATGCCCGCCATCAGTTATTGGGGGCTTTTCCATTACTCCGACCCGAATACAAAGGATTTCCAACTCGCCACTTTCCGCAACATCTCCATCATCACCAACGTCCTCCCCGTCTCGCCCGCCGCTCCCGTCGCCACTCCTGCCGCCACCAACCGCATCAACCTCGCCTGGACCGACGCGGCCGACAACGAAGACGCTTTCTGCATCGAACGCCGCCCGCCCGGCGGAGCGTTTGTCCTCCTTGCCACTGTCGCCAGCAATACAACCACGTACACCGACACCTCCGTCGCCGCCGGTGCCACCTACGAGTATCGCCTGTGCGCCACCAATCACTGGGGCTCGTCCGCCTATTCCGCCATCGCCACCGCCACCGCCTACACCGCCTACCAACAATGGTGCGCTGACAACGCTCTCCCGCTCGACGGCTCTGGCAACGGCGCCCCCACGGCCAGTCCTGCCGGCGACGGTATTCCGAACCTGATGAAATGCGCCCTCGGTCTCAACGCCTTTACCAACGGCTACCAGGGCCGTTTCCTGACTGGCACGACCAACCTCAACGGCCAGTCGTATCTGACACTTACCTACACCCGTCCCGAGCCCGCGCCGCCCGGTTTTTCTTATGCGGTCGAGGTCACCAACGACCTTCTTGTTCCCGACTGGACCAGCGCTGAGACTGTCGAAGTCAGCAGCACCCTGAACGGTTCCTGGCGCACCATCATCGTTCGCGATCAATACCCCGTTGCCGATCGTCCCAAACGATTCATCCACCTCCGCGTTACCCAGTGACTCGACAATGCGCCCGCCTTCCGGTAAAACAACGACCATGAAACACACAATCCTTTCCCTTATCGCCACCGCCGCCATCGCCACCATCGCCGCCGGTGCTCCGTCCGACGACGGCTGGATTAGCCTGTTTGACGGCAAAACCCTCAACGGCTGGAAATCCAACGAGGAAACACCGGGGTGTTTCACCGTCGAAAACGGCACCCTCAAGATCAGCGGAGGACGCGCCCACATCTTCTACGTCGGCCCCGACGGCAAGGCCAAATTCAAAAACTTCGAGTTCAAAGCCAAAGTCATGACCACTCCCGGCGCCAACTCCGGCATCTACTTCCATACCGAATACCAGGACAAAGGCTGGCCCGCCAAAGGCTACGAATGCCAGGTCAATACCTCCCACAAGGACAACAAAAAAACCGGCGGCCTCTACGCGGTCAAAGACGTGCTCAACAACGCCCCCTCAAAGGACAACGAGTGGTTCGACTACTACATCAAGGTTGAAGGCAAACACATTCTCATCAAGATCAACGGTCAGACCACCGCCGAGTTCACCGAACCGGACAACTGGGAACCGCCCAAAGGCATGCCCGGACGCCGTCTTTCGGAAGGCACCTTCGCGTTGCAGGGACACGACCCCAAGAGCATCACCTATTACAAGGACATCTTTGTCAGGCCACTTCCGTGACCCGCAAATGTTTTTTGTTGTCTCTGTTGCTGGCCGCTGCGGCGGTTACTGACGCGGCCAGATTGCCTGTTCATCGGGAATGGACCGTGGACGGTGTCGTTCGTGAGGCGCTGGTGTGTGTCGCCTCCACGGACGGGAAACAACCTGCACCCGTGGTATTCGTGTTTCACGGTCACGGCGGCAACATGACCAACGCGGCCCAATCGTTTGCCATTCATGTCCGTTGGCCCGATGCCATTGTCGTGTACCCGCAAGGGTTGCCGACGCCGGGGCGCCTGACTGATCCCGAAGGAAAAAAGCCCGGCTGGCAACACGCTCCCGGCGACCAGGACGACCGCGACCTGAAGTTCTTCGACGCCATGCTCGCCAGCCTCCAGCGGGATTACCGCGTGGACGACAAACGCCTCTACGCCACCGGCCATTCCAATGGCGGCGGTTTCACCTACCTGCTCTGGGCCAGGCGCGGCGACCTATTTGCCGCCGTCGCGCCATCGGGTGCTGCCGCGCCCCGATTGCTGGCATCCCTGAAGCCAAAACCGGTCCTCCACATTGCCGGAGAAACGGACCCGCTCGTCAAGTTTACGTGGCAGAAACAAACCATGGACGCCATCCTGAAACTCAACCAATGTGGCGACGGACAACCCTGGGGTGAGATGAAGTTTTGCACGATTTACCCATCGAAACTTGGCGCCCCTTTGGTAACGTTCATCCATCCCGGCGGCCACAAATTTCCCGCCGAAGCCCCTGCGGCCATCATCAAGTTCTTTCAGGAGCACGCTCGACCGTAATCGCCACGGCGCTCGGTTGCGTGTTGCGGTTCACGCGAGGTGACCTCCTTGGGGGCTTTCGCCTGGTTGCAGGAGCGAGACACGGCCTGACAAATGAGGCCATCTTTTGGTGGCGTTTTGCTGTTCGAAACGATATTCTTGCGTCAACGCAACATGATTCAGCTCGCGTCTATTCTACTGCTCGCGGCGGGGACCTTTCGCAACCCGATCATCGAAGCGAATCTTGCTGACCCGTCTGTTATTTTTCACGAAGGCCGATACTATCTCTACGCCACCGGCGACGTAAACGGCGACAACGGCTACCGTGCCTACACCTCTACCGACCTCGTTCATTGGCAGCGTGGTCCGGTCGTTTTTCAGCCCGGCGAACGGCACATCTGGGCGCCCGATGTCTGGCGTGATCCAGCGTCGGGGAAATTTTACCTCTACTACACCGCCAACAAAACGGTCGGCGTGGCCGTCGCGAACGGGCCGCTCGGCCCGTTCACAAATCCGCGCAAGTTGTTCGATGACGCCATTGACGCGCACCTGTTCCGCGACGACGACGGCAAATTGTATCTGTACTTTGTGAAGTTTCCTGGTTTTCGCATCACCGTCCAACCGATGCGCGCGCCCACCGAACCGATGGGCGAATCGAAGGTGCTGCTTCAGCCCGAAAGCGATTGGGAGAAACGCGCCGGGCACGTGACCGAAGGACCGTGGATGATCAAACGAGGTAGGCTTTACTATCTTCTCTACAGCGGTTCTGGCGCCGATACGCCCGATTACGCCGTCGGCTACGCCACCGCCACCAGTCCGCTTGGTCCGTTCCAGCGCGCCCCACACAACCCGATTATTCATCGCTCCGAAGGTGTCTTTGGCCCCGGTCATGGCTGTGCCATCCAGGACCGCGCCGGGCAATGGTGGCATGTCTATCATCAAAAGAAAACCGCCAAACGCGAGTGGGACCGATTCATTTGTCTCGACCCGCTCCGTTTCGATGCCGAGGGCCGTCTCTTCGGCCAGGCCACCCGCAACAGCGACCAGCCCGCTCCCGTCACCGCTCTCCCGTGAACCCGATGTTCCTCTCGTTGCCTCTTCCGGTGCTTTTCCGCGGCCATGCTGCCGACAAACCCGAGCCGCCGCAATACGGCAACGTCATCGGCATCATCGCCGACGGGGTCGGTTTCTATGAACCTCCTTGCGCCGGCAACCCGAATCCGAAGACATCGCACTGTGATCGTATGACTCGCGAAGGCATCTGGATGCGGAATTCGCTTGCTGTCGCACACCTCGCACAGGTCACAAAGCTCGGCTCCCTTGCTGTCAACGCGCAATCGCCGTTGTGGGAAGGCGCGATTGCCCACACTGACCGCCGCGCCCAATTCGGCAGGCACAACGAGACAGCGTTGACGGCCACGGAAAAAACGGCTCCAACCACCATCAGAAAGGTCTCTCTATGAAAACAACAGCCGGTCTGATTGCTGTTTTTGTGTTTCTCGGCAACCCATTGCTTGCCGCCGACACAGCCGGTACGCCCCGGCAGGCGAACATCCTTTTTGCGCTTGCTGACGACTGGTCGTATCCGCACGCCAGCGCGTACGGGTGCCGGTGGGTGAAGACGCCGGTGTTTGACCGGGTGGCGGAGCAGGGGCTTTTGTTTACTCATGCGTACACGCCCAACGCCAAGTGCGCGCCGGCGCGCGCGGCCATTCTGACCGGGCGCAACCCGTGGCAACTGAAGGCTGCCGCCAATCACGGTTGTTATTTCCCCGTTGAGTTCAAAACCTACGCGGAGGCGTTGGCCGAGCATGGTTACTTTGTAGGGATGACCGAGAAAGGCTGGGCGCCCGGTGTCGCCAGAGACGCCAACGGGAAACCGCGCCAGATGACCGGTCAACCCTTCAATCAACGGCGACTTGTTCCTCCCGCCACCGGTATCAGCAAGAACGATTACGCCGGTAACTTCGAGGATTTTCTCGACGCCGCGCCCAAGGAAAAACCGTGGTGTTTCTGGTACGGTTGCGTTGAGCCGCATCGCAGCTATGAGTACGGCTCCGGCGTTGCCAAAGGCGGCAAGAAGATCAGCGACATTGATCGCGTCCCTGCCTGTTGGCCCGATAACGAAGTCGTCCGCAACGACCTGCTCGACTACGCCTTCGAGGTCGAGCACTTCGACCGGCATCTTGGCAGGATGCTGGAGTTGCTCGAAAAACGTGGCCTGCTCGACAACACGCTTGTTGTCGTCACCGGCGACAACGGGATGCCGTTTCCACATGCCAAAGGGCACGCCTACGAGCACGCCAACCATGTCCCCCTCGCCGTCATGTGGAAAAACGGCATCAAGCAACCGGGGCGCGTTGTCAACGAGTACGTTAGCTTCATAGATCTTGCGCCGACCTTCATCGAGGTCGCCGGGCTGAACTGGGAACAGACCGGCATGGCTCCCGCCACGGGACGCAGTCTCACTGACATTTTTGCGGGAAAAACGACCAATCGCGATCATGTCCTCATCGGCAAAGAACGCACCGATATCGGTCGTCCGCATGACTGGGGCTATCCGATTCGCGGGTTGGTGAAAAACGACAAGCTGTACCTCCACAACTTCGAGCCGACCCGTTGGCCGTCCGGCAACCCGGAGACCGGCTACCTCGACACCGACGGCAGCCCAACCAAAACCGAGGTGCTAAAATCACGCGTGGTTCCCGGACAAAAACGTTACTGGGACCTGTGTTTTGGCAAGCGTCCTGCCGAGGAGTTCTACGATTTGCGGGCCGATCCCGATTGCGTGACGAACCTTGCGGGGAGCGCCGAGGCACAGGCGTTCAAGCAGCAACTCTTCGATGAACTCAAAGCCCAAGGCGACCCGCGCCTGCTCGGCCAAGGTCATATCTTCGATGAATACCCCTGCGCCAACGAAGGCCAGCGCAATTTTTACGAGCGTTTCAAGAAGGGAGAAAAAGTGAAGGCCGGTTGGGTCAATCCGTCTGATTTCGAGAATGGGCCGATATCCGACTCAGAATAAAAGCAAGTATTCTCGCATAATGTCTTGTCGGTTTGGTTGCCGTGCGCGCCGCGTCATCCCCGTGCCGGGAAAACTTGTCAGACGCGGTTTGTGGTCGTCTGCCCCTGCCAGGGGGCGGGTGGCGCGAGTGTTTCATTGGCGAAACGATATGGTTCAAGCCGTCGTGCTTGATGATTTTTCAGGCGGAGATGAACAGATGGATACTGCACGCGAAACGTTTTCAACGTTGTGGAGACAACCATGTCAAGCTCTGAAAGTTGATGGGCGTCAAAAAACGATCCCACTGACATCGAACCCGGAGGAGAAATGATGAGAAGGCTGATTCTGTTTGTCGCGCTGCTGGGCGTCGTGGTTTTGCCGACGTTACACGCCGCGCCCCGATTGAAAGTCAGCGAGAACAAACGGTTTTTGGTGTACGAGGACGGTCGGCCATTCTTTTACCTCGGCGACACAGCTTGGGAACTGTTTCACCGTCTCGACCGCGAAGAGGCGGAATGCTACCTGAAGGACCGCGCTGCAAAGGGGTTCACCGTGATCGAGGCGGTCGTGCTGGCGGAGTTCGGCGGCCTGACCGAGCCGAACCGTTACGGTCACCTGCCGTTGAAGGACAAAGACTCGACACAACCGCTTGAACCATATTTTGCCGATGTGGACTGGGTCGTCAACAAGGCCGCGTCGCTCGGTTTGTTTGTCGGCCTGTTGCCGACGTGGGGCGACAAGGTGAACAAGAAATGGGGGCAGGGGCCGGAAATCTTCACGCCCGAAACCGCCCGCATCTATGGCGAGTGGCTCGGACGACGCTACAAAAACGCCCCAATCATCTGGATCCTTGGCGGCGACCGTCCGATTGAAACCGAGCGGCACCGCCTCGTTTATCGGGCCATGGCCGAAGGATTGCGCGCGGGCGATGGCGGTACCCATCTGATCACGTATCACCCGATGGGCGGCCATTCGTCCTCGGAGTACGTCAACGACGAGCCGTGGCTCGATTTTCATCAGATCCAAAGCGGTCATTCGCACCGCAATAAGGAGAACTATACCATGCTCGCCCGCGACCTGGCGAAAACCCCGCCGCGGCCCGTCATGGACGGCGAGCCATGCTACGAGGATCATCCCGTCCGCAGCGACAAGACAAAAAAACAATGGTTTGACGATTCCGATGTACGCAAACTTTGTTACTGGGGACTCTTTGCCGGGGCACATGGTCACACATATGGTTGTCATCCCATCTGGCAGTTCTGGGACGGCAAGTCGAAGCCGTGCGCCGATCCGCGACGGTCATGGATGGAGGCGCTTTCGTTGCCCGGCGCCACGCAGGTCGGCTACGCGCGCCGGCTCATTGAATCGCGGCCGTTTCTGACGCGGATTCCCGACCAATCCCTGATTGCTTCTCCCAATCCGGGAGGCGCCGCCCATCTTCAGGCTACGCGCGATTCCGAGGAAAGTTACGCGATGATCTACACGCCGTTACGGCAGGCGTTTACCGTACGCATGAACAAGCTCGGTGGCGATAAAATCAACGCATGGTGGTTCAACCCGCGCGACGGCACAGCCACTCGTATCGGCGAATTCTCCAACCGCGGCGAGCGCGAGTTTGTCCCACCCGCTGCCGACAATGCCAATGATTGGGTCTTGGTACTGGATGACGCCGCGAAAAACTTTTCAACACCAGGAAAGCAAAAATGAAGATACGAATGCTTTTTGGAAGAGGGTAACTCTTTGCACTTGGTTTTTCAGAGATTCTAATTTCAACTTCAGTTCGGAGTTAGTCTTCCCGTCCCCCTCCATCCGTCTCAATACCTCAGCGGCTCCACTCTGATTCCGATAGCCAAACTCCCGCGCCACATCCGGCGTCGGTTCATCACCCAGTTTCCCCCGCGCCCAAATCGTCACCTGATCATCCACCTCTGCCGACAACCCGTCTCTCTTACGCCGTGGCCGAACCGGGTTCAGATGCACGTATTCCACCAACCACCGCCCGTATCCGTCCGCCTCCACCAACTGCGCCTTGAACCGACCCTGAAACAGATATCTCTGCTTCGCCGATGCTGCGGTTTGAATCGCGCCGTGTACGTCAACTGCAACCAACCCACGGCTGCCGACAAATTGCCTCGTGCTGTGCTGAGCAGCAGGTGATAATGATTTGGTATCAAACAATACGCCATCACCCACACCCCATCTTCATCCATCCTTACGCTAATGATTCAGGTGCGAGAGCGTTTCCGGTAAAACTGCTTGACGGAAAACCGCGCGACACACACCATCAAACTCAGTCATGACCGCGTGCCACATAAACAAGCGTTTGTCATTGAGAGGGTGCCTTGTCGGTGCGTTGTTTTTCTACGTTTCCCTATTACCTGCTGCCGTTTCATCTTCCCCGCGCATGCCGCCGCGGCCAACCTCACACACGATCCGCAACATCCAAGGCTGGAGCGTTCATGTGGACGACCGTTTGCTGAATGGAGACGGGGCCGAATTGGGGAAACGAGCGTTACAACTGTTACAGTCCAAGTTGTTTGAACTCACGCTGGTCATGCCGTCCGACAAGTTACCGCAGCTCCAACAGGTCCCCATCTGGCTGGACCGCACGCACGGCGACCTCAAATCTATGCAATATCATCCAAGCGCCGGTTGGCTGCGTGAACACGGCTATTCAACCAATCTTGCCAAGAGTGTCCATATTCCCGATGCCGCGCGGTTCATGACGCCGGATCACTATGTCAAACAGCCCTGGGCTGTGCTTCACGAGTTGGCGCACGCCTACCACGATCGGGTTCTCGGCTTCGACCACGCAGCCATCACCAGCGAGTGGCAAAAAGTCAAGACCAGCGGGCGGTTTGATTCGGTTCTGCACATTTACGGGCATCAGACCAAACATTATGCGCTCACCGACCAGAAGGAGTTCTTCGCGGAGATGACAGAAGCCTACTTTGGAGTAAACGATTTTTATCCATTTAACCGCGCGGAATTGAGACAGTCCGCGCCGGAAGTGTTTGAGCTGTTACAAAAAATCTGGGGAAACGGTGAGCCATGAAAAGGAAAATCATCTTATTTCTTGGCTTGGTGGGGTATATGTGCCTGGCAGCCAATGGCCGAGAGTCAGTTGTTTGCCCGCCCTCCATCACGGTGACCGGAGAATTGAAACAATGGCACAAGATCACGCTTACCCTCGATGGTCCGTTCGCGCGTGAACGCGACAACGATCCGAACCCGTTCACCGATTACCGGTTCACGGTCACGTTCACCCACGAGTCCGGAGCGCCGCGCTACGTCGTGCCCGGCTACTTCGCTGCCGATGGGCAGGCGGCGAACACTTCCGCCGAAGCCGGCACCAAATGGCGCGCGCATCTTTCGCCGGACAAACCAGGCCGTTGGAACTACACCGTCTCATTCGTCAAAGGCAAACACGTGGCCGTCAGCGACGGTACGGGTGAGCCGTTGAAACCGCTTGATGGTTTGAGTGGTGGTTTCAACGTCGCGCCCACCGACAAAACCGGGCGCGATTTCCGCGCCACGGGACGCTTGCAATACGTCGGCAAACATTACCTGCGTTTTGCCGGCGCGGGAGAGTATTTTCTGAAAGCCGGTGCCGATGCGCCGGAGACGTTGCTGGCCTACGCCGACTTCGACGGCACGGAGGCACGCAAGAAAAACGTGCCACTGAAAACCTGGGCGCCGCACATCCACGACTGGCGATCGGGCGATCCGTCGTGGAAGGACGGCAAGGGCAAAGGGTTGATTGGCGCGTTGAACTACTTGGCCGGTAAAGGTTGTAACGCCTTCTCCTTTCTGACCTACAACGCTGGCGGCGACGGCGACAATGTTTGGCCGTTTGTGTCGCGCGACGACAAACTCCACTATGACTGCTCCAAGCTCGACCAGTGGGGCATCGTTTTCGATCACGCCACCGTGTTGGGATTGTATCTGCACTTCAAGTTGCAGGAGACCGAGAACGACGACCAACAAGGACCGGGCGCAGCCCAGTCGCTGGACGGCGGCGACCTCGGCCCGGAACGCCGATTGTATTGTCGGGAGATCATCGCCCGGTTTGCCCACAACCTTGCGTTGAACTGGAACCTAGGCGAGGAAAACAGCCAGTCATCGGCTCAGCAACAGGCGATGGCGCAGTTTATCCGTAAGACCGATCCCTATCATCATCACATCGTCATCCACACATTCCCGAACCAGCAGGACAAGGTGTATCCGCCGCTTCTCGGCGAGCGTTCGCACCTGACCGGTGCGTCGTTGCAAAACGGCTGGAGTCAGGCACACCAACGCGTGTTGAAGTGGGTGACCGAATCCACCAAGGCCGGCAAACCGTGGGTTGTGGCTCATGACGAACAGAACCCCGCCGAACTCGGCGTTCCGCCCGATCCCGGCTACGAAGGGTTCGACGGCAAGGCCCTCGGCAAAGACGGCAAAACGTACACGCTTCACGACATCCGCAAACTTTGTCTTTGGGGTACGTTGATGGCCGGCGGCGCGGGTGTCGAATACTATTTCGGCTACAAACTGCCACAGAATGATCTGTTGTGCGAAGACTGGCGCAGCCGCGACAAGAGTTGGGATTACTGTCGGATCGCGCTGGAGTTTTTCGCTGCCAACAAAGTCCCGTTCTGGGAAATGAGCAACGCCGACGCGCTGGTCGGCAATGCCGAGAACAAGAACACGCGGTTCTGCTTTGCCAAACCCGGCGAAATCTATCTCGTTTATCTCCCCAACGGCGGCAGTGCCGACCTCGACCTTTCGGTGGCAAACGGGACGTTCAGCGTCAAATGGTTCAACCCGCGCGTGGGCGGCTCGTTGCAGGACGGTTCCGTCAAATCCGTCACCGCCGGCACCACGGCCTCGCTCGGTCAACCGCCGTCTGATTCAACAGAAGACTGGCTCGTGCTTGTACGAAAATGAAACTCATCACGGTTATTTTGCTTTGTTCTTGCCTGCTGTCGCTGGTGTCTCGTTCTCTCGCCGAGACGATCAGCGTGGAGGCGAATCGTGTGGCCGAGATCAGTTTCACCTCCGCAAAAGATTACGCTGACCCGTTCAATCATGTGATGCTGGAGGCCGTGTTCACGACGCCCGACGGTCGGTTCTTGCGCGTGCCGGCGTTCTGGGCGGGCGGCACGACATGGCGTGTCCGCTACGCTTCACCGCTGCCGGGCAAACACGCTTTCCGCACTGAATGTTCCGACACCTCGAACAACGCGCTCCACGCTGTCAAGGGCGAGGTCGAGGTGCGACCCTATGTCGGCAACAACCCGCTGTTTCGTCACGGAGCAATCCGCGTTGCCGAAGACCGACGGCACTTTGCGCATGCCGATGGCACGCCGTTTTTCTGGTTCGGCGACACGTGGTGGATGGGGCTGGTCAAACGGCTTCGGTGGCCGGAGGATTTTCAAACGCTCGCTGCCGACCGCTGCGAAAAAGGGTTTACTGTCGTACAGCTCGTTGCGGGGCTTTATCCGGACATGCCGGCGTTTGACGAGCGTGGTCTCGGCGATGGCGGCTACCCGTGGGAACCGCTCTACGCGCGCATTCGACCTGAATACTTCAACGCCGCCGATTGTCGGGTACAGCATCTGGTCGAGCAAGGCTTGGTACCGTGTGTGCTCGGTGCGTGGGGGTATCATCTACCGTGGCTCGGTACGGAAAAAATGAAACAGCACTGGCGTTACCTGATTGCGCGCTGGGGCGCCTATCCCGTCATCTGGTGCGCCGCGGGCGAACAGGCGATGCCGTGGTACAACTCCGGCAACAAGCCTGCCGAGACCGAACAACTTCGGCGCGAATGGACGGAGGTCATTCGTTTCATTCGTCAAACCGATCCGTTTCGGCGTTTGCTGACAACGCATCCGCGCCGAAACGCCCGCGATGAATTGCTCGACCCGACGTTGCTCGACTTCGAGATGCAGCAAAGCGGTCACAGCCGTCCCGCTCCGCAACATGCCGCTGCCGCGCTTGAAGGCTGGAATCGTCCGCCCTTGATGCCTGTGATCGCGGGTGAATCGCGCTATGAAGGGTTGCAGGTGCCGACCTCATGGCCGAAGCCCGGCGAGCCCCGGAGCGAACCGATCCGCTATCTTTCGCTCGGCGCGCGAGAGGCGCGCGAGGCATTTTGGGCGCACCTGCTCAACAGCGGTTGCGCCGGCCACACCTACGGCGCCAACGGCATCTGGCAGGTCAACCTGCCGGAGAAACGGTTCGGCGCTTCGCCCGGCGGTCACGACTGGGGCGACACGCCGTGGCGCGAAGCGATGAATTTGCCCGGTTCCTCACAACTGGCGCGCGCCAAGAAATTTCTCCTGACGTTGCCGTGGCATCGGTTGACGCCCGCGCCCAACCTTTTCACCGGCGCAACTTCCGCCGCTGCCACGCCCGATGGCCGTTGTGCGTTGGCTTACAGCGTGGCTGGTAACTCCCTTGTTGTTGACCGAGCGAAACTGGCGCAACCGGTGAACGCCCGCTGGTTTGACCCGACCAGCGGCAAACTCCAGGCCGCCCGCGGTACGGACCAGTTCAGCCCGCCCGGTCCAAACGATGCCGGTGACAACGATTGGGTGATGCTCCTGGAGACTCCATGAGGAACGTGTCACGCAACGCGCTCGTTTTACTGACGGCGCTATTGACGGGCCTGACCGCGGCCGTCGCGGAACCGAAACCGCGTTTGGCCGTGCTGACCGACATTGGGGGCGATCCCGACGACCAGCAATCCATGATCCGTCTGATGGTGTACGCAAACGAATTCGAGATTGAGGCGCTGATAGCCACCGCCACCGGTACACCGGGCGAGTTGAAACAAGCAATCACCCGGCCTGACCTGATCCGTGAAATTATTGGCGGCTATGAACAGGTGTTGCCGAACCTCCAACAGCACGCCACGGGCTGGACGGAACCGGAGCGGTTGCGCCAGCACGTGAAGTCCGGCAACCCGCAGCGCGGTCGCAACGTCGTCGGCGAAACCCACGACCCCGAAGCCTCGCGCTGGCTCATTGAACGGATTGACGACGGATCGTCGGAGCGTCCACTGAACATTTGCATTTGGGGCGGCCAGACCGACCTGGCACAGGTACTTTGGCGCGTCAAACACGATCGAGGCGAGGACGGCTTCCGCGTGTTCGTAAAGAAATTCCGCGTCTATGACATCAGTGATCAGGACGGCATGGCCGACTGGATGCGAACGGAGTTTCCCGGCATGTTCTACATCCTGTCCAAAGCGCCGACGGGCCGCGACAAACGCGAGGGAACCCATCGTGGGATGTATCTGAGCGGCGACGAATCGTTGACCAGCCGCGAGTGGATTGAAAAAAACGTCCATCGCACCGGGCCGCTCGGCGCGCTTTACCCGACAAAGACTTGGACGGCGCCCAACCCGCACAGTTGTCTGAAGGAAGGCGACACACCGTCGTGGTTTTTCTTTCTGCCGCTCGGCGGCAACGACCCGAATGATCCGTCCAAACCCGGTTGGGGCGGCCAATATCGGCGCGAGCCGGACGGCTGGTGGCGCGACCTGCCAACTCAGGACGGTTTCGATCCGCGCACAACCGTCAGCCGCTGGCGCCCGGATTTCCAGCGCGACTTTGCCAAACGAATGTCGTGGTGCCTTTCCATAAAACCATGAAAACAACAACCTGTTTACTCTTCGCGTTTTTCTGTGGCCGACTGTTTGCGTTGCCGTCCATCGAGGTGGCCCGGTCGGTGTGGGAGCCGATGTGCGGCTCTGCCCCGGCGGAGGCGGTCGTGGTGGACGAACGTCCCGCCGTGCGGTTTCCGGTCAACTTTGCCAACACCACCATCGAGCGGGCTTCCTGGGATCTGAAAACCTCGCTCGACCTTTCCGCCTGTCGCGGCATCCGGTTCGAGATGTTTTGTCGCGACACCTCGCCGGTGGCGGATTTCGTCATGTATTTCCAGAGCGGCAAGGGCTGGTACCGCACGCCGTTTACACCCGAATCCCGCGACCGGTGGGGTGTCATCACAATTGACAAAAATGCCACAACGACAGAAGGAGAACCCGCCGGTTGGGGCAGGATTTCGACGATTCGCATCTCTGCCTGGCGCGGACGCGACGCTGACACCGCGTTTTACATCCGTGACATCGTTCCGATCCCCGTAACGGACAACGATGCGGTTGTGGCGGTGATTCGCGGCGAGTCGGCGGCCCGGCAACGCCCCGACGAGGCCCGCGCGGTGGCGCAGTACGCGGAGAACGTGACGGAGGAATTGCGAGCACTCGGTATCGGCTGCGCGACGCTCAGCGACCTCGATGTTACCGCGGAGCGCCTGAAACCGTTCCAACTGCTCATTCTTCCATACAATCCCACCATGCCCGAGCCCGTGACGGACGAGATTCTCCGTTTTATCGAGCGCGGTGGCCGTTTGCTGGCCTTCTATATTGTCCCGTCGAAACTCCGTCCAAGCCTCGGCCTCCGTGGCGGCGAACATCTCAAGGCGCCCCGGCCCGGTTTCTTCTCGGCCATTCGTTTTGTCGGCGCATCGTTGCCGGGCGCGCCCGCTGTTGTCGGCCAGTCGTCGTGGAATATCAGCGATTTCCAACCGTTGCCCGGCGTCGGACATTTGTTGGCCGAATGGCTGGACGACACGGGACAGCCAAACAATCACGCGGCGGTGATTGGCTCGACCAACGGTATCGTGATGACACATGTGCTGTTGCCCGATGACAGTGTCAACAAACAGCGGATGCTCCTCGCGATGGTCGGTAGCCTCGTGCCCAATCTGTGGCGACAGGCGGCGGAGAACCGCCTCGGATCGCTCGGCACAAATCTCGGCTTCAAAAATTTCGAGGAGGCCGTTTCGCGGATTGGTGTGGATTCCAGGCCGCTTCACGAAGCGCGCGCCGCCTATCGCACGGCGCGAAAACGGGTGGCACAGGGACAGTATCCCGCCGCCATGGACCAGGCGGCCATTGCCGGGCAACGGCTTCTGGAGGCGTATTGCAGGGCGCAACCGTCGGAACCCGGCGAGTTTCGCGCGTTTTGGTGTCACAGCGCCTTTGGAGTGGCGGGGATGGATTGGGACGAAGCCATTCGTCGCCTGGCCGAGAACGGTTTCACGGCCATCCTGCCGAACATGCTCTGGGGCGGAGCGGCGTTCTACGACAGCAAAACGTTGCCGGTGGCGGCGGCGGAAAAGGGCGACCAGATAGCGGCCTGTCTCGCCGCCTGCAAAAAATACGGCATCCAGATGCACGTCTGGAAAGTGAACTGGAACCTCGGACACGCCGCGCCGAAAGAGTTTGTGGAACGGCTACGACGCGAAGGTCGTCTTCAGGCCGACGCGCAGGGCAGGGAACTGCTCTGGCTCTGTCCGTCGCATCCTGACAACCAGCGGTTGGAGATCGAATCCATGCTCGAAGTGGTGCGGCGCTACGATGTGGACGGATTGCATTTCGATTACATCCGATACCCCGATAGTGCCCATTGTTTTTGCGCGGGTTGCCGGCAACGATTCGAGCGCGCGATCGGAGCGCCCGTGACGGACTGGCCCCGCAGCGTGCAAACCGATGGCGAACTGCGTCGCCGCTGGCTCGACTGGCGGCGTGACAACATCACTGCCGTTGTGAAAGCGGTGAACGAGCAAGCCCGCGCCATCAAGCCGCTGATCAAGATTTCCGCCGCCGTGTTTCGCCAGTGGAACACCGATCGCGATTCCGTCGGACAGGACTGGAAACTCTGGTGCGATCGCGGTTGGCTCGATTTCGTCTGTCCGATGGACTACACGCCGAGCCGCCGTAAATTTGAAGACATGGTCACGCAGCAGATTGCCTGGGCGGGGCGCGTGCCGTGTTATCCCGGCATCGGCGTGAGCGCCTCATCGTCGCGGCTCGGCGTCGCGCAGACCATTGAACAAATCCAGATCACCCGCCGCCATCGCACCGGCGGCTTCATCATTTTCAACTACGGGCCGTTCGAAAGCCGGGAGCTGCTTCCGTTGCTCGGCCTCGGCATTACCGCGAAGGGAAAGACCGTCCGCTCGAGGGGAAACGACTGAGAAGAAGATGCCCCATGAAATGGGTCAAAACATTGTTGATTGTTTGGCTGATCATCCCGTTGGTCGGGCTTCGTGCCGTTGAAATCATCGCCCACCGAGGCGCGTCGTACGACGCGCCGGAAAACACGCTTGCCGCGTTTCGACTCGGTTACACGCAGCAGGCCGATGCGGTGGAACTCGACATTCGCCTGACGCGAGACGGTCAGATCGTGGTGATCCACGACGCGAACACGCGACGCACCACCGGCCACGACGCCGATGTGAAGAGCTGCAGTTTGGCGTCGCTGCGCGCTCTCGACGCGGGACGATGGAAGGGCGCCCAATGGCAGGGCGAGCGGCTGCCGACGTTGAGCGAGGCGTTGGCAACAGTGCCCGACGGCAAACAGTTGTTCATCGAGATCAAATGCGGCCCGGAAGTGTTGCCCGAACTGGAACGGGTATTGAAAACCGCCGGTAAAGCGTCGGAACAAACCGTTCTCATCGGCTTCAAATACGAGACCATGAAAACAGCCCGTCAACGGTTTCCCAAACTGCCGCTATACTGGCTGGTCGCTGTCGGAACGGACGCGAAAACCGAACCGACACCGGACATCGAAACATTGATCGCAAAAGCCAGAGCTGCCGGTTTCGACGGCCTGAACCTGCATTACCGGTTTCCAATAGACGCGGCGGCGGTCGCCAAAGTCCGCGCCGCCGGGCTTCGGTTGTATGTGTGGACCGTGGATGACACCGCCGTGGCCGCTCGTTTGGCGGCGGTCGGCGTCAACGGCCTGACCACCAACCGTCCCCGCTGGTTGCGCGACCAACTGGCACTTGTCAGACCGTCGCCGGGCGAGTAGAAAGCTTGGGGAAAGACATCCACCGCATGAAGCCCATTGTTGGCCGTATTCTGTTGTGTTTGCTGTTCGCCGCCGGGTCACTGGCGGCAGCAGAAGGTAAAACAATCCGTCTGTTGACCATCGGCAACAGTTTTTCGCGGGACGCTACAAGATATCTGCCCGACCTCGTGAAAGCCGGCGGACACGAGTTGATTCATCGCCCCATCGTGGTCGGCGGCGCCTCGCTGCAGTTGCACGCGGAGAAAGCCGCCACCAACGGCCTCTACGCCAGCGGACGCAGCCTCCGACAGGAACTGGAGTCCGAACCATGGGACTATGTCACCATCCAACAGGCCAGTATCAAGAGCCATGACATCGCCACCTATCGCCCGTTTGCCGAGCAACTGCGCGATTACATCAAAAAATACGCGCCGGGCGCGACGTTGTCGGTGCATCAAACCTGGGCCTATCGCTGCGACGACCCGCGTTTCCGCGCTCCGTCGTCCAAGTCCGTCGAGCCGCGCACCCAG
Source organism: uncultured Verrucomicrobiota bacterium (assembly GCA_964541945.1). Classification (GTDB taxonomy): domain Bacteria; phylum Verrucomicrobiota; class Verrucomicrobiia; order Palsa-1439; family Palsa-1439; genus CAIKAP01. The sequence continues at coordinate 60,124 of CAZISE010000007.1, forward strand.
GCGGAAATGTACGCGGGACTGAAAAACGCCTATCGCGCCATCGCCGCCGAACTTGGCGCGCGTCTCATTCCGGTCGGTGACGCCTTTTACCTGGCTGACACCGATCCGCGATGGGGTTACCGACCGGACGCGGCGTTCGATTTCAAAAACGCCACGCCACCCGCATTGCCTCATCAACACCACTCGCTGCACATCGGCTGGCGCTGGAAAGATGGCAAACTCGGTATGGACGGTCATCATGCCAGCGTGGCCGGACAGTATCTCGGCGCGTGCGTTTGGTACGAGACGCTTTACGGCGAGAGCGTCGTCGGCAACCGGTTCGCGCCGCCCGGTCTCGATGCCGATGAGGTTCGATTTTTGCAAGAAACCGCCCATCGCGCCGTCAAAGCCAACGAATGAATTTGATCCGCCTCGTTCTCGGTTTGATTGCGACATGCGCCACCGCGTTCGCCATCCCGACGGTGGACCTCTCCGTCGAGACCAACCGTCACGTCATCCTGGCGGCGGGCACCGACACCCTTTATCAAGGACATCCGACCACGCTGTTGATGCCCGACGGCAGGACCATGTTTTGTGTCTGGTGTATCGGCCACGGCGGCGCCGCCGGGCCGATGGCGCGAAGCGACGACGGTGGGCGGACCTGGACACGTCTCGATGACCAATTGCCGCCCGGCTTCAAAACGCATCAGAACTGCCCCAGTATTTACCGCATTGTTGACCCACAGGGCAGAGAACGGCTCTGGGTTTTCTCGGCGGCGCTCGGAAAACGCGGCGGCCCGGCCATGCCGAGCATCCTGAGTGAGGACGGCGGCAGAACATGGAAGGAAATGCCGCCGCTCGGCCCGTTGTTCCGTTGTGTGATGACCTTCAGCAGCGTCGTGCGGCTCAAGGACGGTTCCACGCTGGGATTGTTCCATCGCGGTCCCGACGGCGCGGACCGCACGCCGTTGGAGGTGCTCCAGAGCATTACAAAGGACGGCGGGTTTACCTGGTCGGAACCGCGTGTGGTGGCGCGGGTGGACGGCAAGAACCCGTGCGAACCGTTTGTCTTCCGATCGCCGGATGGAAACGAACTGTGTTGCCTGATGCGCGAGAACACCCACAAGGGACACAGCCTGGTCATGTTCAGCCGCGACGAGGGTGCGACATGGACGCCGCCGCAAGACACGCCGTGGGGATTGACCGGCGACCGTCACGTGGGCGCCTATGCCCTTGATGGCCGTCTGGTCGTCGCTTTCCGCGACCAGGCGCCCAACAGCCCGACCAAAGGCCACTTCGTCGCTTGGGTTGGGCGTTACGAGGACATCCAATCCTCGCGTCCCGGTCAGTATCGGATCAAGCTTCTCCACAGCCACGCGGGCGGCGATTGCGGTTATCCCGGCCTGGAACGGTTGCCCGATGGCACGTTTGTCGCCACCACCTACATCAAATATCGGCCCGGATCGGAAAAACACTCGGTGGTCAGCACCCGTTTCAAACTGGAAGAGACCGACAAACGGGCGCAGCCCGATTCGGCGACGCCACCCTCGGCCGCATTGGAGTTCATTGACACCAGCTTTGAGAACGCCTCGCCGCTCTGGTACGAGTGCGACGGGAACGGGATCATTCGGATTCATCTGTTGTACGACCATGAACGCAATTCGCCGAATCGCGCCGCCGGGCATATCCACTTCTTGCTCCACGCCCGACCCGGTGCGAGGCTGACGCTCGAATTTCACAATCTCGACAATGTCTGGAACGGCAAACCCGGCTCCGTCGCCGGGGAACTGAAAGCGCTCGTTGTCTCCGAAAACGGGAAAGACTGGCGCTCGTTGGCCACGGAAATCCTTCCCGAAAATCGTGTACGCCTGACGGTGGAGATGCCGGGGCCTCGACTCTACGTGGCGCGCGTGGAGCCGTATCGGATTTCCGACCTCGACCAGTTGTTGAATTCCATTCGCCATCAACCCCGTGTGGAAATCACGCCCATCGGCAAAACCGTTGCCGGCCGCGACCTCGAAATCATCCGCATCGGTGACCCGCAGGCGGCCCATCGGGTTTTCCTCCGCGCACGCGCTCATCCGTGGGAAAGCGCCGGTAACTGGGTGGCGCAGGGATTGATCCATCAGTTGCTGAAAGAGCCGCAACGGTACTGCGTGTACATCCTGCCCATGGCCAACAAGGACGGCGTGGCCCGAGGCATGACCCGATTCAACCTCCTCGGTAAGGACCTCAATCGCGACTGGGATAAACCCGCCAACCCGCACCTGGCACCCGAAAACGCTGCGCTGGAGCAATGGCTCGAAACCATGATTGAACACGGAAAACGTCCGCACCTGGCCCTGGACCTCCACAACGACGGCCACGGCCAACTGCACATCAGCCGACCTTCCGTGCCCGAATTGAACCGATACCTTGAGCGGATGGCGATCTTGGAAAAACTTCTTCGCCAACACACCTGGTTCACCGAAGGCAGCACAAAAGCAGCCTTTCGCAACCCCGGTTCCCTCGGCGACGGTTGGCTGGAACGATTCGGCATTGACGCGGTCGTCCACGAGTTCAACTGCCACTGGATCGCCAAACTCCACGAACACCCGCTCGGACGCCATTGGGAAAACTACGGCGAAACCCTCGTTGCGGCGCTTCAAACATACTTCGATACGGTAAACCCATGATCTCTGTCATTCTCTTGGCCGCTCTCCTGACACCGGTGACCACCACACCGGCTGCCACCAACGATCCGGTGGCCGCCTGGCGAAGCGGCGTGAAAATCAGCCCCGCCGCGCCGCAGGACGGCCGCCACACGATTCATTCTTATTTCAACACCTGTCCTGAAAGTCCCGACGGCCAATGGTTGTTGTTCTTCGCCTCAAAAACACCCAACGCCCAGCGCGGCGACGTCGTCATTCGCCACCGCCTCACCGGCGAGGAGAAAACCCTCGCCCGCGATATTGACACCGAGGACGCCCACCGCGTCGCCTGCCAACAATGGGTCAGCGGCGGCCAGCGTGTTGTCTATCATGGCCAACGCGATGGCCGGTGGTTCACTGCCGTCGTGGACGTGGAGACAGGACGGGAACGCATCCTCGCCCGCGACCGCTTGGCCGGCTGGAGCCAACCGCACGCCGATGTGGTTCCCCTCTACGGTTTGCACTGGAATCCGGGAGAACATCGCGGCCTGGAACTCGCCAATGTCCGGACCGGCGAAATCAACACGGTCATCACCGCCGACGCGCTGAAACAAGCCTATCCCGAATTCCTCGCCAAACACTTTGGCGAGAAACCCGTCTCCATCTTCTTCCCCGTGCTCAGCCCCGACCTCAACCGGGTCTTCTTCAAACTGGCAACCCCCGCCGGCGGCGACGCGCGCAGCAAACAAGCCAGCACCCGACTCGGTCTGGTCGTGTACAGCCTCAACGATAAACGATTCCTCCGCGCCGACATCCGCTGGGGACATCCCGCCTGGCATCCCGACGCCCGTACCATCGTCGAGGCCGGCAACCTACTCATTGACAGCAAAACCGGTCAGACCCAACGCATCCCCGACCTGCCGTCGTTCGGCTCTGGGCATCCGTCCGCCAGCCCGGACGGCACGCTCCTGGTTACCGACACGCTGATGGACCGTGTCGGCGGCCGACGGGACGAATGGGGCATCGTGGTGGCCGATATCCGAGGCGCCCACTACGTTGTCATCCATCACTCGCCCGCTGTCGGCGGCGCAAAATCCTGGCGACCGCCCCATCCGCATCCAATCTTCAGCGCCGATGGCCGCCGCATTTATTTCAACGTCAACAACGGCGACTGGACGCAACTGTGGGTGGCGGAGCGACCATGAACATCGTCGTTCTGGACGGCTACACTGCCAACCCCGGCGACCTGAGCTGGGACGAATTTCACCAACTCGGCTCGTGCGCGATTTATGACCGCACACCCGAAACGCAAGTCGTCGAGCGGGCGCGCGAGGCCGACGTGCTGCTCACCAACAAGACCGTTCTCCGCCGCGCCGCCATTGCCGCGTTGCCGCGCCTGCGCTACATCGGCGTGCTCGCCACCGGCTACAACGTCGTGGATACCGACGCCGCCCGCGAACGCGGCATTCCCGTCTGCAACGTGCCGGAATACAGTACCCCAAATGTCGCGCAGGCCGTGTTTGCGTTGCTGCTGGAACTGACCAACCACACCGCCCATCACGCGCAAACCGTGCGCGAGGGACGATGGACGGCCTCGAATGATTTTTGCTACTGGGATTTTCCGTTGGTCGAACTGCACGGTCTCACGCTCGGCATCGTCGGTTACGGGCGCATCGGCAGAGCCGTCGCCGAAATCGGGCGGGCGTTTGGAATGCGCGTGCTGGCTTGCGGACACAGCGGTGATCTGGAGGCGCTTTTGCGCGCGAGTGATGTCGTTTCGTTGCATTGCCCACTCACGCCGGAGACAAACCAACTCATCAACGCCACGCGGTTGGCCACGATGAAACCGTCCGCGTTTCTGATCAACACCGCCCGCGGCGGCCTCGTCAATGAAACCGATCTGGCCGACACGCTGAACAACGGTCGCTTGGCCGGCGCGGGGCTGGATGTGCTTTCCGTCGAACCACCGCCGCCCGACAATCCGTTGTTGCGCGCCCGCAACTGCCTCATCACTCCGCACATTGCCTGGGCCACGCGCAACGCCCGCGCCCGTCTCCTGCAAATTGCCGCCGCCAACATTCGCGCCTGGTTGGCGGGGCGTCCGCAACATGTTGTCAACGGCGTGGCCTGAAAGGAGATTTCGATGAACCAATTGAGACTCGTCCTGTTGTTGGGGTGGTGCGGAGCATGTGGCGCCGTCGCCAGCGATCCGGGCTTGGACCCGCCGCTGGTGAACACGGCACCGGGACCCGAATATGCCGATGAGGCGCGGGACATGAACATGGTGATCGGATGTGATCGGACGGCGGGCGGGAGGATTTGGGCGGCCTGGGTTAGCGGCGGCGACAGCGAGCTTGGCTATTTCGTCGCGGCCACCAGCGATGACGATGGCGCGACCTGGTCGAAACCGCGTCTGGTTATTGCGCCGACAAAAACGACGGATGGATTGCCGCGTCGGGCGCTGGTCGGCAATTTCTGGACGGATCCGACAGGGCGGTTGTGGTTGTTTTTTGATCAGTCGGTGGGGTATTTCGATGGTCGGGCTGGTGTGTGGGCGATCACGTGTGACAACCCAGAGGCACCGAAGCCGGTTTGGTCAGTGCCGCGACGGATCTGGCACGGAGCGACGTTGAACAAGCCGACGATATTGAAGAACGGTGAGTGGTTGTTGCCGGTCTCACTGTGGGGACGCGGTTGCATCCATGCGTCCACCGAGAAACAGCGCCCGACCATTGACCGCGCCATCATTCCGCCGAGTTTTCACGAACAGTTCCATGAACTCGATGATCAACGCATGGCCCACCTGTTCGTCTCGACCGACAAAGGCCGAACCTGGACCCGTCGCGGCGGCGTGCTGTTCCCGAAATCCAATTTCGACGAGCACATGGTCGTCGAGTTGCGGGACGGGCGGCTCTGGATGCTGGCACGGACCAGCGACGGCATTGCGGAGAGCCATTCTTCCGACAAGGGGCGAACATGGACGGAACCAAAAATCCGTTTCCCACACGTCAGCGCGCGTTTCCATCTGCGACGGTTGGCGTCGGGACGCTTGTTGCTGGTCAAGCACGGGCGGATTGACGAGCGGACAAAAGGGCGGTCGCACCTGACGGCGATGTTGTCCTCGGACGACGGCGTCACATGGCAGGGCGGTCTCGTGCTCGACGAACGTAGCGGCGTCTCGTATCCCGACGGTTTCCAGGCGCCCGATGGCATGATCCACATCATTTACGATTATCGCCGTTACGCCGACGCCGAGATTTTGATGGCGAAGTTCCGCGAGGAAGATATTCTCGCCGGCGGGTTTCAGTCGCCCGGTGCGCAGGCGCAAATGCTTGTTAATAAAGCGCGCGGTGGCACGGGAAAGACGCCATCGAAATGAAAGCCGGTTTCCGTGACAAAGACGGGGGGGAATCTCGCCAACTTCAGTGCCTGGATGGGAAGACAAAAGTTTTCCACGAATTTCTCAGCCGATTTAGGAATGGGGATACGATTGGTGTTGACGACACGATGTTTTTGTCTAAGATGCTGCTTATCAGCTGATAAAAGGACTGATAATGCAAGGCCTTGTATGGAGCGGAGTGTGGTTGGCGGTTTGGACGCGAACGCCCGCGCGGGGGTGGGATGCTTCTTCCCGTTGCAGTATCACCACTGTGAGTGCGATTGACACTCACGGTGTGTTGGGGAGGCTCAACGTGTTCGGACTCCTTGCGCGGCAATTGCGCCATCGGGCCGAACTGCGATTGTTGAAAGACACTCACAACACCTTTGAAAGGAGACGACCATGAATGAGAACCTGACGCGCAGAGGATTTCTGAAAACTTCCGCTGGTCTGGCGGCGGCGGCGTACCTGGGGCCGACACTGCTGACGGCGGCGGAACGAAAACGCTCCATCGGCGCCAATGACCGACTTCGCATCGGCATCATTGGGTGCGGCAGTCGCGGGCGTGACGCGCACATGAAAGGCATTTACAAGCATGTCCAAGCGATGAACTTTGAAATCGTGGCGCTGGCCGACCCGTGGCGGGTAGCGCGGGAGCAGGCAAACGCGATGGTCCGGGAATGGTTTGGACGGGATGCCGAACAGTTTGTGTCGTACCGGGATTTGTTGCAGGTGAAAGACCTTGACGCGGTAATGATTGCCTCCTGCGATCATCAGCACACGACGCATCTGGAAGCGGCAGCCCGCGCGGGCAAGCACATTTACGTGGAGAAACCATTGGCCACCGAGATGAACGCGCTGGTTCGCGCCGTTGACGCGGTAAAACGGGCCGGTGTCGTCTGTCAGGTGGGTACGCAGCTTCGCAGTTTGCCGAGTATTGTTGGTTGCCGCGAACTGTACAAGACCGGTATTTTCGGCCAGCTTTCGCGTGTGGAGGAATGCCGTAACACCGAGAAGCCGTACTGGTATCATTACCTTAAGGACGTGAGGAAAGAGGATGTGGACTGGAAAGAGTTTCTGAACGGTCGTCCGATGCGTCCGTTTCGAGCTGATGTTTATTCGGGATGGTACGGTTACTATGAGTTTTCGCGCGGCCCGATTCCCGGCTACGGCAGCCACATGATTGACATGATGAACTTCATCACGGGATCGAAATTCCCCGAATCGTGCGTTTGTCTGGGGGGAACATTTACCTGGAAAGATGAACATCAATTTACAGCGCCGGATTGCATTCAGGCGACATGGATTTATCCGGAAGGATTTCTCGTCAGCATCTCCAACAACCTTGGCAACGGTTTTGGTTGTACCCGAAAGTTCTATGGCGAGAAAGGAGTTCTCAAAGTGGACAACTGGATGGCGCCGACCTACAGCGCTGAGGGGGCGCCGCGGCGGGACGGTACCATCCGCGGCGAGAAACCGGTTCCGTCGGTGGAGCATCCCGATCACTTTTTGGACTGGCTCCAGTGTATTCGCGCCAATCGCCAGCCCAATGCTCCCATTGAGGCCGGCTATCAGCACGCCGTTGCCGTGATCATGGCCATGACCTCCTACGAAACCGGCCGCAAAACCCTTTACGATCCGCGACGGCGGGAAATCAAGACAGCGTGAACTCTTCGCAGGAGTTTCCGATAACTCAAAACAACCGGGTGAGTAACGACATGCATTGCCAGGCAGAGGCGCACAGGCAGTGCCCTCATGAGAACTTACAAAGCAACGCAAAGAGCAAAGTATTGATCAAAGTAGGCGGTTAACTTTGGACAGAATCATGTCGTTGTCGGTTACCGAACAACGGGCAGCAAGAAGTGAATCGCTCGAGATCGGAGAGCGAAACTGAGAATGTGAAACCAGATACCAGAGGAGTCGCCGTGGCCGAAACTAAAGAAAAAATTCCGTTACAATTCTCAAACGGGTCCTGCAAAATCGCCGCGAGAGATTTCCTTGCGAAGATACGACAGTATGCTCATGCGACGGACCAATGGAAGGCGATGCCGATTCACAGGACAAACGGTAAAATGAAAGGATTTCTTCTCTGGATGCTGATTTGTGTATCCGCTCATGCCGGGACATATCCAGACCGGTTTGTCTGGATTTTCGGGTGGGGGCTGGGCAAGGACAGTGATGTGGATGAAATTGTCCGGGTGCTTGACAGCGGCGCGCAACACGGATTGAACGGGGCGATGGTCTCTTTTGGCCTCGATTCGCTTTGCAAGAAGACACCCGATTATTTCCGCCGCCTCGATGCGGTGAAACAGGCGTGCGATCGCAACAAGATGGATCTGATTCCCGCCGTGTTCAGCGTCGGTTACGGCGGCGGGGTACTGGCGCACGACCGTCATCTGGCCGAGGGGATGCCGGTGGAGAAGTCGTTGTTTGTCGTGAATGGGAGCGAGGCGCGATTTGTGCCTGACGGGACGGTACGGCTGGTCAACGGCGATTTTGAGGAGTTCAAAAACCATCGGTTCAAAGGCTACAACTTTCATGATCAACCCGGCGAGGTCAGTTTTGCCGACACGCAGGTCCGACATAGCGGCGCGGCGTCGTTGCGGATGGAGAACTTTACCGCCAATCCGCACGGTCACGCGCGTGTGATGCAGGAAATTCGCGTCACACCGCGGCGTTGCTACCGCGTCAATCTCTGGGTCAAGACGGAGAATTTGCACCCGACGAGCGCTTTTCAAATTTCGGTGCTTGCCGGAGAACGGCAACTCGCGCCGCGCACGTTTCATTTGCCGTCCACCGGCGACTGGCGGAAACTGACGATGATTTTCAACAGTCTCGACAACAAAAGCGTGCGTCTCTATGCCGGGTTGTGGGGAGGAAAGTCTGGCAAGATATGGCTGGATGACTGGAGCATTGAAGAGATCGGCCCGATCAACGTCTTGCATCGGCCTGGCACGCCTGTAATGGTTTGCAGTGAGGACGGGGCGGTCAGCTACGTTGAGGGGAAAGATTACGCGCCGTTGGTGGATCCGCAGTTTAACCCGTATCGGGACGAGGACAGGACGTCGCCACCGTTGAAGTTGCTGCCCGGTGGTCGGATTCGGGATGGCGAGCGGTTGCATGTGAGCTGGTATCACTCGATGCTGATTCACGACAGCCAGGTCACCGTCTGCATGGGCGAGCCGGCGTTGTATGAGATTTTTGATCACGAGGCGAAACTGCTGGCGGAACGGTTACATCCGCGAAAGGTGATGCTGAACATGGACGAGATTCGCATGGGCGGCACCTGTCAGGCCTGTCGGGGTCGGAACATGGGCGAGTTGCTTGGCGAGTGTATTACCAAACAGGTTGCCAGCCTCCGCAAATACATGCCGGGTGTCGAGGTGTATATCTGGAGCGACATGCTTGATCCGAATCACAACGCCCACAAGAACTACCATCTTGTCGAGGGCGATTTTACCGGCTCATGGAAACACGTTCCAAAAGACCTCATCGTCGCTGTTTGGGGCGGTGAACCGCGCGAAAAGAGCCTGCGATTTTTTGCGGACGAAGGATTCCGCACGCTGGTGTCCTGTTACTACGACACGGAGAACCTCGACCAGGTCAAAGGATGGTTGGAATTGGCCCGTCAGACGAAAAATGTGCGTGGGTTCATGTACACGCCATGGCAGAAAAAGTACGCGCTCCTGCCCGCCTTTGGGGACTTGCTGCAGGACGGGCGTTAGCGGATTTCGTATTCGGGGGAGGTGGGCATCAAGGCGTCGGTGGTGTCGGCGTCGGTTTCCACCCAGATTTGTTTTAGTTTTTTGCCGATGAGCCACGGTAGTTGAGAATGTCCGTCCATGGCTTGTGGCACTTTCAGTTTGAGCCAGTCCAGCGCGGTGGCGCAGGTGTCTTCGATGCGCACCCAGTCTTCCGCGGCTGCGTTGGCAAGATCGTAGTCCTTTTTCAATCCCGGTCCGACGGCAATCCACGGGATCGTGCGGCTGCGCAAATCGTCGGCCCCGTGTCCCTTGCCCTGACCGCCGTGGTCGGCGGTGAGCAGAAGCAGTCCTTGGTCGGCCAGGCCGGCCTGGCGCCATGCGGCCAGCACGCGGCTGAGAGCGGCATCAGTCTGTTGCATGGCCTGGAGTTGTTCGGCGCTGCCCCAGCCTTTGGAGTGGCCCAGAGTGTCGCCGTCGGGGAAATGCACGAACATCACGTCCGGTCGGTGTTGTTCGATAAGTTTGATGGCCTCGACGGCCACCTGGGCGTCTTTGACTTTCGTGTTGATTTTTTCCGGTAGATAAAACCAATCCACGGTTTTGGGTTTGAGTAAATGAGCGAACTTGCTCTTGCCGGCGCTCAGGGCCGTTGTATATCCGGCCGCTTTGGCGTACTCGAACACAGTGGGGTATTTGGGATAGACCGGTTTGCTGAAGGGAAGGTCTTTGTTCCAGGCGATTTCATGACGGGCGGGGGTCACACCGGTCAACATGCTCACGTGGGATGGCAGGGTGACCGACACCGCCGTGGACTGTGCCCAGAACGTGAAGACGCCGTCCTTCATCAAAGCGCGCAATGTTGGCATTTCCGCCCGCAGGGCGACATCCGGGCGCAATCCGTCAATGCTGACGATAAGGACTTTTCGGTCCGAGGGTTTGGGAAGAGTGAGGGTGAACACTTCGGCACGGCCTTGCGCCAGCCAGAACACCGCGATGAGACATGCCAGGGTCAGACGTTTGAACAGGTTCATGGGAACTCTTTGGTAGAGGCTCATCTGTCGCTTGGCAAGCCAGAATTGCCGATGGTGATCACGGTCAGTTTGGCGTTACCGTTGAGGGTCAGTTCGTTCGCGCCCGTTGCCAACAGGGGCACAGGGCCGAGGGGCGTGACGGACGCGAGCAGATGACCATTGCGATCAAAGAGGCGCGCCGTGTTGCCGCCCCAAAACTCAATATAATCGCCTGTTTTCAGCGTGGCGGGGAAGATGAGCGTGGCATTGCCGAGGGTCACCGACGGGTCTTTCAATACGGTCTCGGATTCCGCCAGAGCTTCGACGCGGAGAATCCGGCATGGCGCCGAAGCACGCATCCAGCGCAGGTTCAGTGCGACGATGCGTTGGTATTGAAAACCGTACATGGCGGCCTTGAACGCGTAGTTGGCATGGGCGGGTCGAAACTCCGGCAACATGCGTTCGGTGGTCGGTTCGGGGATGACGATCGTTTTTTCGCCGGTGAAATTCAGGTCAATATAGTGGTCGCGGTAGGTTTTGCCGGCGGCTTCGAGTTGGACATTGAGGACGGCGTTGGTGGGCGTTTCAACGCGAAGCGTGACAGCGAGGGCGCGATGGTGGAGCAGGTTCAATGGGTGGTCGAATGTGATTCGCCGCGCCAGCGCGCCCGGCATGGGGCCGTTGGTGGGGCCGAGCGCGTGTTCGCCGTACAGGAGTGTGAGGTTGCGGCTGTCGCCGGGTGCGGCCAGTGTTGGGACGGCTTGAAGACGCAGTCGCAACGGTTGCGCACCGAAGGTGTTGGTCGCGGTGAGATGACCGCTGGTGGCGGGGTATTGCGTGTCGTAACGGATCGGGACGAAACGGTTGCCGACGCGGTGCCATTCTCCGGTGCGGAGTTGCTGGCGGATGGCTGTTGGCAACTCATCTCGAAGGCGGAGCCGCTCATAGCTGGCAAGCAGCGCGAGCATTTCCTCGGTGCGCCCGTTGCGTTGGAGGGCGCTGAGACTGGTTTCCAGCGAGACCGGCGTGTTGAGTGCCAGCATTCGCACGGCGTAATACTCGACTTCGTCGGGAGTGGTGGCCGGGTGGTCCGGTTCGGCGGCGAGGAACCCCCACCAACCGAGTTCGGCGGGCATGAAGCTTTGCGTGTAATGCTCCCATGAGTCGGCAATTTTGTGGCAATCGAGGTACGGTTTCGGCGCGATGGCGGCAAAATCATCGCAACAGCCGCGGGCGAACCAGTGCCAGGTCCACTGGGTGCCTCCGCTGCCCTGGACGAGTACCTCGCGTTTGAATCGCCGGCAGACGTCGTCCTGTTGCTGGCTGACCCAGTACCAGTAGGGACCGTTGGCGCTGTTGCACTCGCCGCCGTCGAAATAGACCATGTCGAATCCGCAGCGGTTGATGAGGCCGGCGATGCGTTCGCTGATCTCGTTTTTGAGCGTGGTGCGCAGGTCGGCGAGGTAACAGCCGTATCGCTCGACCAGATGATGGATTGTGGCGCCCGCCTTGTGCGGGGCGGCCTTTGTGCCGGCGAAGCCACGGAGGCACTTTAGAAACGTGTTGGTGCCGATGGCGCGGTATTGGATGATTTCATTGTCAATCTGGATGTCAAAGCCGGCCTTGTTATCGCCATAGAAAGCTCCTTCGGTCGGGAAAGTCGCCAGCGAATCGGCGGCGATTTCCGTCGCATGCTCATCAATGTCGGCAGTAAGCACGGCCCGGTCGTCCTTGAGCAGGCGCGGGTCGGGCACGGGACGAACCAGCGGGTCGTGTTTACTGACGAAACTGGTCAGGAAATGCAGCCCGACCTTCAACCCGGCAGCATGACATTTGTCCACAACAGCTTTCAGGCTGGGTTCGCCGCGCGGGAAATGGTTGGTGTTGATCGGGTAGGAGCCGAGCGACTTTGACCAGTTGCTCTCGTAGATCATGATGTATTTGAACCCGCCGAGTTTCGCGTAACGAATGGTCTCGTCGGCATTGGTTTCGGTGAGGTCGGTGAACAGATAGCTGGTTTTGACAGCCGGCGATCGTTTGGCCCAGCGTCCGCCGAGACGCGGCGACGGCAGCCGACAATCGCGTTCAACCTCCTCAACGATGTCCAGAAAACGGTTTGTCGGCGCGGCGACGAGCGCCACGCCTTCGCCTTCGATGCCGAATTCGGAATAGAGCGACGCGGCAAGGTTGCCATTGCCGCGCAACTGGACATGCACCCGGTCGCTCAAGCCGAACAGCCCGACGGCGAACTGATCATTCCAACAGGTACCGGCCCACCAGCCGTTGTTTTTTGCACAGGCAACCTGAAGCTCGGCAAAGCGGAGTTCCTCGATGCCATCGCCTTTGACTCGCGCGACCTCAAACAACAAATAGCGCGGACGGACGGTGACACGGAGATCAACCTCTGCCTCGGTGGAGCCGAACTCGACGCGCCAGAGGGCGCCATGGCGCGTCAGACCGGTGGCGGGAAAATACCGTCCTCCTTTTTTGATCGTGGCAAACGGGCGTTTGCCCGGCGCAAGCCAATCGCGGCGGGTCTCCTTTTCAAGGAGGCCGACTACGGTGGCATTGGCAGCGACATCAAGACGAATGAGGCGATTGTCTTGCGCGAGCGCGCCGGTGGCGAGCAACAGAAGAACAACGAGCGTTTGGTTCACGGCAGTTGCTTATCATGACCGGGAAGTGTTTCCGAGGAAAACTTTTGTGCTGCGACGGTGTTCGTTTCTTCATCATGAATCGCGTGAAAAGCCTCTTCCTGTTGCTGTTGTCCACCGCCGCATACGGCGCAGCGCCGTCGCGCCCCAACGTTCTTTATATCCTTGCCGACGATTACGGCTATGCCGACGCCGGGTTCAACGGTTCCAAGGACATCCAGACACCCCAGCTTGACCAACTCGCCCGCGCCGGCGCGATCCTGAAATCGTTTTACGTCCAGCCGGTCTGTTCGCCGACGCGGGCCTCCTTGATGACGGGACGCTATGTGGCACATACCGGCGTGTACTCGGTTGTTCACCCCAACGAACCGTGGGGGCTGCCCTTGTGCGAGCGGACACTGGCACAGGCATTGCGCGACGCTGGATACGAGACCGCCATCGTCGGCAAATGGCATCTTGGCGAACACCAACCGGGCTATCGTCCCACCCAACGCGGTTTTGATCACCAATACGGCCTCTGGTTCGGGATGATTGACTACTTCACACACATGCGCGGCCAGCAACTCGACTGGCACCGCGACGATCAGCCGTGCCATGACGAAGGTTACTCGACTCATCTGATTGCCAGAGAGGCCTGCCGAATCATACGCGAGAAGTCACCGGATAAACCGCTTTTCCTCTATCTGCCGTTTAATGCCGTTCACGGTCCTCACCAGGTACCCGACCAGTATTTGAAACCATACGAAAACCTCAAAGGCGTTCGCCGCATCTACGCCGGTATGGTCGCGGCAATGGATGAAGCCGTTGGACAGGTGGTGGCCGCGCTCAAAGAAAAGGGAATCCTCGACAATACGCTCATCATCTTCTCCAGCGACAACGGCGGCCCCAACCCCGGTAAAGTCACTGACAACGGTCCGTTACGCGGCGGCAAAGGCTCGATCTACGAGGGAGGCGTTCGCGTTTGCGCATTCGCCACCTGGCCCGGTCGGATTCCCGGCGGCAGGGTGATTGACGAGCCGCTGCACGCGGTGGACTGGTATCCGACGCTCCTCAACCTCGCCGGCGGCTCGTTGGAGCAGAAACTCCCGCTTGACGGGCGCGACATCTGGCCGGTGTTGACCCAGGGCGCGAAATCACCGCATGACGTGTTGTTGCTCAGCGGCACCCGTCCGGGCGAGGTCGCGCTGCGGATGGGTGACTGGAAACTGGTGCGACACGGGAAACAGGAAGAACTCTACAACCTTGCCGAAGACCTTGGTGAAACCAGGAACCTTGCCAAGACGCAGCCCGACAAGTTGAAAGAACTCGCCGCCAGGCTCGATGAGTTGCTGAAAACCGCCGTGCCGCCCGCTCGTGAGGAGACATCCAAAACCTCGAAGCGCCCGAAACGCCAGTAAGCCGGGCGGCTTACAACAAGGCCGTGCTGAAGTAGCGTTCGGCCCGGTCGGGGAGAACAGTGGCAATGTTGCCGGAGATGCGCTTGGCCAGTTGACGCGCCGCCCAGACGTTGGCGCCGGAGGAGATGCCCACCAGCAGGCCGTGGTTGCGTCCCAGTTCGCGGGTGGTTTCAATCGCGTCCTCGTCGCTGACCTCGATGACTTCGTGAACCAGTTTCACGTCGAGCACGGCCGGGACGAAACCGTCGCCGATCCCTTGAATCTGGTGCAGTCCGGGCTCGTGCCCGAGCAGGGCGGCAACGTTTTTGGGTTCGACGGCCACAATGCGCGCGTCGGGCTTGTGTTCGGAAAGAAACTTGCCGATGCCCTGCAAGGTGCCGCCGCTACCGACACCCGCGACGAAACAGGCGATGTCGCCGTTCATCTGCCGCCAGAGTTCGTGGGCGGTTTCCTCGTAATGGACGCGCGGGTTGTCAGGGTTCTCGAACTGTTGTGGAACGAACACATGCGGGTCTTCGGCCTGCATGTCGCGCACGCGCCGAACCGCGCCGGCAATGCCCGCCTCGGCGGGAGTGAGCACCAGGTCGGCGCCAAGACACTGGATCAGTTTGCGACGCTCGATGCTCATGTTTTCCGGCATGACGATGCGGACCTTGTAGCCTTTGAGTCGTCCGACGAGTGCGATGCCGATGCCGGTGTTGCCGGAGGTCGGCTCGACGATGATCGAGTCGGGACGCAACTTGCCGTCGCACTCGGCGCCTTCGATCATGGCCAGCGCCACGCGGTCCTTGATGCTGCCGCCCGGATTGAGGAACTCGGCTTTGGCAAAGATTCGTTCGTGGCGCAGACGGATCAGCGGTGTGTGGCCAATGAGATCAAGAATGTTGTCGGTCAACATGACAGCGCGCATTATTCCGTCATCCGTCGCGGCGGGCAAGTGGAAACAAACTGTCCAAACCGGTGTTGAAACTGTTATCCTGCCGTGCAAAACCAAATGAAGTCGCAGATTCTTCTCGCGTTGTTCCTGGCGCTGACGGGCCGCGCGGCGGACCCGTCCCCGTCGGCCAAACCCAATCCACCACAGAGGGTGAACATCCTCCTCTTTTATGCCGATGACCTCGGCTACGGCGAACTGGGCTGCTACGGCCTCAAGGAAGTGCCGACCCCGCACATTGATTCCATTGCCGCCAACGGGATTCGATTCACCAACGGTTATGTTTCCGCGCCTCTTTGTTCACCTTCGCGCGCGGGGTTGATGACCGGCCGTTACCCGCAACGATTCGGCCACGAAAACAACCGCATGACCGCCGAGCGGGGACTGCCGCTTACCGAGACGACGTTGGGGCAACGTTTGAAGTCGCTCGGTTACGCCACCGCCATTGTCGGTAAATGGCACCTTGGCAAGGAACCCGATTGGCTCCCGATACGTCGCGGTTTTGACGAGTATTTTGGTGTCGTTGGCAACCCCGGCTCCTACTTCAGGCCGCGCGGTTTCATGGATTCGCGTCTCACCGCCGCGCCACGAGCCGCGCCGAACGACTTTTACACCACTGATGCCTTTGCGGCGCGCGCCACCGACTGGATTGAGCGACACAAGGACACCCCGTGGTTTCTTTACCTGGCGTTCAACGCTGTCCACACCCCACACGAGGCCACCGAGAACTACCTGAAACGTGTCGCCCACATTCCCGATCGCCGACATCAGACGCTCTACGCAATGATCTCCGCCATGGACGACGCCGTGGGCAGGGTGCTCGCCAAACTGCGCGACCTGAAACAAGAAGAACAAACGCTGATCTTCTTCATCAGCGACAACGGCGCCCCCGGCGGCCGCCCCGGCAACGGCCCGTTGCGCGGCACCAAATATACCTGCTGGGAAGGCGGCATCCGCATCCCCTGGCTGATCCAGTGGAAAACCACGCTCCCCGCCGGCAAGGTCTTTGACCGACCCGTCATTCAACTCGACGTGATGCCGACCTGCCTGGCCGCCGCCGGCGGCACGCTGGAGCCTGCGTGGAACCTTGACGGCGTCAATCTGCTCCCGTTCCTGACCGGCGAGAACAAGGGCTGCCCGCACCCAACGCTGTACTGGCGTATTGATGGCATGTGGGCCGTTCGCCATGGCGACATGAAACTTGTTTGCGGCCAGCGCGGTCATCTGCCCGAACTGTTCGATCTTGCCGCCGATCCCGGCGAGACAAACGATCTCGCCGCCAGACAACCCGACAAGGTCAAAGAACTCAAAGCCCTCTGGGATCAATGGAATACCCAACTGGCCGCCGCGCCTGCGGCTCCAGCCGACAACACAACCAAGAAAGAAAAGAAAAGGAACAAAATCAAAACATGAACCGTCTCGTGCTCCTTGTTTGTTTGCTTGCGACTGTTGTCCGTGCTGCCGACAAGCCCGCCACGGCGCAAAAACCCAACATCCTCTTCATCGTCGGCGACGACCTGGGTTATGCTGACGTCGGATTCCACGGGTGCAAAGACATTCCGACACCGAATCTCGATGCGCTCGCCGCCGCCGGCGTGCGGTTTACCAGCGGTTACGTCACCGGCCCGTACTGCTCGCCAACCCGTGCCGGGCTGATGACGGGGCGATACCAAACCCGCTTTGGCCACGAATTCAATCCCGGCGGCGCCCACGGCCTGCCGCGGAGCGAAACCACTATCGCCGACCGTCTCAAAGCCGCCGGCTACGTCACCGGTCTCGTCGGGAAGTGGCACCTCGGTTCCGAACCGTCGCAGCATCCGCAACAACGCGGTTTCGACGAGTTTTTCGGTTTTCTCGGCGGGGCGCACAGCTACTTCGACCGCGCCGGCATTCTGCGCGGGCACGAGCCGATCCGGGAACTCGATTACACCACCGACGCTTTTGGGCGCGAAGCGGCGGCGTTCATCGAGCGACACAAGTCCGCGCCGTGGTTCCTCTACCTCGCCTTCAATGCCGTTCACACCCCAATGCACGCCACTGAAAACCGTCTTGCGAAATTCACCGGCATCACCGACCCGAAACGCCGCGCCTACGCCGCCATGACGTTGGCAATGGACGATGCGATCGGTGTTGTCCGCAAAAAACTCGCCGATACCGGCCTTGAACCGAACACCTTCCTCTTTTTCATCAGCGACAACGGCGGCCCGACCATGCCCGGCACCACCACCAACGGCTCCCGCAACGACCCGCTCCGCGGCAGCAAACGCACCACTCTGGAAGGCGGTATCCGCGTTCCGTTCCTGATGGTTTGGCCGGGCCGTATCCGCCCGGGCGTGTACGATTATCCCGTCATCCAACTCGATGCCACCGCCACCGCGCTCGAACTGGCCGGCGTCAGCGCGAACAACCTCGACGGTGTCAATCTGTTGCCGTATCTCTCCGGCGAGAAATCCGGGCCGCCGCACGACGCGCTTTACTGGCGGTTTGGCGAGCAAATGGCCATTCGCGCCGGCGACTACAAACTCGTCCGCTACGACGCCAATGCCGACGGCCGCACGGGTGGTCGCCGTCAGGGGGTCACGTCCGCGAAACTTTATCATCTGGCTTCCGACATCGGCGAGACCAACGACCTCGCCGCGGCGCAGCCCGATAAAGTGAAGGAACTCCAGGCGAAATGGGATGCCTGGAATAAATCCAACGTCGCCCCGCTCTGGGGCGACGGCGGCGCAACGGCCCGGAGGCAAAAGCAGTGAAAGTGATTTTTCTGTTGCTTGGGTTTGCCGTTGCCGTTCATGCCGAGGTTCGGGTGGATGCGGATTTTTCCGGCGGCAACATCGTTGTGGAGCGGGTGGAGGGCGACACGGTGTACGTCGCTCCCGATCTGCGCGACACGCAGAAGGGACAATGGTGGTTTTACTGGAACTTTCGGCTGCGTGCGCCCGCGGGGCGGCCGGTGACGGTGGTATTCACGGAGAAAAACCCCATTGGCGTTCGTGGTCCCGCCATCAGCGACGACGGTGGATTGACCTGGCGATGGTTGGGGGCGGCTTCGGTGACATCGTTTCAGCGCGATGGCAAACCGGCCTGGTCGTTTTGCGCGCAGGTGCCCGAAGGGAAACAGGAGGTGCGGTTGGCGTTTTGCCCGCAGTATTTGGAGTCGCATCTGCGCGCCTGGCTTGACGCCCATCCGTCAGCGCGCGTTGAGGAACTTTGCAAGAGCCGCAAAGGACGCAGCGTCGAGTTGGTGCGGGTGGGGAAGGGGGAAGATATTGTGTTGCTCACCTCGCGGCATCACTGCTGCGAGACGATGGCGACGTATGTATTGGAAGGATTTCTGGAGGCTTCACTGACGCAACGCTGGCAGGTCGTTGCCGTGCCGTTCATGGACAAGGACGGATGCGAAGAGGGGGATCAGGGCAAGAACCGCGCGCCACACGATCATAACCGCGATTACAACGACAAGCCGCTCTACCCCGAAGTCGCCGCCCTGATGAAACTGGGCAGCGCATTGTCGGAGCGCGTTGTGGCGACGTTTGACCTGCATTGTCCTCACATCCGCGGGGAATGGAACGACCGTGTTTACCTTGTCGGCGCACCCGAACCAGACCGCTGGCGACAACAACAGGCGTTTGCGGCCGCACTGGAACAGGTGCGCGAGGGACCGATCCGGTTTCGAGCGACCGATTGTCTGGCGTTTGGCGCGGCGTGGAACAAGAAGACAACTTTTCAGCAGGGGCGCAGCAACTCGGCCTGGGCACGGGAAACTTTTCCGCGCGCGCGACTGGTGACGAGCGTCGAGGTGGCGTATGCCGACGCGCGAGGCGATGAAGTTAACGCGATCAGCGCCCGCGCCCTGGGGCGGGACATGGCCCGCGCTTTGGCCGAATATTTGAGGGGCACAGAGCGTCCGTAACCAACAGATGAAACCTATCACTCGACGACAGTTTTTGATTCATGCGACGCTTGCCGCGACCGCAACGACACTGGGCGGTTGTGTCAGTTCACAAACCATCGTGCGGGCCGTGCCGCGGCGGGTTTCGCCCAACGAAAAACTCAACATCGGCATTATCGGTTGCGGCGGCAAAGGTTGGAGCGACAGGGAAGGTGTCTGCGGGGAAAATATCGTGGCTCTCTGCGACGTGGACGAGATAGCTCTTCAACGCGCCGCCAAAAAACATCCCGGCGCGAAGTTGTATCGTGATTACCGCCGTATGCTCGATGAGATGAAGGAACTGGACGCCGTCACCATCAGCACGCCCGACCATCATCACGCGCCCGCCGCCATGCGCGCCATCCGTCGCGGTCTCCATGTGTACGTCCAGAAACCACTCACGCACAACATTTGGGAAGCCCGCCAGCTCACCGAAGCCGCCCGTCGGCACAAGGTGGCCACGCAGATGGGCAACCAGGGAACCAGCGGCGAGGAGATTCGCCGCGTTTGTGAGATGATCTGGGCGGGCGCCATTGGCCCTGTGCGCGAAGTCCACGTCTGGACCGATCGTCCCATCTGGCCGCAGGGCAAAGACCGACCGCCGGGCGAGGATCCCATTCCCAAACATCTCGATTGGGATTTGTGGATCGGCCCGTCACCGATGCGCCCGTTCAAAGATAAATATCCGGACGTGAACCGTCATGTGTATCATCCGTTTTGCTGGCGCGGTTGGTGGGACTTCGGCACGGGCGCGCTGGGCGACATCGGTTGCCACACCATCAATGCCCCGATGTGGGCGCTCAAACTCGGCCCACCGAGCAGTGTGGAGGTGGTGGACACCGCCGAGGTAAAGAAGGAGAGCTTCCCGTTGTGGTCCATCATCCGCTGGGATTTTCCTGCGCGTGGCGAATTGCCGCCTGTCAAGCTGTTCTGGTACGACGGCGGCAAGCTTCCTCCGAAGCCGCCCGAAATGGAGGACCGAAAACTTGCTGACAACGGGATTATTTACATCGGCGAAAAGGGCAAGATTTACGCGGGACGACTTCTGCCGGAGTCGCGCATGAAGGAGTTCACGCCGCCGCCTCCGACGATCCCGCGGGTGCCCGGCGGCAATCATTACGAGGATTGGATCATCGCCTGCAAAGGGGGGCGCCCTGCCTGTTCAAACTTCGACTTTGCCGGGCCGTTGACGGAGACGGTGTTGCTCGGCAACATCGCGTTGCGGCTGGGCCGGAAGATTTACTGGGACAGCCGACGGCTGCGCGCCATCGGTTGTCCCGAAGCCGATGCCCACATTCGACGCGCCTACCGGAAAGGCTGGGAACTGGTCTGATTCGGTAAAAGCCATGCGGAGTCTCCTGGACTCCGCATGGCTTTGGTTATTTCGGCTTGTTGTTCCTTACGGGGTCGTGGCGGCACAGGAACCGTCGCGCAGCTTCACCTGATCTTTGGTGCGCAACTGCGTTTTGGTCTCGCTTGCGGCGGCCTCGCAAGAAGCGTCGCGCAGTTTCACCTGATCTTTGGTGCACACCTGATCTTTGGTGCGCAGTTGGGTCCCGGCGCCCTTGCCGCCTTTGCCGCCGCCGGCGGCGAAGACGCTTGTGGTCAGGGTCGTCGCAATGGCAGCGACCGCGAGGAACATGAGTGTGTGGCGTAGCTTCATGGTGTTATTCCTTTCTCTTTTTTGGGATATCCCGGTTGTTTGATTGAAACGTTTCAACCGTAATACACCGGGGCGAGGGAAAACGTCACATTGTCGAATCGGATGTTTTTGTTCGTCGTTCGTAACAGCAGGATTTCAAGAAACTGTTTTGGTGCGACAACGGAGGCCCGCATGAGGTTGTCATGGAAGGTTGGGATGCCTGTTGTTCCGATGGTTACGCGTTTGGGGAGACATAAAAATGCTGGAATGACGAAAAGGTCGGTGCGAAAATAACGCCATGAACTTCAGAGCCATTCTCTCTTGCATGGTTGTTATCTGTTTGTTGGGTGTTGTTGGTGTCTTTGCCGGTCCGATTCCTGTTATCCTCGACACTGACATTGGCGATGATATTGACGACACATGGGCGCTCGGTCTGTTGCTGAAATCGCCCGAACTCGACCTGAAGTTGGCCGTCGGCGATTTCGGTAATCCACAGTATCGCGCGAAGCTGCTGGCGAAGTTTCTCCAGGTCGCCGGACGCGCGGATGTCCCCGTCGGCCTCGGAATCGAAGGCAGGTCTGGCGGCAAAGACTCCCAAGCTGAATGGGTAAAGAATTACGATCTCAAAAGTTATCCCGGCAAGGTTTACCCGGACGGCGTGCAGGCGCTCATTGACATTGTGATGAAATCGCCCGAACCGGTGACATTGATCTGCATCGGGCCGGTGCCGAACATTGCTGAAGCGCTGAAGCGCGAGCCGCGCATTGCCCAGAATGCCCGGTTCGTCGGGATGCACGGCAGTGTGCGCGTCGGTTACGGCGGCAGCAAGAAACCCTCTGCCGAGTGGAATGTGAAAGCCGACCCGAAAGCCTGTCAGCGCGTTTTTACGGCGCCGTGGGAGATGACGATCACGCCGTTGGATACTTGTGGAATCGTCAACTTGAGCGGCGAACGTTACCAGCGGGTGCGTGACTCCAAAGACCCCATTGCCGCTGCCATTATTGAAAACTACCGGATCTGGGCGAGGACCCGATCCAAAACCCCCGATGCCGCCGAGAAGTTTTCCAGCACGCTTTACGACACCGTGGCCGTTTATCTGGCCATGCGGCAGGACCTCTGTCAGATGGAACGCCTCGGCATCCGCGTGACCGACGACGGGTTTACCGAAGTGGATCCGCAGGCCAAGATGATCCATGTTGCGACGGCGTGGAAAGACCTCGATGCCTTTCGCGATTTTCTTGTCGAGCGGCTCACAGGAAAATCATCCCGATAGACAATGCCAACCCGGCAAACGGCGTTTGCAAAGGCAACCCGATAGCCCCGGTCTCACCGGGGATGTTGTTGATTTGAGCCGAATGGGTCAGTCATGCTAAGAACAGCCCTCAGAAACGGGAGACATTCCATGAAAATCCAATTGTTCGCGATGGTTTGTTTGTTAGCCGTCAGGTCGTTTGGCGCATTAACCATCAGCGCCGATTCACCCTTGTACGAGGTGCCACCGTGCAAGGCGCTGGACCTTGCCGAGGAGGTGACACTCGAAGCATGGGTACAGGCCGACAAGATGGGCGAGGGTGGGGGACGTATCCTCGACAAATCCACCCCCGGCACGCAGCAGGGATTCATGCTCGACACGCATCCCGGCAACTCGCTGCGTTTCCTCAATGCCAACGGCATGTGCCGATTCAGAGCCAATCTACCCGCCGACAAATGGAGCCATGTTGTCGGTGTGTACAGTGCCTCGAAACACATTCACAAGCTCTATCTCAACGGCAAAGAGGTTGCCTCCATCGTGGGAGCGTTCCCGCCCATGACCCGCAGCAACGAGCCGCTCCGCGTGGGTGCCGACCCTCGTGGCGACAATCGGTTGCGCGGACGCATCCTTCGGGCAGCCGTTTACAACCGCGCGTTGACTGCGGACGAAATTGCCCGACGCGCCGCCAGCACAACACCAGAACCGTTGCCGGGCGTGCTCGGCGAATGGGACTTCTCCGTCGCGCCCTCTCTGTCCATCAAACCGGTCGCAGGAACGCTGTCGCTGCAACTGGTTGCGCGTTCCGCCGCGGCGGCGCTCCGCCCGGCGACGATTTCAGGTGAAGCGGCCGCCCCGTCAGCGCCGCTTTGCCTGTGGTATCGCCAGCCGGCGACGGCGTGGGAAGAAGCGCTGCCCGTCGGCAACGGCCACATGGGTGCAATGGTTTTCGGCGGCGCGCCCGTGGAGCGCATCCAGTTCAATGAACACACCGTTTGGACCGGTCAGCCTCATTCCTACGCGCACAAGGGTGCCGTGAAAGCGTTGCCCGAAATGCGACGATTGCTTCAGGAGATGCGTCGCCTGGAGCGTGAAGCCTATCAGCTTGATCCCAAAGGTCAGTCGAAAGAGGCCAGGGAAAAGCTCAAACAGGCGCGCGAGTATCAGAAACAAGCCGACAATCTTGGAATGAAAGAGTTCATGAGCGAACCGCTTCATCAGAAAGCCTATCAGCCGTGTGGCGATCTCTGGATCGAGTTTGACGAGCACTCGTCGGTGACGGACTATCGTCGCTGGCTCGACCTGGACACGGCATTGGCCGTTACCGAGTACAAGGTCGGCGATGTCGCTTTTCGTCGTGAGGTGTTTGCCTCGCATCCCGACCGCGCCATTTGGATTCGTGTCGCCGCCGACAAACCCGGAAAACTCAACTGCCTCGTTCGCCTCAACAGCCCTCACAAAGATTCACAAACCGTCGCCCGCGGCGCCGCGCTTATTCTTAGCGGTTGTGTTGAACCGGACGGCATCCGGTTCGAGAGTCGCGCCGCGCTTGCCGCGGAGGGCGGCGCCTTGAACGTCGAAGGCGACGCCTTGCGCGTGAGTGGTGCCAACGCGCTCGTCATTCGGCTTGTTGCGGCGACAAATTTCAAAAGCTACAACGACATCACGGCGGATCCCTCCGCGCGATGTGCCGCGTTGCTGAAACAAGCGGCGGACAGGTCCTGGGATGATGCGCTGAAGGTTCATCTGGCCGATCACCAGGCGTTGTTCCGCCGGGTCAGCCTTGATCTCGGTCGCACCTCCGAAGCCGACAAGCCAACCGACGAACGCATCAAGAACTTTGCCGCCGGCAACGATCCGCACCTTGCCGCGCTCGCCTTCCAGTACGGACGCTATCTCCTCATCGGCTCCAGCCGTCCCGGCGGACAGCCCGCGAACTTGCAGGGGATCTGGAATGACAAGCTCCGTCCACCGTGGGACAGCAAATACACCTGCAACATCAACACCGAGATGAACTACTGGCCCGCAGAAGTCGCCAACCTCAGCGAGTGTCACGCGCCGTTGTTTGACGCGCTCCAAGACCTCTCGGTGAGCGGCGCGGAAGTGGCCAGGGAACATTACGGTGCCCGCGGTTGGGTCGTTCACCACAACTTCGATCTCTGGCGCGGTGCCGCCCCGATCAATGCCGCCAACCACGGCATCTGGGTCACCGGTAGCGGTTGGATGGCGTTGCACCTGTGGGAACATTATCTTTTCACGCAAGACACAACATTTCTTGCCAAGCGCGGCTATCCACTAATGAAAGGCGCCGCGCAGTTTTACGCAGACTTCCTTTATGAGGATCCGTTGACCGGCTGGCTTATCAGTGGGCCGTCGAACTCCCCCGAACAGGGTGGCCTGGTCATGGGGCCGACGATGGATCATCAGATCATTCGCAGCCTGTTCAAAGCGTGCATTGAAGCCGCTCGAATCCTCGATACCGACAAGGAATTCGCCGCCAAACTTGCCGCGATGGTGCCGCGCATTGCTCCAAATCAGGTCGGTCAGTACGGTCAGCTCCAGGAATGGACGGAGGACAAGGATGACCCGAAAAACCAGCATCGTCACGTCTCGCACCTTTGGGGTGTTTATCCGGGCGCTGATATCGCGCCGCAGGACCGGAAGTTTTTCGAAGCCGCCAAACAATCGCTCCTTTATCGCGGCGACGCCGCCACAGGCTGGAGCATGGGGTGGAAGGTGAACTTGTGGGCGCGATTCCTCGACGGCGATCATGCGATGGTCATTCTCAAAAACCTGTTCACGCCGATCTGGCTGAAAAAAGGTCATGGCGGTCTTTATCCGAATCTCTTCGACGCCCATCCGCCGTTTCAGATTGACGGCAATTTTGGCGCCTGCGCCGGCATTGCCGAGATGTTGCTCCAGAGTCACCTCGGCGAGATTCATCTGTTGCCGGCGCTGCCGAAAGACTGGCCGACGGGCAAAGTAACCGGGCTGCGCGCTCGTGGCAACTTCACCGTGGACATCGAATGGCGCGATGGCAAGGTTACCCGTTACCGCATTGCGTCGCCCCAACCGCGCGAAGTCAAGGTGCGGGTCAATGGCGAAGTGAAAACGGTTCGTGCGGAAACCCTTTGAAACGTTGTGGCCGGCTCACAAATCAGCGGGCGGTCAAGAATGGACATCTGTAGTCAAGAATGGCCATTCCCAATGGCGTGTGAATCTGGTAACCAGTCCAACTGTCATGAAGCGCTTTGTGATCATCACCGGCTTGATCCTCGTCGTCCTAAAGGTCGGGGCGGCGGATCAGAATTCACCGGTGATTCTCACGGAGACTGCCACCACCGCCACATTGGCCAACGGCATCGTCGCGGCCACCGTCAAGAAGGCCAACGGCAATCTGCTTTCCTTGCGGTTTCGCGGCGTGGAGTTGATGAGTCGCGGGCAGGGTTATTGGAATATCTACGGAAATATTCCGGGCCAAAAGATGACGGAGCAGAAACCGGCGCTGTCGGTGTGCCGCATTAGCCAGGACCCCGCTCAAAACGGCGGCGCGCTGGGTGAAATCGTTTTGCGGTTTCCCTATCAAGGCCAATCCAATACCGTGCCGCTGGACATCGAGATCCGTTATTCGCTGCGACGCGGCGATCCGGGCCTCTATTGCTGGACCGTTGCGGAACACGCGGCGAAGTATCCGCCGTTCAACATCGCCGTCTGCACGGTCTGTTTTAAACTGAATCCCGATGTTTTCGATTTTCTTTCGGTGGACAGCCGACGACAGCGACAAATGGCCAGTGGCGAGGACTGGGTCAAGGGTGAGCGGCTCAATCTTCTGGAAGCGCGACGGTTGACAACGGGCATTCGCAAAGGCGAGGTGGAACACAAGTACGACTACAATGTGCTTTTCTCGCAGACACCCGCCTGGGGCTGGAGCAGTACCCGACACAAAATGGGTCTGTTTCTGGTCAATCCAAGCATTGAATATCTCGATGGCGCGCCGGTGAAAGTGGATTATGTCGGGCACATTGACGGCAAACCATCCTTGCCGGCAGACCCGACGCTGTTGTTGATCTGGCACGGTTCGCATTACGGCGGACGTGGAATCCAGATCAAAGATGGGGAACACTGGCGGAAAATCATCGGCCCTTTTCTGCTTTATTGCAATGCGGGTGAAAGCCCGAACGCGATGTGGCAGGACGCGCTGGCGCGCGCGCGTACCGAGCAGCAGGCATGGCCGTATGCATGGGCCGATGCGCCGGGCTATGAACACGCTTCACAACGCGGCAGTGTAAGCGGGCAACTGATTTTGCGCGATCCCCAGACAGCCAATCTCACCGCATCGGGCGCATGGGTGGGGTTGGCGCATCCACCGTATCAGGCCACGTTCAACCGGGGCGGACCGATCACCATAGACTGGCAAACCGATGGAAAGCACTATCAATATTGGGCGCGCTGCGGCGCGGATGGACGGTTTACAATTCCCCATGCGCGCCCCGGCTGTTACACCCTCTACGCATTTACCGACGGTGTGCTGGGCGAGTTTAGTCGCTCGAATGTATGCGTCGAGGCGGGCAAGACAACGGAACTTGGCGAGATGACCTGGACACCGGTGCGTTATGGAAAACAAATCTGGGAAATCGGTATTCCCAATCGAAGCGCCGAGGAATTTCGTCATGGCGACCATTTCTGGCAATGGGGACTTTACAACCTCTATCCGCAGGAGTTTCCCAACGATGTTGATTATGTCGTTGGCAAAAGCGACTGGCGGCACGACTGGAACTATGCCCAACCGCCGCGCCCCAACGGCAAGGGTGGCTGGTCCAACACAACCTGGCGGATTCATTTCGACCTCCCCGCCAATCCCACGGGCACGGCCGTGTTGCGACTGGCCATTTGCGGGGCGCGCGGCGGACCGGTGGATGTGGTCGTCAACGGCAAACCGATTGGCAGCACCGGCGAACTGCCCGAATCCGGTGTCATGCACCGCGACGGTATTCGTTCCTATTCGCTCACCGTGCGTGATCTGCGATTCGATGCGGCCCTGCTCCGGGCGGGATCAAACACCATTGAACTGACCAAACATGTCCGAACATGGACCGACGGAGTCTTGTACGACTATCTCCGACTCGAATTGGAGGAACCGGGCCGATGAAAACGTTTCGGTATTTGTTTGGCGTGATGGTTTGCGCTCTTGGCGCGTGTTCTGCGGGTGAATTGAAACTCTGGTACACCCAGCCGGCGGCAAAATGGGAGGATGCGATGCCTATCGGCAACGGGCGGCTCGGCGCGATGGTGTTTGGCGGCACAACCAACGAACACCTGCAACTGAACGAGTGCACACTCGTCTCCGGCTACCCCGGCTACCGCGACCTGCCGCTTGATGTTCGCAAAGATTTTGCCACCGTCACCAACCTCATTGCTCAACGACGGTTTGCCGAGGCCGATGATTACGTTACCAAACACTGGCTCGGCGCCGCGTGGGCCTGTTACCAACCGCTTGGCGATCTCTATCTTGACTTCGAGCATCCGCACCCGATCGAAGATTACCGCCGCGAACTCAATCTCGCCGATGCCGTCATCCGCATCCGCTACCGCAGTGGCGGCGTGAACTTCACGCGCGAGATTTTTGCCAGCCACCCCGATAACGTCATTGTCATTCGCCTCACCGCCGACAAGCCCGGCGCGTTGAAATTCAATGCTCGCCTTGGGTCGGTTCACCCGACAACCATCACGAATGAACTGACAATGCGCGGTCAGATTCCCGGTTTTGTCCTGCGCCGCACACTCGATTGGGTCGAGCGGAAAGGCGATACATGGAAATATCCCGACCTCTGGGATAAAGACGGCAAACGCAAGCCCGGCGCAGCGCAGGTGCTCTACAACGGCCGCGGCCTGTTGTTCGAGGCACGACTCAACGTCCTGCGACCTGGCGACGACGAAGCCCTGCTGGTCTTTGCTGCTGCTTCCAATTATGGCGGAGCCGATCCGTCACAGAAAGTCGCCACCGCGCTCGACGCCGCCGGAAAACGCAGTTTTACGGAGTTGCTGGCCAACCACACGCGCGACTACCGACGGTTGTTCGACCGCGTGACACTGGACCTCGGCGGCGGAAGCGATCTGCCGACTGACCAGCGATTGAAGAAGCCCGATGCCGGCCTGGCGACGTTGTATTTCCAATTTGGCCGCTACCTGATGATTGCCGGTTCGCGGCCGGGGGGGCAGCCGTTGAATCTTCAGGGAATTTGGAACAAGGACATCATTCCGGCGTGGGCCTGCCAGTACACGCTCAACATCAATGCCGAAATGAACTACTGGCCTGCCGAGGTTTGCAATCTTTCCGAGTGCGCGGAGCCGTTATTCCAAATGACGCGCGAACTCGCCGTGGACGGGGCACGGGTCGCCCGCGAGATGTATCATTGTCGCGGCTGGGTTGCGCACCATAACACAACGCTCTGGCGTGACGCTCAGCCCGTGGACAACGCGGCGGTTTGTTCCTACTGGCCGATGGGTGGTGCATGGCTCTGCCAGCACCTCATCGAGCACTACGACTTTACCAGCGACCGTGAGTTCCTTGCCAGGGATGCGTATCCTCTGCTCAAAGGCGCCTGTGAGTTTTACCTTGATTGGATGGTGACAAACGACAAAGGACAACTCGTCACCCCGGTAAGCACATCCCCCGAGAACCGGTTTATTTACGAGAACGGGAAACAAGCCAGCGTTTGCACTGGCACGGCGATGGACATGGCGATCATTCGTGAACTGTTTACTGACACGCTTCGTGCCGCCGAGATACTCGACACCGACGCCGAGTTTCGTGCCACACTCAAGATCGCGCTCGGCAAACTCCGTCCCTATCAGATCGGTTCCAAGGGCCAGTTGCTCGAATGGCAGGAAGAATTCCAAGAAGCCGATCCGCGGCATCGGCATTTGTCGCATCTGTTTGGATTGCATCCGGGGCGTCAAATTGGCTGGCGCAGTACCCCTGCGCTCGCTGCCGCAGCCAAACGTTCGCTCGAATTGCGAGGCGACGGCGGTACCGGTTGGAGTAAAGCGTGGAAAATCAATCTGTGGGCGCGCCTGGAAGATGGCGACCACGCGCACAAGATGCTGACCGAATTGCTGGCCAAGAGCACCCATCCGAGCCTGCTCGATGTTTGCCCGCCGTTTCAGATTGACGGCAATTTTGGCGCCTGCGCCGGTATTGCCGAGATGCTTCTTCAGAGTCACCTCGGCGAGATTCATCTGTTGCCGGCGCTGCCGAAAGCCTGGCCGACGGGCAAAGTGACCGGGCTGCGCGCCCGTGGCAATTTCACCGTGGACATCGAATGGAAAGATGGTAGGGTCATCCGTTACCGCATCGCTTCGCCGCAACCGCGCGAAGTCAGGGTGCGGGTGAATGGTGAAGTGAAAACAATCCAACCGGAGACGCTCTGATATGCGACGAATCGGCGTGATCCTATTAATGGTCGGGCGGTGTGTCGCGGCCGACAACCCGCCACCGCAACTCAGCTCGCAGGGGTTGATGGGCTACATCAGTATGAGCGTACCGGCCGCGCCGGAGGAATATGGGTACGGCGTCAGCCTCTACGCCACCGCTTGGCCGTTGGTAGAACGACCGTTGCGTGATTTCCAAATCGGGTTGGCTTCGATCTGGATTATTCCCGAAAATCGGCAGATCAACTTTCCATTGCTACCGACCGGCACCGTGGCTCGCGACCACATGCCGGCGCGCGGACCGAGTTATCGGGATGTGTTTCAGACCATCGAGGGCGGCCTGGGTTTTTGGGCCAGCACACGATTCGGGTGCACGACCGCCAAGTTCCGCATGAACGGTACACCAAACGGTTACAATCACGAGATTTCCTCGCCTGGCTGGGGGTTTGGCCACACCACCGCACTCAAACCCGATGAAATGGGCATTGCGCAGCTCAGTCCGTGGTTGCTGGTGCCGCCCGACGGGCTGACGTTTCGCGAGGGCACCTGTGGCGAACTGTTCGGATACGCCTGGATGGCGCTGCCGCTGACCGAGCCGAAAACCACAACCGCCGGTTTGCCGATCCCGACCGGCAACCAGTGCTGGACGCTGTTTCTCAACGCCCGAAACTTCAAGGGGCCGGTCGCCTTTTACACGCCGGTTACCTGGACTCGCATCGCGCGCCGTCATCCACCGGCCATCGGACGCGGGTTGGATGCGCGACCAGGACTGGTCACCGGCGGCGCGATCGAGATCAACACCGTGCCGCGGTTTGTCGGACGCGATGCCAAGGGCGTCGAGTACACCCGCATCCCGCGGCTGCAATTCCCCGCCGACGAGCAGGGACGAACCATTCTGATTCACAATCTGACGCACTATTCCAAGGACGCGCTCTACCATCAGGTCGAAGACTGGATTGCAGGTCGGGCCACGCCGTCCGGGCAATTCAACCTGAAAGGCGCCCGTGTCCCGCCCTGCACGGCGCGGCCATTATCCGTCAAACAAGGACCGGAAAAACTGCCTATTCACGGGTGCGAGAACTGGTTGGCGACAAGCGTTTTTGACGAGACGACGTTCGGCCTGCAATGGAAAGACGCCGCGCTAGAACCGTGGAGCGGCGGGCTGCGGCGTGGTAATTTCCCCGAGTATTGCCGGCGGGAGGAGAAACAAATGGTCGCTCTCCCAGCCAGCGCGGTTCCCGATGAGACCGGTTTGAAGTCGGCACAGTTCAAACCCGCCGTCACGAATCAAGCCTATACCTCTCCCGAAACCGCCGACAGTTGCTGGAAGAATCCCGGTCCGAAAGCCGGTCCGTTCCACACCAGGCTCGCCGACGGTAGCGTGGTCACGTACTATTGGTATCGGTTCATTGACCAACCGTCATTGCAGGACGCCGATCTGAACGAGACCGAGAAACAGCGGCTGCAAGCGATCGTTGAGAAGATGCATGCCCACTGGACCGCCGACAAAGAGTATCTGCCGCCGCCCCGGATGGGCGCGTTGGCCACGCTCGATTCGGCCCTCATCGTCACGCCTCCCAAAGGACTTGAGATCGGTTACGTTCCGATTGTCACCCGCCAGTCCTTGCCATGAAGCTCTGGTACGCCAAACCCGCCACGGCCTGGATCGAGGCGTTGCCGGTGGGTAACGGACGACTTGGCGCGATGGTCTTCGGCGGCACCGGCGTCGAACGCCTCCAGCTCAACGAGGAAACCATCTGGACCGGCGGACCGTACGATCCGACACGCCCCGGCGGCCCCGAAGCGCTGCCGGAAATTCGTCGGCTGGTCTTCGACGGAAAGTTTTTCGAGGCCGAGGCGCTGTTCGCCAGAACCATGATGGGCCAGCCCGCTGAACAGATGAAATATCAGCCGCTTGGCAACCTCATCCTCGAATTCCCCGGTCACGCCGACGCCACTCACTACCGCCGAGAACTTGATCTCGATACCGCCATCGCCAGCACCTCGTATCAGGTCGGTGGCGTGACATTTCGGCGGGAGGTGTTTGCCAGCGCTGTTGATCAGGTCATCGTCGTCCGCCTGACCGCCGATCGTCCCGCTGGGCTTGTATTCACGGCTCGACTGGATGGCGTGAGGAATTCCACTTCTCCTGGCGACGAACAGCACTGGACCGAGGTGACAAGCGACGGCGACCTCGTGCTCCGGGGTAAAACGGCCAGCCACAAGGGAATCGAAGGACGAGTCCGGTACGAAGCGCGGGCGCGTCTCCGGCGCGAAACCGACTGCGCCGTCACGCTGTTGATCGCCGCCGCCACCAACTTCAAACGCTACGACGACCTGACCGGCGATCCTGCCGTGCGCGTATCAGATTGTCTTCAACGCGCCAGCCGCAAACCTTACGCGCAGCTTCGTGCCGACCACGTGGCGGAATATCAACGGCTGTTCGGACGGGTCAGGTTGGAATTGGCGTCCACCGCGACATCGGATCGTCCAACCGACGAACGATTGCGAAACTACGATCCCGCCAACGATCCACAACTGATGGCACTCTTGTTCCAATATGGTCGTTACCTGTTGATCAGCAGTAGCCGACCGTCGTGCCAACCGGCCAATCTGCAGGGCATCTGGAACGAGGACATGAACCCAGCATGGGAATGCAAATTTACCTCAAACATCAACCTCGAAATGAACTACTGGCCCGCCGAACCGACCGCGTTGTCGGAATGCGTTGAACCGCTGGTGCGGATGGTGAAGGAACTCGCCGAGACCGGCGCCAAGGTGGCGCGCATCCACTACGGCGCGCGCGGCTGGGTGTTCCACCAGAACACCGATCAGTGGCGACACGCCGCGCCGATGGACGGACCGACCTGGGGCACATTTTCCGTTGGCGGGGCATGGCTTTGCATGCATCTGTGGGAGCACTACCTGTTTGGTGGGGACAAGGCGTTTTTGCGCGAGGTGTATCCGCTGCTCAAAGGCTGCGCCCTGTTCTTTCTCGACACCCTGGTCGAACACCCAACGCGCCGCTGGCTCGTGACCTGTCCGTCCACGTCGCCTGAAAATTTCCCTGCCTGGCCCGGCAATCACCGCTATCACGACGAGTTTACCGGCGTTGACATCCCCGGCACCACCATCTGCGCCGGCTCCACCATTGACATGCAAATTCTCCGCGACCTGTTCGATGCCTGTGCCGTCGCCGCGCGCATTCTGGATACCGATCCTGAGTTCGGGGCGGCGGTTGAACAAGCGCGTCGCCGCCTCGCTCCGATGCAGATCGGCCGTCGCGGTAATCTCCAGGAATGGCTTGAAGACTGGCCCGACCTCGAACCGCAGCACCGTCACATCTCCCACCTGTACGGTCTGTTTCCCAGTCGCCAAATTACGCCGGATGAGACGCCTGATCTGGCTGCCGCCGCCAGGGTCTCGCTGAACGAACGGGGCGACGTGTGCTGGAACCGTCTCGGCGAGGCCGGCACGGGGTTTGGCATGGCGTGGCGGGCGGCGTGTTGGGCACGCTTGCGCGATGGCGATCGTGCGCTTCGCTCACTGACCAACCTCATCGCCCATCAAACCTGTCCGAACCTGTTTTCCAAGTGTTTCCGGGCGCCGCAGGTGGATGGCGCGTTTGGCGCCACTGCTGCGATTGCCGAGATGCTGCTCCAGAGCCATGCTCTGGAGGCATTCGAAACCCGACATCCGAAATCCGAAACGTTTCTGATTCACTTGTTGCCGTCGCTGCCGAAAGACTGGCCGACGGGCAAAGTGACCGGGCTGCGCGCTCGTGGCAACTTTACCGTGGACATCGAGTGGCACGATGGGAAAGTCACCCACTACCGGGTCCGCTCGCCGCAACCGCGCGAGGTCAGGGTGCGCGTCAATGGCACGACAAAAACGGTGCTGGCGGAGGAACTTTAATTCGTTCGCCGCGTGTGCCAGACGCACAGAGCGAGCAGGGCGGTGGCGGTGAGCCAGAGGGAGGTGGGTTCGGGAATGACCGAGCCGGTCAGGGTGATGTCATCAAACTCCAACGAATTCCCCGAAGATGGAGTCGCCACGGCAAACAGGAACGTGACGGAACCGCTGATGTTTTGCAACTGGGGCATGGCGGAGAGATCGAGGTTGGTGACCAGCCAGGTGGGACGCACGGCGGCAATCGAGAACTCCATGAGATTGGTGGCGCCGGTCAGATCGGTTTGTACTCCCGTGTAGCGGGTACTACTGCTGCCTCCGCGGGCGACATTGAAAGAGAGGTTGCTCAGGCTGAGGGTCAAGCCAGGGTCAACCGTGATGGTGAACTGGAAAAAGTTGTTGCTGGCAAAGGAAGCGCTGACATTGGTGGAGGCGGAGGTGGCGCTGGGATTGACCTGCAAGACGGGAGTGGTGGAATAGGCCAGAGAGGCGTTCACAAGACACTGGCTGAGAGCGCCGCCATTGCTGATGCTGCCGGCAGTGATGTTGGGATGCGCCAGGGTCACATCGAGGTTGGTTGCCGTGAAACTGTACTGGGCAATCAGATCGCCACGAGCGACTGTTGCCAACAAGGTCGCCACAAGAAAGAAACTTTGACCTGCCTTTTGTAAGGCCCGTTTCATTTGCCCTCAATATAAAGAAAAATGCGGTGCAGGGTCAAGCCAACATCGGTAAACCGAAAAACTTCTCCACACTGGAACGGCGGATTGTGTAGAATGAAAACATGAAGCACAACACACTCTCTCGCCGGAGCTTCCTTCGGCGTACCGCTCTGTCCGCGGTCACACTCGCGTTTCCCGCCATCATTCCCGGTCGCGTGTTTGCCTCGCCTCCCAGCAACCGTATCACCATCGGCTGCATCGGCGTCGGCGGTATGGGCACGGGCAACATGAACGCGTTCCTCAATGAGCGCGACGCCCAGGTCATCGCTGTCTGCGACGTGGACAAACGCCACCGCGACCGCGCCAAAGCCGAAGTGGACAAGCGTTACGGCAACTCGGATTGCCGTGCCTACAACGATTTTCGCGAACTGCTGGCCCGCGCGGATATTGACGCCATTTCGCTGGCCACGCCCGACCACTGGCATGCCATCCCCGCCATCCTCGCCGCCCGCTCCGGCAAGGATGTGTATGGCGAGAAACCGTTTTCGCACGATCTGGCGGAAGGCCGCGCGATGGTGCGCGCGCTCCAGCAATACGGGCGCGTCTGGCAGACCGGCAGTTGGCAACGCTCGCAAAACCAGTTCCGATTCGCCTGCGAACTGGTCCGCAACGGGCGCATCGGCAAAATCCACACCGTCGAAGTCGGTCTTCCCAACGGCAGCCCCGGCGGCAGCGAGAAATTTTGCGAGCCGCCGCCCGAACTCGATTACGATTTCTGGATCGGCCCGTCTCCGTGGGCGCCGTACTCGCCCGATCGGACCCACTGGAACTGGCGCTGGCAACTCGATTACGGCGGCGGCCAGATGATGGACTGGATCGGTCACCACGCTGACATCGCGCAATGGGGACTCGGCACCGAGTTGACCGGGCCGGTGGAGGTTGAGCCGATCAACGCCGAGTTTCCCACCACCGGACTCTACAATGCGCCGACCAGTTACAAGTTTGCCGCCAAATTCGCCAACGGCGTCACCATGATCGTGGCCAACGCCAAACAACAACCCAAGGGCATGGGAACCCGTTGGATCGGCGACAAAGGCTGGGTCTGGATTGATCGCGGCGGGTTTGACACCGAACCCAAGAGCCTGATGAAAGAGGTCATCGGTCCGGAGGAAATCAACCTATACCGTTCGCCCGGTCACCAGCGCAACTTTCTCGACTGCGTCAAATCCCGTCGCACCACCATCACTCCTGCCGAAGTGGCTCATCGCAGCGCCAGCATCGGTCACCTCGGCCAGATCGCGATGCTTGTTGGTCGCAAAATCCGATGGAACCCCGATACCGAACAAATCCTCAACGACCCTGCCGCCAGCGCGTTGCTCGGCCGCGCCAAACGATCCCCCTGGCGCCTCGTTATCGGATGAAAGGCGACCCTATGAAACTCCTCCTCCTCACCGCGTTCTTGGCGGCCTCTGCCGTGGCTGACATCTATCAGGAAGCCGCCCGATACAGGTTCGGCGACAGCCGCGAGCCAATCGCCGCCATCGAGTCGGAAATCCGTCGTGCTACACCGGCCCAATACCCGGCCATCGAAACCAAATTGCTCGCCATCCTCCAATCGCCCGACACCACCACGGACGCCCGCCGCCTTCTCATCCGCCAGTTGACCATCGTTGGATCGGTCCGCTCGGTCCCCGTGCTGGCGGCGTGGCTCGGAGATGAGCAGCTTTCCGACGTGGCCCGACTCGCGCTCGAACCGATGCCGGAGGCGGAAGCCGGTCGGGCGCTGCGCGACGCGCTCCTCCGCGTGAAAGGAAAACTCCTCGACGGAATTATTGGTTCTGTGGCGGTCCGACGCGATGAAGCGGCGGTGTCGGCGCTGGCGCAGCTTGCCCGCGAAAACCAAGCGGCAATCACCGCGTTGGGCGAGATTGGCACAAGCAGCGCGGCTCGCGCGCTCGACTCATTGCCGCCGTCCGTGGCGGTGTCCCGCGCCCGGTTGGCTTGCGCGGCGCGATTGCAGTCGGCGGCGATGTTTCAGGCGTTGCTGGACGATGTGCGGCAACCGTCGTTCATTCGCGCCGCCGCCCTGGTCGGGCTGAACTCGGCTCCGGTCGCCCTGAAGTATTTGCAGGGCGATGACGCGGCGTTGAAGGCCGCCGCGCTTCGCGCGTTTGTCACGGGGGACGCGGTG
The DNA here is from genome assembly GCA_964541945.1 of uncultured Verrucomicrobiota bacterium. Classification (GTDB taxonomy): domain Bacteria; phylum Verrucomicrobiota; class Verrucomicrobiia; order Palsa-1439; family Palsa-1439; genus CAIKAP01. Next base: position 96,826 of record CAZISE010000007.1, read on the forward strand.
TTTCAGCGCAACGTGGTTGCACAATTGCCCGCGTTGACGCCCGCGGCCCAGGTCGCGGTGCTGGTCGCGTTGGCGGATCTGCCCGCGGTGCCGGCGCGCGCAGACATTTTGCGGACGCTCGATGCGACGAAAGACGACGCCGTTCGCTCGGCGGCGTTGGAAGCGCTGGTCACGCACGGTGAGGCGGACGATGTGCCGATGTTGTTGAAGTGTGGCGCGGTTTCCGTGCTGGAGCGGATGCGCAACCCGCGCGTCAACAACGCCCTGGTCGAGCGGGTGAAGTCCGCTGACCCGACAGTGGTAGCGCTTGTCGGAAAACGACGGATTGTGGCGGCGTTGCCTCTGTTGGCGGAACTGGTCACAAAAAACGAGGCAGCCGGCGATGCGATTGCGGCCATTTGCGGGCGCGCCGAGGATCGCCCGGCCTGTGCCGCGGCCCTGCTGGCGGTACGCGCCGAGACGCCCGCGGCGAAAATGGCCATTCTGCGGTTGTTGCCACGCGTGCGAACCGCCGAGGCGCTGGCGGCGGTGTATCAGGCGACCAAAGATTCCGATGCCCAGGTGAGCGAAGTCGCCGTGCGAGCGCTGGCGGACTGGCCGGAAGTCACCGCCGCCGTGCCGTTGTTGGAGGTGGCGCGAACGACAAAAGAACCGAAACTGGCGGTGATCGCGTTGCGCGGGTGCGCGCGCCTGGCAGGGGGGCGGGATGCCGCGGTGACGGACCGGTTGCAGTGGCTCAGGGGCATTCTCGAAACGGCACAGCGCCCCGACGAGAAACGGCTCGCGTTGGCCGGAATGGCCGGGTTGGGTGTAATTGAGGCGCTCGATGTGTTGCAGTCGTGCCTGAAGGATGAAACGGTGGCGCGCGATGCCGCGACGGCCATTGTGCGGTTGGCAAAAGACATTGGCCCGGTGTATCGCGGGCGATTTGAGCCGCTGTTGCAGCAGATCAAACCCCTGGTTGCCGTGGACGAAGCGCTGGCCGCGTTGAAGAACACAGGACAGGCGGACGGTTACATTACCGCATGGTTGCTGGCGGGGCCGTATATGAAGGAAGGGAAGGGCGCCAACGAACTGTTTCATGAGATTTTTCCGCCCGAACAACCGGGCGCGCCCGGTGTGGCATGGAAGATGATCGCGGTCCCGCCGTCGAGCGGTCCGCGGATTCTTCGTTTGGAGAAGATTCTGGGCGGCAATGACCGCGTGGTTTATGTGCAGACGCGGATTGAGTCTGACAAGGAACAGGAGATCGTGTTGGAGAACGGCAGCGATGATGGGGCAAAAATCTGGCTGAACGGTCAGGTGGTACTCTCGGCCAACGCGGTGCGACCCTGCACGCCCGGTTCCGAGAAGGCGCGACTCAAACTTCGTTCCGGCGTGAACACATTGTTGGTGAAAATCACGCAGGGCGGCGGCGAGTGGCAGCTTTGTGTCCGTCTGCGCGGGTTGGATGGAGGCGAAGTGAAAGGGATCAGCGTGGGACCATCGTTGGATTGATGTTTTTACCGAGACGAGACGGGGAGGACGCGGCTTGTTGGGTTGACGAAAACGATTCGCCCGGCAGAGTCGGGCGACTCTGCCGGGCGTGAACGGGCGCGTGGGAGGGGCGCGCCCGTATGGCCGGGAGAAGAGAAGCGGTTATTTGATGACGACCTTTTGGTGCCGGAGCGGCCCGGAGAACTTGATGAGTCCCCGGTTGATCATGTCGGCCACGACGACGCCGGTTTCATGGTCGTTGCGGGACAATTGGGAAACGATGCGGATGACATCTCCGAGCTTCATGTGTTTTCGTATGTTCTTTTTCATGTTCGTGCTCCTGTTGGTTTAGAGCCAGCAGCTCGAAAATGGTTACAACAAGTTTCATGCCTAAAACCCCAGTTGCCGTCCGGTCGGGCAGGCGCCAAAGAATTTTTTGACCTTGTGAAGGGCTTCGATGAAGGCGTCCACCTCGGCGCGGGTATTGTAGAGGTAAAAACTGGCGCGCGAAGTGGCGCTCAATCCCAAGTGCTTGTGAAGAGGCTGTGCACAATGGTGTCCGGCTCGGATGGCGATGCCGTCTTCGTCGAGAAAGGTGGCCATGTCGTGGGGATGAATGTCACCCATGCTGAAGGAGATCAGGCCACTGCGGTGGACGGCATCGGGCGGGCCATAGACGATGATTTCGGGGAATTCAGCCATTCGTTCGAGGGCGTAGGCTGTTATTTCCTGTTCATGCTGGCGAATTTTCTCCATCCCGATCCGTTGGAGGTAGTCCACGGCCACACCGAGACCGATGGCTTCGGCAATGGCAGGAGTCCCAGCCTCGAATTTGTAGGGTAGATCGTTGCAGGTAAAACTGTCGGGCCCGACTTCGCGAATCATTTCGCCGCCGCCGAGGAAAGGGGGCATGGCTTCGAGGAGAGCGCGTTTGCCGTAGAGGACGCCGCTGCCGGTGGGGCCGAGCATTTTATGGCCGCTGAGGGCGTAGAAATCGCAGCCGAGCGCCTGCACGTCCACGGGAAGATGTGGCGCGGCTTGTGCGCCGTCGGCCAGTAGGAGGGCACCGACCCGATGGGCGGCGTCGGCGATCTGACGGATCGGGTTGATGGTCCCGAGGACGTTGGAGGCATGGGTGACGGCGACGAGTTTGGTTCGTTCGCTGATTGGTTGGCTCAGGTCCAATGTGCCGTCGGGCAGGAGGGGAATGCGTTTGATGACGGCTCCCGTGGCGGCCGCCACTTGATACCACGGCACGGTGTTGCTGTGGTGTTCCATCCATGTGAGGAGGATTTCGTCGCCGGGTTTGAGATTGGCGCGTCCCCAGGTTTGGGCGACCAGGTTGATGGACTCGGTGGTGCCGCGGGTGAAGATGACGGTTTCGGGGGATTCGGCATTGAGGTGGCGGGCGATTTTTTGTCGGGCGAGTTCATATTCGCGGGTGGCACGTTCGGCGAGGGCGTGGATGCCGCGGTGGACGTTGGCGTTGTAACGATGGTAGTAATCGTTGATGGCCTCGATGACGGCACGCGGTTTTTGCGAGGTGGCAGCGTTGTCGAAGTAGATCAACGGTTTGCCGTGAACCCGTTGGGCCAGCAACGGGAAGTCGTCGCGTATTTCTTCCAGTTCGACCACATCGAGGATTTCCATCATGTCAACGTACCGCCTTTCGGTGAATGAGTTCGGCAAACTCCTGTTGGACGTTTTCCACCTGGATTCGGGCGAGGACGGGTTCGAGGAATGCCGCGATGAGGGTGTTGCGCGCCGTGATTTCGTCGAGGCCGCGGGTGCGTAGATAGTAAAGCTGGTTCTCGTCGAGTTGGCCGACGGTTGCGCCGTGGGTGCACCGGAGCTGGTTGGACTCGATTTCGAGGATGGGACGTGTGTTGCACTGGACGGTTTTGTCGAGGACGAGGTTGCGATTGGACTGGTAGGCGTTGGTACCGTTGGCGTTTTTTTCGACCTTGATGATGCCGGCGTAGTTGGTGGCGGCGCGGTCACGCAAGACATTTTTGAAGAGCAGATCGCTGGTGGTATTGCCGACGCGGTGATGTTGGCGGGTAAACTGCGCGATCTGCTGGCGGCCATCTGCAACAGCCATGCCGTACATGAAACTGCGACCGCCCTCGCCGTCCATCACGCACTGGACATCGTAGCGGGTAAGCGCGCCGCCGAAGATGCCGACCACCCAGTCAATCTCGGCGTTGCGCGCGATATGGGCGCGTTTGAGCGTGAAATCGAGCGCACCGGAAGCGAGGTTCTGGAAACTGATGTAGTGCAGACGCGCGCCTTCCTCGACGAACACCTCCGTCAGACTGGCGTGAACACCGGCGCCGGAGCCGGTAAATTTCTGAATGAGCGTGGCCTCGGCTCCTGATTCGAGGACAACAAGGGTGCGCGGAAACGCCGCGGCGTTGTCGCCGGTGAATTCGTAGGTGATTTCCAACGGACGGTCGGCCTTGTGATGGGCCGGAACGCGGAGGAGCGCACCGTATTGCCAGAGAGCGGAGGCGAGCGCGGCGAACTTGTTGGGTTCATCGGCGGGAATGGCGCGGCCGAGTTGCGGTTGGTCGGTGAGTGGAACGAGTGTCACGCCGGGGGCGGCGTTGAGGCTGACGCGGAGTGATTGCGGGCGTTTCTCGATGTCGGTGAGGTTGAGTGTGCGAAGATCGAATCGTTGCCATTCGAGGTCGCGTCGAGAGGGCAGGGGAAGACGCTGGTAGGTTTGCCAAGCGAGAGCGCGTTGAGAATCGAGGTTCATCCGACGGACCCTTCCATTTGCAGGCCGATGAGGCGGTTGATTTCGACGGCAAACTCCATGGGCAGTTCTTTCACGATCGGTTCGATGAAGCCGTTGACGATCATCGAGATGGCGTCCTCCTTTTTGATGCCGCGACTGGTGAGGTAAAAGAGCTGTTCATCGGAGACATTAGAGACGGTCGCCTCGTGCTCGATGGTGGCCAGTTCGCCGTTAACTTCCATTGTGGGATAGGTATCGGAACGGCTTTGTGGGTCGAGAATGAGGGCGTCGCAGTTGACCTGCGCACGACAGCCGGTTGCATTTTTGGCAACCTGGACAAGACCGCGGTAGCTGCTGCGACCGCCGTGGCCGCTGATGGACTTGGAGTTGATGCGGCCGGAGCAGTTTGGCGCAAGGAAAACCAGTTTGGCACCGGCATCCTGCCACATCCCTTTGTCGGCGGAAGCGAGGCTGAGGACTTCGCCGTGAGCGCCCTCGCCGATCATGTAGCAGGAGGGGTATTTGACGGTACGTTTGGAACCGAGGTTACCGTCCACCCATTCCATGACGCCGTGAGCGGAGATCATGGAACGTTTTGTGACGAGGTTATAGACATCGGTGGACCAGTTCTGGATAGTGGTATAACGGCAGCGCGCCCGTTCTTTGACGTAGATCTCGACCACGGCGGCATGAAGAGAGTTGGTCGTGTAGATGGGCGCGGAACAACCCTCGACGTAATGGCAGAAGGCGTCGTCCTCGACAATGATGAGGGTGCGCTCAAACTGGCCGAATTGCTCGGCGTTGATGCGGAAATAAACCGAGAGGGGGATGTCACACTTGACGCCCTTGGGCACATAAACGAACGAGCCGCCGCTCCAGAAAGCCGAATTGAGAGCAGCGAATTTGTTGTCTTCGGGCGGAATGGCCTTTGCAAAATGGGCGCGAAAAATATCGGGATACTCTTTCAGGCCATCGTCACAACTCAGGAAGACGATGCCTTTCTGGGCGAGAGATTCCTGGATGTTGTGATAGGCCATCTCGCTGTCAATCTGGGCGCCGAGACCGCCGAGGAGCTTCTGTTCTTCCTTGGCGATGCCGAGCTTGTCGTAGGTGCGGCGAATCTCCACCGGTACATCCTCCCAGCGACGCGCTGGCTTGTCCACGGGACTGACGTAGTAGGTGAACTCGTCGTAGTTGAACTCATCCCGCAGTCCCGGTAGCCACTCCGGGATACCTTGTTTGAGGAACAAATCGAGACTGCGGTGGCGAAACTGACGCATCCAGTCCGGTTCTCCTTTGACGTCACACATGTAATCCACCACGTCGTGAGAAAGCCCTTTGGGGACGGACCGCACAGCCTTGATCTCATCGTGAAAGCCTTCCTTGTACTCCCGGCCAATGGGGAAATTGCTGGAGATAGGGGCGCTCATTTGTCCTTTGTGATCCAGTCGTAACCGTACTGTTCCAAATGCGCGGCGAGTTCGGGACCGCCGGATTTCACGATGGCGCCATCCACGAGGATGTGAACGTAATCCGGCGTAATGTAACGAAGCATCCGCTCGTAGTGGGTGATGATGAGGATACCGATACCGGGGCCGCGAAGTTTGTTGACCCCTTCACAGACGATTTTCAAGGCGTCGATGTCCAGCCCGGAATCCGTCTCGTCGAGCACGGCAAACTCCGGCTCCAGCATCAGCATCTGGAGAATCTCGTTGCGTTTCTTTTCACCGCCGGAAAACCCCTCGTTCAGGTAGCGCCGGACAAACTTTTCCTCAATGTCGAGGAGTTTCATTTTTTCCTGAAGCTTGTCGTAGAACTCCATCGTGTCGAGTTCCTTGCCGGCGCGGGCGTTGCAGGCCAGCTTCAGAAAATTGGCCGTCCGCACGCCGGGAACTTCGCAGGGATACTGAAAGGCCAGAAACAGACCTTTGCGGGCACGCTCATCAGTCGGCAGCCCCACAATGTCTTCGCCTTTTAGGAGAATCTGGCCGCGGGTAACTTCATACTTTGGATTACCCATGATGGCATTTGCCAACGTACTCTTGCCGGAACCGTTTGGTCCCATGATGGCGTGAACCTCCCCTTTGCGAAGAGTCAGGTCCACACCCTTGAGAATCTCGCGCTCTTCGATCCGCGCGTGTAGGTCCACAATCTGAAACGTATCATTCATGCCATCTCCTAAATCAGACTTATTTTGTCTTATTATGGCTACACTATATCCACTATCATCCGGTTGTCAAGCGAAGTTCCCAATCTGGGTGGAAACCGCTGGTGAGATCGTGCCCCCTTGATGATGAAGTTGAAGGTGATGAATAGTACTCTGCGTATAAGAGATCTGGACTTTGGGATCGCGATGTGGCGCCCGCTTGCTCTCGGTGCGCTGCTGCGGTACCCCCAAAAAAGGGAGTGCAATCTACCCACCTATTCCTCATTAAACGGAAATATGTGAAGCTGATTTTTTACACAAAAATGAGACGATCGTCTCATTTTTGTGTAACGAATATTCAGAAGGGCGGGAATGATGTACTAACTGTTGGTCGGGACCTGGTGAGTTTGTTTTCTTGAGTGATGGCGGCGCGCTTAGCGGTCTGGAGGTCATACCAGCACAGTTCGTCAATATTAGACGGAATGTACCAGCGCTGTTGTCCCACGTCCTCCGAAAGCGGGTTTCCCAAAACCGTCTCGTCCATCGCCCCTTATGTCCTCGTCGTTGTGAGCTTGTCGCTGTTCCCTCCTTGTCAACAAATCGCAATGTAAACCGAAACGATTCCGTTGAAAGTTTGAACGCCGTTTGGTGGGTTGGGTTGTATGCCCACAAACCTCGCTCGGTCGCCTCCATCGGAGGTGCACCAAACGGTGCGCTGGAACATTGACACTCACCACCGCTCCTTCGTCCATCCGAATCGGTTTTACCAATCAACGTCTCACCGCCCACGGCAGCCTCTGCGTCTGGTCGCAGCCCCTGCATCAGCAACAGTTCCCCCGTCAACTCGAACAGACCTTATCCCAACGCCTTTACCCCGCCGATATCGCCAAAGGTTACTCGCGGCATTCTCGCCGTCGCCGACAACCGCTCGCGCGTCGTTCGTCGGTAAGCTGACCCGTCCGTGCGGCGGTGTGGAATCGGATGCGTGGTAAACTACCTTGGGCCTGGCGGTACGCAGGGCGGAAACGCGTCGGTGACAGCAGTAAATACTGCTCGAACTGACGGGGATTCTCGGTTGCGATGCTGTTGGCTCCTGCCAAACCCAATCCCATGAAACCGACCAACGAATCTCAATCCAACCGTATCGTTCCGGCTCCGATCAGGGATGCCAGGTGAAAACACGAAAGGTTCTTGACGGTATCACTGCCAAATTGTTAGCGCGAGAACGTTTACCTTACCAACAACGGACTTTCGCCGACGAAAGCAGGGCAAAAGTTTGTTTTAGAAGTGTTTGATTCTCAACACGCGCAATTTGTTTGACGTTGTTATCGGACAGGTTGCTAGAGTTCGGCGGTGTCCTGAAATTCGGGGACGAGGATGTTGGCGTGCGGGTGGATTTGGCGGAGGGTGTCGGCAAAAGCGTTGGCGGCGGGTTCTTCGCCGTGGATAACGAAGATGTTTTTGAGCGGGCCGGTGATTTTCTCGGCCCAAGCGCGCAGTTCAGTACGATCGGCATGGCCGCTGAAGGCGTTGATGGTTTCGACATGACAGCGAACGCGATAAGGTTCTCCGAAGATGGTGACTTCTTTGTGGCCGCTGGCCAGGTGGGCACCGAGGGTGTGGGCGGCGCACCAGCCGACGATGAGAATGGTGGTGTTGGGGTCGCCGATGTTGTTTTTGATGTGGTGGCGGATACGACCGGCTTCGGCCATGCCGGAGGCGCTAAGGATGATGCAAGGTTCGCGGAGGTCGTTGAGGGCCATGCTTTCGGCGACGCTTCCAATGTAGGTGAGGTTGGGCATGGTAAACGGGTTGTCGCCGTTGCGCATAAGGGTTTGGAAATTCTGGTTGAAGCACTCCGGGTGGGTACGGAAGACGGCGGTGGCGTTGATGGCCAGCGGACTGTCCACAAACGTTTTGATGGGCGGGATGCACTTGTGTTGTGTCAATTGGTAGAGCGTGTAAAGAATTTGTTGGGTGCGTCCGACGGCAAAGGCGGGGATGATGATTTTGCCATGATGTTCCAAGGCGTGGTTGATGATACGGCAGATGCGGGTATTGACATCGGCGAGTGGTTCGTGGTCGCGGTTGCCGTAAGTGCTTTCCACCATGAGGTGGTCCACGTCATGGGGGATTTCGGGGTCGCGGAGGATGTCGTTGTTGCCGCGCCCAATGTCACCGCTAAAGACGAGGCGCGCGCGACGGCCGTTTTCTTCGAGGTCGAGGACGACAATGGCAGCGCCGAGGATGTGGCCGGCGTCGAGGAGGGTAAGGGTCACACCGGTGAGGATGGGGGTTGGGGTGGCGTAGGGGAGTGGGGCGAACTGGTGGAGGCTGGCGAGGGCATCGGCCTGTGTGTAGAGGGGTTGGATGGGGGGGAGAGATTGTTTTGCGCGTTTTTTGTTGATGAAGACAGCGTCTTGTTCCTGGATGTGCGCGGTGTCCAGGAGCATGTAGTTACAGAGGTCGGCGGTGGCTTCGGTGCAATGAATTTTGCCGTGGAAACCGTCGCGACAAAGGATGGGGATGACGCCACTGTGGTCAATGTGGGCGTGGCTGAGGACCATGGCGTTGATGGTGGTGGGATCGAAGGGGAGTTTGGTGCTGTATTCGATGGATTTGTCGCGATGGCCCTGATAAAGGCCGCACTCGATTAGGAGGCGTTGGCCATTGATTTCGAGGAGGTATTTGGAGCCGGTGGTGCGTTTGGTGGCGCCGAGGAAGGTCAATTTCATCGGTCAATCGGGGAGCAACAGGACGAGGATGCGTTGATCGTTACAGAGAACGACACCGGTGGGGGCGATGGTCAGGACAACAAGTCCCTGGACACTTTGATCTTCCAGGACACGAGTCGGTTGGCGGGTGCCGGGCAGTTGCATAATCGCGGCGTATTTCAACGGTTCGTCACTGGCCCGGCTGGTGCTTTCGAGGCGGGGCGAGGTGACGAGAAACGGTTCTGGGGGGCGGGTTTCCAGTCCCTCGTAACGCTTGTAAGAGAGGAACGGGCTTAGTTGTTGTCCCGTGGGAACATAACGAAAAGGTTTTTCGTCAGCAGTTTGGATGTTTTCCATTTCGATGTATCCGAGGATGGCGAGTTTGGCGAGCGATTCGGGGTACTCGTGGTAGCGGACAAAATAGCGGTCCAGCGCAAGGCGGATGCGGCGGGCGCGGATGCGATTGATGCCGTTGTGGACGGCGCCCTGCAATGCGACAGCGAAAAGACGCACCTTCTCGCCCTCTCGCTGGAAATAGGGGGAATTTTGCAGGCGCTGTAGCAGAAGATTGTAATTGTCCAGGGCAAACTGGTCGTTGGTGTTTTCGATCATTTCACTTTGTTTCAGCAGGGCAATCTCCAGCCAGGGAGAACTTTTCAGGCTGCGAGTCAACAAGCTCATCGTCAACACGGCCTCAGCAGTGCGTTTCTCGCGTAATTGTCGAGCCGCCTGCTTGTACTGGGTGAAGAAGAGGTTTGCCTCTTCAAAGACGGCTTCTGGATTGGAAAGTTTGGCCGCGGTATTGGTATCAGCCGTTGCGAGAGAACAGCAGGAAACCCCTGCTGCAAGCAGCAACGTGGCTAGCAGATGGAACCGATGCCCGGCCATGGCAACCTGCCACATCATACCGAGCCAGACGGAAAAAGCAACGGCCAATCCGAGCCAATTTAGCGCATTTGCAACTGGCGGCGACCTTCCTCGCTGATCATGGAAGGCGTCCAAAGCGGATCAAAGGCCAGGCGAACATCCACCTCCGAAATCTCCGGCAGTTCCAACAGCTTTTGTCGGACCTTGCCGGTGATTTGTTGGGCCAGTGGACAAGAGGGCGTTGTCAATGTCATTACCACTTCCACGCGGTTTCCCGCCACTTTCACGTCGTAAACAAGACCCAGATCGAGGATGTTACACGGGATTTCCGGGTCGTAGCATTCGCGCAGTTTGTCGCGGACCTGGTCGGTGGTGACGCTCATGACAGTTGTCTCCAGATGGTTTCGGCGCACTCCCGAAATGCCGTCGCCGCGGGATGATGGGGCAGGGAAATCACCACCGGCTCGCCCCGGTCGCCGCAGGCGCGAATTTCCGAGTTCAATGGAAGCCGACACAATACGGGCAGATCTATCTGCCCCGCCACGTCGTGCCCGAAAATCTCGTCGCGCTCACCGCAATTCGGACAGACATAATAGCTCATATTTTCAATCAATCCCAGCACGCGAACGTTGACCTTCTCAAACATCGTCACACCGCGGCGAACCACTTCCATCGCCACCTCCTGTGGCGTCGTTACAATCACCGCGCCGTCCAGCGCCAACAATTGCGAAAGCGAAATCTGCGCGTCGCCGGTACCCGGCGGCAGGTCCACCAGCAGAATGTCCAACGGCGCCCAGTTCACCTCGTGGATAAACTGCTGGATGGCCTTCATGATCATCGGGCCGCGCCAGATGACGGCCTGATCGGGGTCCAACAACAGCGCCATGCTCATCAGTTTCAGGCCGTATTTCTCAATTGGATTGATCCGCTCTCCCGTGACGGTGGGCTGTTCCAGCGTGCCGAGCATCTTTGGCACCGTTGGCCCGTAAATGTCGGCATCCAACAGCCCCACCTTCAACCCCAACCCGTGCAATGCGCACGCCAGGTTGACCGCGACGGTGGACTTGCCGACGCCCCCTTTGCCGCTACCGACGGCGATAACACGGCGAACGCCTTCGAGCCGTTGCGGAGTCGGCACGGTGGCAGACACCGACGAAGGTGGAGGGGCAAGTCGGACTTCCACGACTACCTCTCCAACGCCCGGCAAGGTGCGCAAGGCGTTCTCGACTTCGCGCTGAATTTGCGCGGCGGCGCCCTCGTCGCGCGTTGTCAGTTCCATTCGCACCTGCACTGACGAGCCGTTGATGGCGATGGATTTTACAAAACCAAAACTCACAATATCGCGGCTGTAGCCGGGGAAACGGACCGTTTGGAGAGCCTGGCGGATTTGTTGTTCAGTGAGCGGCATGGGAGGAAGGCTGGCGTTTGAGCAACTCTTCGAGGGTGGTACGGGAAAAGACTTCATTTACCCGGTTTTGCGCCTCGCCAAAAATCCCGCACAGCGGACAGGTGTTCAACCGTCGGTCGGCCATGACGCATTCCGGGCTGTTGGAGACGCATTTTTGCAAGCCAAACCCGCTTTCAACGCACTGGAGAATCTGCAGCACGGTAATTTCCGATGGCGACTTGGCGAGGCGGAACCCGCCATGAGCGCCGCGCACCGATTGAACCAGGCCGCCTTTGGCCAGTGACTGGAAGATTTTGGCCAGGAAACTTTTCGGGACATTCTCCGCCTCGCTAATCTCGTCCACCATGACCGTTCGCCCAGCGGGTTGACGTGCGAGGTAGAGCAGCCCGATGATTCCATATTCGCCTGCGCGCGTGACTTGCATATGCGGAGCGAATATACGAAGCGCACCCGCAAAGTCAACGACACACACCCGGAACAACATCGGTGGCGCGCCCGACGACAAGAAAACGGTTCCTCGCTGATTTGGATGTGCGGGGTGTGTGAAGAAATGATACTCCGAAAAGCTTTTCCTTGAGAAGAAAGCGTGCTGCTCACATCAACGTGAGCGCGAGTTCCACTGCCTTCATGGGGTTCTCTCCGCAAGAACTGCAACGTTGGTTCGACGCAACCTGGGGTTTCTCGCATTCATGGTATATGGCGATCCTGTTACGGTTCGACTCTTACTTTTTGCGAACAGGTTACTTTGTTGCGGTTCACCTAGTAATAGAATTGCTTTCCACGTGGCCCCTTTATATTGCTATTACGTGCAGCCGCGAAAAGAGTATGAAATCCTCCATTATGGTCAAAGCCCGGCCAATGGAACACTTTTGGAGCGTCTATCGCGCTTGCATGGGGGTATCACGTCTGACCGCAACGGTCGAGGATGCACACTCGTCGGATGTGTTGCGGGTGACCGAAAATTAACCGTTCAATGCCATGTCCTTTCAACTCGTCAGCAAATACAGGCCGCGGGGGGATCAGCCGGAAGCGATTCGCGCACTTGTCGAATCGCTGCGAGCCGGTAACCGTTTCCAGACGCTGCTCGGCGTTACCGGCAGCGGCAAGACCTTCACCATGGCCAATGTCATTGCCGCGATGGATCGTCCGACGTTGGTGATCTCGCACAACAAGACACTGGCGGCACAGCTTTTCAGCGAGTTTAAACAGTTTTTCCCTCACAATGCGGTCGAATACTACGTCAGCTACTACGACTACTATCAGCCCGAAGCTTACATCCCGCAGACCGACACCTACATTGAGAAAGACGCCAGCATCAACGAACAGATTGAAAAACTCCGACTTTCCACCACCAGTTCGTTGCTCGCGCGTCGCGACGTGGTTGTGGTTGCCAGTGTCTCCTGTATCTACGGCCTCGGCTCGCCGGAAGATTACTTCGAGATGATGGCGCTTGTTACTGTCGGCAGTGAAATGGCCCGCGACGACCTGCTCCGCAAACTGGTGGACATGCAATACGACCGCAACGACTACGAACTGACCCGCGGACGATTCCGCGCGCGCGGCGGCACCGTCGAGGTCTGCCCCAGTTACACCGATGACGCGGTACGCATCGAATTCGACGGCGACCGAGTGGCCGCCATTGCCCGGTTTGATCCCTTCAGCGGCAAGAAAAAGGAAACGATCTCCGCCATCTCGATTTATCCCGCCAAACACTGGGTCACGCCCTATCACAAGATTGCCAATGCCGTGAACGCCATTAAAGCCGAACTGGCCGAGCGCGTGGCCTGGTTTGAGCAACGCGGAAAACTGGTCGAAGCCCAGCGTATTCACAGCCGCACCATGTACGACCTGGAAATGCTCCAGGAAATGGGGTTCTGCGCCGGCATCGAAAACTACTCACGCCACCTCAGTGGACGCGCTCCCGGCGAGCGCCCGTTTTGCCTGCTGGATTTCTTCCCGAAAGATTATCTTCTCATTGTGGACGAGTCGCACGTTACCGTGCCGCAGATCGGGGGGATGTACGCGGGCGACCGCTCGCGGAAAACCACGCTCGTGGAGCACGGGTTCCGCCTCCCCTCCGCGCTCGACAATCGTCCGCTAAACTTCCAAGAGTTCGAAAGCTTGGTCAACCAATGCATCTTCGTTTCGGCGACACCCGGTCCCTTTGAACTGGAGAAAAGCGCCGTGGTGGCTGAACAGATTATCCGCCCAACCGGGCTGGTGGATCCGCCGGTGACGGTGAAACCCCTCCAGGGGCAGATTGACGACCTGATCGAGCAATGCCGACAACGAGTCGAGAAGGGCGAGCGCGTTCTGGTCACAACACTGACCAAACGCACCGCCGAGGACCTCGCCGATTATCTCCGCGACGTTGGTATTCGCGTGAAATATCTGCACAGCGAGATTGACGCCATTGAGCGCGTGGAAATCCTGCGCGGCCTGCGTGCCGCCGACTTCGATGTGCTGGTTGGCATCAACCTCTTGCGCGAAGGACTCGACCTGCCCGAAGTGTCGCTGGTGGCTATTCTCGACGCCGACAAGGAAGGATTTCTCCGCAGCGCAACCTCGCTCATCCAAACGGCAGGCCGCGCCGCGCGTCACATCAATGCCGAGGTGATCCTGTACGCCGACGTAATCACGGATTCGATTCGGAAATTTCTGGAAACCACCGAATACCGGCGTCGGAAACAACTCGCCTACAACCAGGAACACCACATCACGCCCAAAACCGTCAAACGCGAACTGCAACTCAGCCTCGCCGAGCTGACAAAAGCGCGGGAAGTCGAAGCCGCGGTTGTCCGTGACGGATATGCCACGACGGAGTTGATCCGCGAATTGGAAGCGGAAATGCTGGAGGCCGCCGAAAATCTCCAATTCGAGAAGGCAGCGATCCTGCGCGACCAGATCAAGGCGTTACAGGAGGGGAAAACGGTTGCGCCCAAACGCGAAGTAAAATATAGCCGCAAGCTGCGCGTGAATGTGGTAAAGAAGCCACGACGCACGAAAAAGTTGTCACCCTGAGCGAATCGAAGGACGCGCCAACCCTCGGATTCAGCGCTTCTTCGCTCCGCTCAGAATGACAACCCTGACTCAAGAGTATATTCGTCAAATCGTCCGCGCCGCGTTGACCGAAGATGTCGGCGCCGGTGATGTTACCACCGAATCCGCCATCCCCGCGGATCTTCGCGCCTGCGCGGTCATCCTTGCCAAAGAACCGTGCGTGGTCGCGGGATTGCCGCTGGCAGAAGCGGTGTTTGCCGAACTCGGTGGCGTGGAAACATCGCCGGTGGTCTCGGAAGGCGCGATCGTCGCGGCAGGACAGGTGGTTTGCCGTCTGGACGGCGCGGCGCGAACCATCCTGACGGGGGAACGGACGGCCTTGAACTTTCTCCAACGCCTCTCCGGTATCGCCACGTTGACACGCGAGTTTGTGGAGGCGGTGGCAGGCACCAAGACACAAATCCTGGACACTCGCAAAACCACGCCAACGTTGCGCTGGCTGGAAAAATATGCCGTCGCTGTCGGCGGCGGAACCAATCACCGCATGGGGCTCTACGACGCCGTCATGATCAAGGACAATCATCGGACGATTCTGTCCCGCTTGGGGCCGTCTGCGATGGGTAACGCCGTGGCGACCGCCAGGGCCAAAGACCCGCGCATTCCCGTCATTATCGAGGCCGATTCGCTGGCCGATGTGGAGACAGCACTGGCGGCGGGCGCCGATCAGATTCTGCTCGACAACATGACCCCTGACGAATTGCGCGAGGCGGTCCGTTTGGTGGCCGGACGTGCCAGAACCGAAGCCAGCGGCGGCATTCGCCTGGCCAATGTCGCCGAGATTGCTGCCAGCGGAGTGGATTACATCAGCGTGGGCGCGCTGACGCACTCCGCGCGGGCGATGGATTTCTCGCTGGAAGTGACGGACACGCCGTTGTGAGTTATTGTTCGGATGGTTCCGCCGTGGCCGGAGCGGGTTTGGTGGGTTTGGCGGCTGGCGTTGTTGTGGCCGACTTGGTGGTGGCGGAGGATGACGGTGCGACGGGCGACGGTGGAGAAGCGGCCGGGGGTGGCAGAATCGAATAGTTCTCCAGTGGAACTTTGATGGCGGCGGCTTCTCGGAGGAATTGAACGCCCTTGTCGAACTCGCTGCGGTCGAACCATCGGTTGAAGTAAATGTCGAGTGTGGCCGTGGGGTCCAAAGCGGTGGTGGTGTGGACGCGCATGCTGCGGTACACCGACTCGGTCATCTGGGTGACTTTGTCAATCACATCCATTTCGACGGCCAGGTAGGAGGTAATCTTGGGAATCGCTCGGGTGATCAGTTTCTCGTGTTCCTCGGTGGCTTTGAGGATTTCCGCCAGTTGAGGAGACCGGTCGGCATGCAGTTGAATGGCTCTGGCCAGATCGCGGTTGCCGTTTTTGAACAGTTCGGCCATGCGTTGCATGGCGGCGACAGAGATTTCGCGCCGTTTGTTACAGTCGAGGATGCGTTGGCGGAGGCTGCTGAGGGACTTGCCGAAGTCCATGGTGGTTTTGATGCGTTTCAGACGCTCGCGGGAGGAGGCGGTGGTGACGTTGTCGCTGGTGGGGGCGTTGGTTTCGGGAGTGGTATTGACGTTGACGGTGGTACGGCTGCTGGAGGTCGGTTGGACGGCCTTGGCGGTGCGGACGGCGGTGCGAACGCGCATGGCGGCGTTTGTGGCGGACATGGCGTCGAGCATGTCGAGAATCTGGTCCAGCAGCAATTGTGAGGCGGAGGCATCGTAGCGCACCTGCATTTCAGGTTTCAGGCCGGTTGCGGTGGGAGGGAGGACGGTCATAAAGACCGGACCGAAATCGGTCGAGGTTTGGGTGTTGGAGGGGGCGGGGACATTGGTGCCGCTGCCGGCGACAACGATGTTGATGGCGGTGGGCGGAGGATTGCTGGCGGGTGCTGTGGCGGTTGTCGCAACGTTGGTCTGGTCGCGGAGCAGACCGGCGTAAGCGATCATGGCTTCTTGTTCGATTTGGAGGGCGAGGAGGAGTTGGGCGTAACCGCGGCGAGCGTAGTAGTTGCCGACAGTAGGTTTGGCGGCGATGGCGCGGTTGAAGTACTCAATGGAGTCGAGGTAGTTTCCGCGGGCGATTTCGACCGAGCCGTACAGGTCGTTGAATTCGGGGTCTTGGAAGTACTCGGGTTTTGCGCCGATGAGCAGTTGCAGCGCTTCGAGGTATCGTCCCTGACTGAATTCGATTTTGGCGACGTTGTACTGGAGTTTGCTGAGGATGGCGAGGTTGACCTCGTTGGTGGCCGGTTCCAGCATCAGGTAGTTGGTGTAGAGTTGGAGAGCCGTACGCGCGTCTCCTTCGTCCATACGTTTGCGGGCGACCCGCGGGTAGAGTTGGAGGAACAGATCGCGGAAAGAGGGACGGACATCGGGGTTGTTGGCGCAGGCGTCTTCGAGACGGGCCAGCGCATCGGCGTCGCGGCCGGCTTTCATCTGTTCGATGGCGAGGGCGCGATATTGTTCGGCGAGGGCTTTTTGGTAGTAGGTGGTAATGGCGTCGCGGTTGCGTTGGACGTACTCGGTGTCGGTGTAGTTGCGTTGCAGTTGTTGGAGGAGGTTGACGATGTCGCGGGCGTCGGTGTTGACGGAGAGACTCCGGGCCTGGGCGTAAAGCTGCTCGGCGGCTTTTTCGCGGATGGATTTTTGGAGGGCAGGTTTTTGTTCCGCGATGCGTTTCGCCCAATCGGTGGTGGGGTAGTTTTTCTCGATCTGAACGTAAAGTTCAAGCGCGGCTTCGGGTTTGCCCTCGCGTTCGAGCGCTTCGGCCTTGTCGAAGAGGTCCTTGGCTTCCTTGTCGAGTTTCTGGATGTAGAGTGTCTGGTACTTTGTGAGGTTGTCGCTGACCAGCGAGATTTTGGAGTAGGTTGGATAAAGTTCGGTGATTTCCTTGAACAGGCTGATGGCGAGCTTGAGGTCATTGGCCGCAAGGGCGGCGTCGGCTTTCTGGTGCTTGAGGGACGCCTGCGCTTCAATGATGAACGGCTCGACGCTTTTCTTCAGACCCGTTAGTTCCTGTGCCACGGTGGTGATGGAGAACTGAGTGGCAATATCGTTGAGGATCCGCTGGCATTGCTCGTATTGGCCTTCGCTGGCGAGTCGTTTGGCGGTGACAAGAGCTTCTTTGGCGATGGCATCGTCTTCATTGCCCTCAAAAGCTGATTTTTGTTCACTGAGGACGGGCAGAGCGCCGCCGCTTTGGGCGAAGCTTTTGCCTTCCAGATCACGGCCTCGGATCAGGCCAGAGGGGTCTATGGTGAAAGTGCGGCGACCGGTTTCGTTGTATTTTTCCGGTTCGGCAACGGCAGTGTAATTGGCTTCGCTGACATCGCGGATGCTGATACGATAACCTTTGACCAGTCCGGAAGCGAGATCGCGGCTGCAAAAACTGGTACCGGCTTCGGCCAGTTCCGTCAGGGGGAGGTACTGGCCGACGCCCGACTGATTCGGGTCTTTGTAGCGGATGATTTTGACCAGTTTTTCGGCGCGGGCGATGCCTTTGAGAACATTGATGGCATTGGCTTCGTTCTCGGCCATAAGCTTGTCCACCACGAGGCGGGTCTCGGCAAATTGTTCTTTTTGGGCGCGTTGGTGGAGATGCCAACCGTAGAATCCGCCAAGACCAAGACCCACTACCACCCAGAAAAATCCGAG
The DNA here is from genome assembly GCA_964541945.1 of uncultured Verrucomicrobiota bacterium. GTDB lineage: Bacteria > Verrucomicrobiota > Verrucomicrobiia > Palsa-1439 > Palsa-1439 > CAIKAP01. The sequence goes on from CAZISE010000007.1 coordinate 114,875, forward strand.
GAATACACCCCAGGTGGCCTGTTTGCGGTCCGATTCCAAACCGCCGTGGCGTCGGATGTGACCAATGGCCAGCAGACCGAGAATAATCGCCAGCACCGACGGGATCACAAGGAAACCAAACACACCGCACAACAACGCCAACAACGGCAGCATCCCCACACTCGGCGCGCCCGGATGTTCCATCGGACGGACGAATCCAACGGGTTGCGGCTGCGACGGGAAGGCAAGCGGCGCGGTCTGCGCGAGACTAAAGCCGCAACGCGGACAAAAGTTGACCGAAAACGGGATGAACGCCTGACAGGAGGGACATTGCACGCCACGCGGCGCCATGGCAGTGCCTGCGCTGACCGGCATCAGTGCCGATCCCGGCGGAACCGGCGCGGCGGTCGGAATGCCCGGCATCGGAACTCCTTCGCTCACGACTTCCACCGCCGGTTCGGGTTGGGCGGGTTTCGGCGTCTCGGTTGGCGTTTCTTTTGGCGGTTGTTCCGTGGGGAGGTTAAATCGGATGTGCACCACTTCGCCCAGTTGAAGCGTGTCTCCGTCCTTGAGCCGTGCTTCTTTGATTTGCGAGCCGTTGACGAAGGTGCCGTTGGTGCTGTTCAGGTCCACCAACCAATACTCGTCGCCGCGTTTTTCAATGCGAGCGTGATACCCACTGACGGCTTCCTCATCAATTTGGAGATGATTGGTGGGAGCGCGTCCGATGTCACACCGCGGCTCGCTCCATTGAAAAACTCGTTCCCGCGGCGTGGCGGGATGTATCGTCAAGACTGGCATGGCGTTACAAACTAAGATATTTGTTCCTCGCTGGCAATACTGGAAAAGCGTCTTCGCGCGGTTTTTACTTACTTTTTGTATCCGCACTGACTAGAGTTTCTCCCCATGACAAAAAGAGCGGCCATACTGGAACAGTTCTATCAGGCAAAAGGAGGATTCCTTTCCGCCGCGCAACTGTGCCATCTCATTCACGTCAGCGAACAAACAGTGGCCGCCGAAATCGCTGAATTGGAGAAACTCGGTTACAAAATCGAATCTCACCCTCATTGGGGCTATCGCCTCCTGAGCGTTCCCGACCGTCTTACCGCCGACGACATCAAGGCGCGGTTGAAGCCGCAAGTGATTGGTTCCGAGGTGATTGTGTTTAGCGAGACGGCTTCCACAAACGACGTTGTCGCCTTTTTGGGTGCCGCTGGAGGGCGAGAGGGATTGGTTGTGTTTGCCGAGTCGCAGACCAAAGGCCGTGGACGGCGTGGTCGTTCCTGGCTTTCGCCCCGTGGTAAGGGTCTCTGGTTTTCCGTCCTGCTTCGTCCGATATTTTCGCCTCGCGCGATGTCGCGGATCACCATTGCCGCCAGTGTGGCCATTGCTCGCGCCATCCGTCAAACCGCTGCTCTCGATGCCCGTATCAAATGGCCCAATGACGTGACCATCGGTGACCGAAAAGTGGCAGGGATCCTCACCGAATTGCAAAACAACGTCGCCATCCTCGGCGTCGGAATCAATGTGAATTGTCAGCGCGAAGATTTTCCGCCCGAACTCGCGGCTACTGCCACCTCCATCGCGCTGGAAACCGGTCACCGCCAGGACCGTGTTGCTCTGGCCGCCGCCGCGCTGGCGGCGTTGGACGACTGTTACCGTTGTGCGCAGACAGACTTCGATGCTGTCATTGCCGAATGGGCGCGTTGGTGTAGCACCATTGGTCGCCAGATCAGTCTGAAAATGGGAGAGCGGCGCATCGAAGGCCTGGCGCTTGCCCTCGACAGCGATGGCGCGTTGTTGTTGCGTCAGGACAATGGCCGGGTGGAACGTATTTTGGGCGCTGATGTGACCGTGGAAAAATAACCGATGAAAGAGAAAGAAAAAGAAACTGTCCTCCTCATTGATGTAGGCAACACCAATACCGATTTCGCTCTCGCCACGCCGCGACGCATCCAGCAGGTCATTGGTGTCCCCACCGCCCGACTTCGCGGCATCCCGTTCCGAAAAGGTTCCTATTGCGCCTGTGTCCTTTCCTCCGTTGTCCCGTCGGCCACGCGCCAACTGCGCCGATGGTTGGCCGTGCCAACGATGCTTGTCAATGCAAAGGCCGATCTCGGTATCGGTATTCGTTACCCGAACAAAACCCAAATTGGCGCCGACCGGCTTGCTAATTCGGTCGGGGTTGTTCGACTCTATGGCGTCCCGTCCATCGTGGTGGACTTCGGTACGGCCGTCACGTTCGACGTGGTAAACGCCGACGGCGAATACATCGGCGGCGTCATTGCCCCCGGTCTGGCGGCCATGACCGATTATCTTCACGAACGCACGGCGCTGTTGCCGCGAATCAAACCGCGCGCCCCGCGCAGTGTCATCGGTAAAAGCACGGTGGGCGCCATGCAGGTTGGCGCCGTCGTGGGGTATCGCGGACTGGTCAAGGAAATCCTCGCCGCGCTCCTTCGGCAGCCCGGCATGACCAATGCCACGGTCGTCGCTACCGGCGGCTATGGCGATCTGATTGCCCGTCAGGTGCCGCTCATCCAACACGTCAATCCGATGTTGACCCTCGAAGGGTTGAGGTTTATTTACCTGCACAACTTCCATGAATCGGATTGATGCCAGATTCCGCTCGTTGCGCGCCGTCGGACAGAAAGGCTTCATTGCCTACATCTGCGCGGGCGACCCCAACCTGAAAACAACCGCGGCGCTTGCTCGTGAGTTTGAGCGCGTCGGGGTGGACGTTCTCGAACTCGGCGTGCCCTTCAGCGATCCGCTGGCCGACGGAGTCGTCAATCAACTGGCTGCCGAACGCGCACTGCAAAGTGGCACCACACTGGACGGCGTTCTCGATACGGTGGCGCGCCTGCGCCGGGAGGGTTGCCAGATTCCGATCGTTTTTTATATCTATTTCAATCTCATTCACCATCACGGCGTGGACCGCTTCAGTCGGGAGGCCGCGGCGGCAGGTGTGGACGGCGTGCTCGCGCTCGACCTGCCGCCCGAAGAGGCCGACGGATATGAACAGGCCGTGAAACAAAACGGTCTTTGCCCGATTTATCTCATCGCGCCGACCACCCCGGAAAAACGAATTGCCGGGATTTGCCGGCATGCGAGCGGATTCCTCTACTATGTCTCCCGCGAGGGCGTGACCGGTATGCAAAAACAGGTGTCTGTTTCCATGTCGCCGATGGTCCAAAAAATCCGCCGCCACACCACTCTGCCCATCGCCATCGGTTTTGGCATTTCCAATCCCGAACAAGCCCGCCAGGTGGCGGCGCACGGCGATGCGGTTGTGGTGGGCAGCGCCATCGTCAACCAGATTGCCAGGGGGCACTCGGCGCGGGACGTGGCACGTTTCGTTGCGCCCATGGTCAAGGCGGTGAAACATGCGCATCCTCGGGGTTGACCACGGGACGAAACGGATCGGCCTCGCCATAAGTGACGAGACCGCCACCATCGCGCAAAGCCTCGGCTACGTCGGCAGTGTCACCGAGGTGCTTCGCGTCGCGTCAGAACGCGGTGTCGGCAGGATTATCGTCGGCGTTCCGCGAAAGCTCGACAACACTGTCAGCGCCCAGACCGAGCGTGTCCTGGCGTTCATCGCCGCGTTGCGATCTCTCACCACGTTGCCCGTGGAGGGATGGGACGAGCGGTTGACGACGGCGCAAGCCGAGCGGACGCTGGTTGAAGCCGATGTCCGCCGCGCGGTTCGCCGGGAAAAACGCGACCAACTTGCGGCGCAACTGTTGTTACAAAGCTATCTCGATGCCCACCCGTCACTTTAAGTTGACCATCGCCTATGACGGCGCGGCCTATGGCGGTTGGCAGTTCCAACCAAACGCCGTCACCGTGCAGGAAGTGATCGAAACGGCCCTCACGAAGATTGTCGGGCATCCCGTGCGGATTCACGGAGCAGGTCGCACGGATGCCGGAGTTCATGCGCGGGGACAGGTTGCCAGCGTGGCGCTGACGACATCGCTAAAACCATCGGTACTGCGTCGCGCACTCAACGCCAATCTGCCGGAAGAGGTTCGCATTCTTTCTGTGCAGGAGGTGAGCGCGGAGTTTCACGCCCGCTTCAGCGCCAGACGGAAAGAGTACCGCTACCAGATTGATTGCGGTGCCGTTGCCGATCCATTCCTGCGGCGGTATGCGTGGCATCATCCCCGAAAATTGGACGTGACCGCCATGCGGCGGGCGGCGCGGTTGTTGAGGGGACGGCATGATTTCACGGCGTTCTCGGCAAAGACGGAACGGACACCGATTCGGACGATCTCGAAACTGACCATGACGAGACGCGGTTCGTTGCTGACGATCACCGTGGTGGCAGACGGTTTTCTCTACAAAATGGCGCGCTCCATCGTGGGCGCGCTGGTGAAAGTGGGGGAGGGACGACTGACGCCGTCGCAAGTCGGTGAGTTGCTCCGCCAGAAGAGACGGGTTGCGTTGATTGAGACTGCTCCGGCAAAAGGCCTGTTTCTCTGGCGCGTGGGCTACTGACGGAACTTGGCAGCGGCCGAGGTTGGATTGTGGATGCCGGAGTGAAAATCAATTTTTTCAATAAACCATCCGGTGTCGGCGCCGCGGAGGGCAGGGCTGCCGAGTAGCTGGATTTCGTCGCGGTTACGGGTGAGTTTGACGAACTGGATGGTGATGTCCAACGTTTCGATCCGCCCATCCGTTCGTCGGCGGGCCAGAAACCAGTAAGCGCTGGTGCGCCATTCCATGACGACGTTGTGGCCTTCCAGACGCGCCACTTCCGCCGGCGGCGTGCTCCAGACATCCACCGAGATGGCGGTGGCTTTGCCGAGTCGTTCGAAGGCGAATCGTGACGGTGCCCCATTGAGAAGAAGCGCCGGGTTGGGAAACCGCTCGACGAGCAGGTATTTGCCGTACTCGAAGCAACCGGGTTCGCGGATGGCGATGAATCTGGTGTCCGATGGTTTGAGCGTGATGTCTTGGTAGTGGCGGCCGGTAATGGGGCTGGGGGTGGGGGTGGCGCATCCGAGCCAACCGAGCAGTCCCAGCCACAACAGCGCGCGGTATCTCACGGCGAGGGGACCTTTTCCCATGCGAACTTACCCTTGATGTTTTGGCGGAAGAACTTGCCGGGAGAAGGAGTGGCAAGCAGATCGTCGTAAACGGTCCGGGGCACGGAAAAATAGCGGTACAGCCCCGTGGCATGGAACTCAATCTCCAGCGTGCCAGTAGCCTCGTCGTAGCCGATGCTGGCGATGTCGCTAGAGGTGACTTTCTGGCGGGGAATATCAGTCATGGGGTATCCTTGAGAAACTCGACTTTGGCCGTGAGTTCGGGGGTGAGATAGGAATCGGGGTTTTCGACCTGGACTTTGACCTGGAGAGTGCCCTTGGAACGATTGGCTTCGGGCGCGATTTCGGCCACATAGCCGTTGTATTTTTTGTCGGAATAGGCTTCGGGGGTCACGCGGCAACGTTGTTTCAGGTGGATTTTGGAGAGGTCGGCTTCGTTGAGGTCAATCTCGACCTGCAGATCGTTGAGGTCGGCCATTGCCACAAAGGCCGTACTGGGGCCGCGTGTGCCGCCGAAGCTTTGCGGAGTAACCAGTTCATTGGGGTCCACCAGTTTTTCAAGGATGGTGCCACTGATGGGGGCGCGGATGGTGCACCAGTCGAGGTACGTTTGGGCAAGCGCGAGTTGTCCTTTGGCGACGGTGATTTCCGCCAAAGCCACGTCGCGCGCCCGGCGCGCCTCGTCGAGAGCGCGCCGGCTTTCGACCCGGTTCTGATCGAGCACGATCTGCCGTTGCAGATTCAATTCGGCGTTGGTGAGGTTCGCTTCGGCCAACGCGAGCCGTCCTTGCGCCTCCAAGACGCGGGCTCGATACTCATCGTCTTCCAGACGCACAATGATGTCGCCCTGATTGACCCGGTCGCCCTTTTTGACGCCGATCCACTTGACCGTGCCGATGAATTTCGGGCTGATCTCAATGCGTTCGCGCGGGACCACATAGCCGCTGACAGTCAGAACGGCGTCGCCGGCAGCGACGGGTTTGCTGGTCGTCGCAGAGGCAGTGAAACCCGACGGAACCGGTTTGCGGTCATTCTGTCGCGTAGTGAAAAAGGCAGCCGCGGCGACAGCCAGTGCCAGTGACACAATGACCAGCAACACGAACGGCCCCGCCCGTCGCCGATTTTTCTTCTCGGACGGGATGGCCAACCGCGAGAGGGATTGTTCGTTCGAATTCATCGCGTGCCTGTCCATTTGTAGCAGCGCCTCACACGGAGCGCAAGGCATCCAAAACGGGTTTGCTTGCGGCCAGTCGCGCGGGCAGCAATCCGCCAAGCGCGCCCATGACCAGCGCAAACGCCATGCCGTTGGCAAGCAATTCAGGTGTGATCCGAAACTCAAATGCCACCTCTGAAAAGGTTGTCCAACTCATTGTGCCCGTGGCGATGCCGTTCAGTGGCAGCGACAACAGACAGCCCAACACTCCGCCCAGCAGGGCGAGGATGACCGATTCCAGCAGGAACGACAGGTAAATGTGACGGCGACGAAAGCCGAGGACTCGCAGCGTCCCAATCTCGCGGGTACGCGCGCTCACGGCAGCGTACATGGTGTTCATGGCCGAAAACGCCGCGCCGATGCTCATCACCACGGCCAGCACGCTGCCGAGCCATTGAATCGGCGTGGCCGTCTTGGTTTGTTCCTTGTAGTATTCGACTTCGGGCAACACGCGGATGGAGAGTTGTTTGTCGGCCTCCATCCGTTTGATCATGGTCGCCACCGTCACAGAATCCTCCACGGGACGGATAAGGATGGACCCGTAAAAATTGCGTTTGAACGCCGCGCGCGCCTCGTCGGCGTCCACCCAGATTTCCGACTCGTAGGCGGTCTTGGCCGCATCGAAAATGCCGACAACGCGCCAAAGGGTGCGCCCCGTGCGGAACTGTTCGCCAACCCGGCAGTCGGCGAATCGCTCGGCGATTTTGCGACTGACCACGCACTCGCGCAGACCGGGCTGGAACATGCGTCCTTCGATGACGCGGACTTTTGTTCGCAACCGTAACCCGACCGGGCCGATGCCGCGCACGAGGACATTGGCGGTGCCCTTGCGGTCGCGGCGGTCGAGATTGATGAGCACGAGGATTTCGGGGGAGGCCAGCGGTTCGCCCGAATCATCGCGCGCAATGCCGTCGAGGTAGCGGATGAGACGGACTTCGTTGCGGGTGATCTGGCTGCTGGATTCGGCCGTGGAGCCTTTCCGTAGCACCAGCAGGTTGCGCGGGTCGCCGGTGCTGATGTAGGTGGCCTTCAACCCGCGCGCCAACGCCATGATCATGATGAATACCGCCACGACCAGCGCAATGCCGAGCATGGTGGCCAGGGTCAGTCGCCAGCGGACAACGAGATTGCGAAGGTTGTAGCGCAACGGGATCGTCATCAATCCAACTCCTTCAGACCGGCCACAACGCTCATCCGCACGCTGCTCCACGCCGGCGCAATGCAACTCACCAGACCCAATACGATGGCGATGAGCAGGCCACTGACAACGATGTGCGGGGTGACCTCGAATTTGATGAACATGCCGTTACTGATGGTGGTGATGTTGACATGCTGGAACAACGCCCATGTGCCAAACCACGCGCCAAAACAGCCGAGAAAACCGCCGACCATGGCCAGCCCGAACGATTCCGCCAGGAGAAGACCGAAAATCTGCCAGCCATCGAACCCGATGGCCTTGAGGATGGCGATTTCGCGGGAACGCTCACGGATGGCCATGCTCATGGTGCTGGCAGTGACCAGAATCATGGTGAACACAATGACAGAACAGATCGAGCCGATGAGCAGTTTGACGTTGCCGATCATTGAGACAAATTCCAGCACGAACGCGCGTTCTGTCTCTGTTTTTGTCTCGGCATCGGTGTTGGCGAAGGTCGCATCAATGCGCTCGATCAGGGACGGAATCACGTCGGTGTTGTCCGCTCGGATCCAGAACGTGCCGCACAATCCGAGTTTGCCACAAAGCTCGTCCATGTACTCATGGTGGAAAAACAGGTTGGTCTCGTCAATTCCGCCCCGATAAACCCCGCGAATGGTCAGTTCGGGATTACAGGGCCAGATGGTTCCTTGCAGCGTGATGCGGTCCCCGACTTTCCAGCCAAAACGTTCCATGGTTTTGATGCCGACAATACAGCCGGCGCGGTCCTTTTGAAAATCGGCGACTTCCTGCGGGTCGAACCGGGCCTCGGCAAAAATGTCGGCAATCTTGTCGGCGTCCACTGCAAACTGCGGAAAAAAATCCTTGGGGTCTTTGTAAATGCCGCCAAACCAGGTCAGTTTCATGCAGGTGCGAACACCGGGAATGCGCTCGATACGCGCCTGGTGTTTGACGGGCAGGACATTGCCGAGGGAGACCTTGTGCCGCACGACAATCCGCAGGGCCGATTCCTCCGTCTGCGCCGGCTGGGTCAACTCCCGCAGGGCGGTCTGCAGCAGCGTGAATAGAAACAACGACAGCGCCACACTCAACACGGTCAGCACGAGCCGCCGTTTGTTGCGAAAAGCATTACGCAGAACGAAGCCGGGAATCGTCATGGCCGTTCAGCAGTTCCCCTTTTTCCAGATGCAACGTTCGCCCCGCATACGCCGCCGCTTTCGGGTCGTGCGTGACCATGATGATGGTCTTGCCGGCGGCATGGTTCAAGGTTTGCAGTAGCGAAAGAACCTCGGTGGCGGAATGAGCGTCCAGATTGCCCGTCGGCTCGTCGGCCACCAGCAGCGTCGGGTCGGTCACCAGTGCGCGGGCAATGGCGACCCGTTGTTCCTGACCGCCGGAGAGTTGGCGGGGCAAATGGCGCATCCGATCGCCGAGGCCAACCAGTTCGAGCGCCGCCGTGACATGAGCGCGGCGCTCGGCGGCGGAGAGGCTGGTCAGCAACAGCGGCAGTTCGACATTCTCAAAGGCGGTGAGGACGGGGATGAGATTGAAAGTTTGAAAGACAAAGCCGACGTGGTTGTTTCGCCAATCCGCAAGCTGGGTTTCGCTGAGCGAGCCGACATCAGTGCCCTGAACCAGACATTGGCCGCTGGTGGGACGATCAATCCCGGCGATGATGTGCAACAGGGTGCTTTTGCCGGAACCGCTCGGCCCCATCAAGGCGATAAACTCACCGGCGGCAATGTCGAGGGAGACATTGTCGAGCGCGGTCACGTCAAGATCGCCGTGACGGTAGAGCTTGGTCAGATTACGGATTTGAACGATCGGCTCAGGACTCACTCGGCCAGAAGTTTTTCGATGAGGGCAATGAGTTGCTCGCCGCGCGCCTCAGTGGAACGAACCATGCCTTTTTTGTCCACCAACCACATGGCGGGAATGGCTTGGATGCCGTAGCGAGAACTGATCTCGTTCTGCCAGCCTTTGCCGTCAAAATGCTGCGGCCAGGTCATGCCTTGTTCCTGGGTGTATTTCACGACAGCATCCTTTTCCTCATCCAGGGAAATACCGACGACTTCAAAGCCTTTCTCGCGGTACTTTTTGTAGGCGGCAACAACGTTGGGCACCTCGGCGCGACAGGGGCCGCACCATGTGGCCCAGAAATCCACCAGCACAACTTTGTCGCGCATCTTGGCAAGGTCCACCACGGTGCCGTCCATGGCGGTGAACTTCAAGTCCAGAGGTTTCTTCATCAATTCTTTTTGCTCAAGCTTCGCCTTGGCGCGACGGGCGACGCGCGGATTGGAATCGGCCGCAAGCTCTTTCAAGATGGTTTCCGACTGAGCGGCATCGCTCTTCGCATAGAGGTCGGCCCGGAGGAACTTCAGGCTCGCCACGCGGGGATCGTCGGGGTATTGCTTCAGAAAAGCCAGAATCTCCTTGTCCAAACCGGCCACCGCCTCTGCGGACGGTTCCTCGCCAAGACCGGACGCATGCATCTGGATCAACAAAAACCGGGCGTTTCCGCGCGTAGCGGCGGGCGCCTTGTCGCTGTCGGCAATCTCCTTGAGGCGAGCAGTGATGGCCTCTTTGTCGGTAGGTTTGCCGTCCACACGCGCGCGAGCGGCTGTCACTTGTACTTGTAACAGTTTTGCCTCCCAGTGGCGCGTATCGTCCGGGTAACTTTTGATGAATTCCGCCAGGGCGGCCTCCATGTTTTGGAGGAGGTCACCCATCATCTTCATGGCTTCTTCTTGGGACTTTGGTTCCTGTTGAGGCCCCTGCTGGAGTTGTTGAATGTGTTTCCAGAGGTCGTCGGCCGTTTTGAACTGGGAGAGGTCTGCCGCGACGCTCCACTCAATCCATGCGGCGGCGGCCAAGGCGAAGAAGAGAAGTTTTTTCATGCGACGGACTATACGCTACCATGCGGCGTTTGCAATCCACAAGTCAGCGGCCGACGGCGGATTGTCCTTGGGCGAGTTGACGGTCATCGCTCCTCTGGTAGGTGGGGAGGTAACGGTATTCGACCTCCAGCATCAACGCGCACATGGCAGTGAGGTAGGCCGGGCCGTATTTCATTTCGTCACTTTGAGGAGGTGCTTCCCAGTGTCCGTCATCGGACTGGTGTTGGATGAGCGCGTCGCGGAACCCTTTTCCCCAATGTTCCCAATAGGAACCGCCGCCGTGGTAAAACGCCTGGGTGAGATAGTACCACATGTAGGTGGTGCATTTGAGGTGGCCGCTATCCTTGTTCCAGTCGAGCTTGATCGGTTTGAGTTTGTCGAGCGCCTGTCGAGTACGGGGATCGTTACCGTGGCCCATGAATGATTGGCAAAGGACGCCAATGGCCGTCGTAGATGTTCGGGCCGGGATACCCCCGCCGGGAGTGGTGTAGCCGAAAGTGCCGCCGCCGAACATTTGCCAGAGATAGCGCGAGGCGTTTTCAAAGGCCGAGTCGGGGACGTTGGCGCCTGCGAGTTTTGCGGCGTGAAGCGCCTGAACACACCAGCCGGTAACTGATGTGTCGGAGTCTTGGGCGTTGGCGGTGTAACGCCAGCCGCCGGTGTGTAACGGATCTTTTTTGGCGACTTGTTGGGCGCGCAGGAGGATGTCCACGGAGTGTTGGAGCGGTTCTTTGAGGGCGGGGGATTGAGTCATGCCGTAGCTTTCCGCCAGGGCATAGGTGAGGATGGCGTGGTCATAGAGGTTGGCGTTGGGATTGATATGGCTGACCAGATAGGAGAAGGCCCTGATTACGGTCGTACCGAACTCGCGCGAGTCGGGGATTTCACCGTGACCGAGAAACGCCAGTGTAGCCAGACCGGTCACGGCAACCGGGCGACTGGACTTCCAACTTCCATCCGGTTGTTGATTCTCCTTCAGCCAACGCAATGCGGCCAGGACGTGGCGTTCTGTTGGGGACGTGGTGTGCATGGGAATGTTCTTTTCCCGTAGGGCAAAGTCGTTGGTGGCGCCTCTGCCCCAGATGCCAGCGGTGCCGAACCGGTTGGGGGCGAACCCAACGGTTGGCTCGGCGATGCCTCCGAAGTTTCCTTCCAAACGGGCGAGTGCGCCGATTTCAGCATCGCCGATCGGTCCGATAAGAGGCGCAGTGGCGGTGCTGATGCCCGGTGTGTCCGAACGCTGTGCAAACGTCTTGATATCCGTGGCGGTAACGGTTCCGCCTGCGAGTGGATTGCCGCCATCGCCCGTGCCGGGGACGGCGGCAACGACAGATTCTTCCGTTGTGGAGGGTAAGGGATAACGGATCGGCTCAAACTCGGCTTTTTGTGGTTTGAGTTGGGGAACCGTGATTCGCGCCACGGTCAATCCCGTGAGGATGGCACTATGACAGAGGATGGCGATAAGAAGGTATCGCATCCATGGGGTCAACTGGACCAGCCGTGCAACCAGTGGAGAACAGATGGCATGCATTTGCCGGGCAATCTCCTTTCTTCGCTGAGTGCGACAAGGAATCCCGGCAAAAGTTCCCGGAATTTTTTACGACTTCGCGCCGGCGTCCAGTTTGGGCATTGTGGGGAGATTGGAGCCAGGAGGGCGTTTTTCCAGTTGTTTCTGTTCGATGGATTGGTAGGTCGGCAGATAACGGTAATAGACCTCCAGCATCAGACAGCAAAGGGAAGTCGAGTAGGCCAGGCCATATTTTTCCTTGCTTTGTGGGGGATAATCCCAATGCCCATCAGCAGCTTGTTTGCGGATGAGGGCGTCGCGGAAGGAGTTGTTCCAGTGTTCCCAGTAACTGCCGCCGCCCTGGAAACAAGCCTGGGTTTGGTAGTACCATGTGTACACTGTCCAGTTGGCATCCTTGTCCCACTCGAATTTTTCGTTCTTGAGTTTGTCGAGCGCTTGTTTGATGCGCGGATCGCCACCTTGTCCCATGAACGCCTGACAGAGAATACCAATGGCAGTGGTGCCGAGACGGAATCCGCCACCTGGTTTGTCGTAACCGAATGAGCCGCCGCTGAACATGTTCCAAAGATATTTGGATGCCCCCTCAAAAGCTGACTCTGGCACGGAAGCACCCGCCAGTTTGGCCGCTTCCAACGCCTGGACACACCAGCCCGTGACAGAGGTGTCGGAGTCATCAGAAGTCTGCTTGTAACGCCATCCACCAACGTGGAGCGCGTCCTTTTTCTTAACCTGCTGGGATTTGATGAGGACATCCACACATTTTTGGAGCGGTTCCTTGAGGGCAGGTGACTGGGTCATACCATAACCTTCCGCCAGAGCATAGGTCAGAATCGCATGTTGGTACATATTGTCTTGCGGTCCTTTGCTGACCAGATACTGGAAAGCCTTCATCAATGTAGGACCAAACTCCTGATCGTCAGGAGTATGTCCGTGACCGAGAAACGCCAGCGTTGCCAACCCCGTGATCGCCACCGGATGCGACGAGTCCCAACTACCATCCGGTTTCTGGTTTTCTTTTAACCAACGTAACGCCGCCAAAACCGACCGCTCCGCTTCGCCCGAACTGCCGGCCTGTGAGATGCGTTTGGCGCGCATCGGGCCGACACGTTGGCCGAACCCGCCGCCACCAGGGCCGCGTACACCCGCGGTGCCAAAACGCCCTTCGCCAAGCCCCATTGTCGGCGCGTCAATCGCGCCGGGACCGCCCTGGAGACGCGCAATCGCGCCAGCAGTGTCACCTACGTCCACGCCAATGACTTCGCCGACGGTTTTGTCGGCAGCGGCGGCATCCTTGGTGAGGACGGTGGCTTTGTATTCGGTCGGCGTGGTGCCGGCGGCGGTGGGAATACCGCCGGGCCCTTTACCTGGTGTACCGCCGCCTCCGCCGAGGGTGGGGCCGTTGTAATCGAAGTCGCGCAGGGCGGCGAACGGGTCAATATCGTCAACCGGTTTGGGGGGTGGGGGAGGAGCGTCGCCGGTGAATTGGGCGATGACGGTGGGGATGGCCACGGCGATCTTGACCGTGGCAAGGCCAAAGAGAATGGCGGCATGGACGATGAGGGCAATGACCAGATACCTCATCCATGCCGTCAATCCCATCAGCCAACGGAGGAAGTTTTCGGTGATGATTTTCATGATGGTCCATCAACTCCATCGTTTAGGATGGCTGTACCTTCGGTGTAAGTTCGGCGATTTTTCGTTCCGCTTCAAGTTTATATTTGCCGTTGGGATAACGGCGGACATAGGTTTTGTATGCGCCGAGGGCGGAGGGGAGATTTTCGAGGGTTTCGTGGCACTGGGCGGAGCGGAAGAGACCTTCCTCGGCCAGCGGTTCGCCGGCGAAGAAGAGGCGCATGTAGTATTGGAGAGCGGTTTTCTTGTTGTCCTTGTTCTTGGCCGGGTCAGTTTCTTTGATGTTGAAGAAGAAGTTGGCGAGCCGATAGAAAGCTTCGTTGGCGACGGCACCGCGGCCGCCGAGGACACGCCATGCGAGGTTGTAGTATTCGACCGCTTTGACGTTGATCGGGTCTTTGGGGGACTTGTTGAGGCCTTTTGCCTCGTAGATTTTGCCGAGACCCAGCAACGCTTCGGGAGCGGCTTGTGTTGGGTCTTCGGGCATTTGTTTGTTGAAGGCGGCCTCGGCACCATTGATGTCCTTCAGTTCAAGCAAGGCCTGGCCGAGACCGAGGTTGGCAAGAGAAACGGCGTTTTTGTCGTTCGGGTAAAGGGTGAGCGTTTTCTGGAAGGCGTTGCGGGCGAGTTCGAACTTGCTCGCCTTCAGGAAGGCGTTGCCGAGGGCAAGATAGGTGAGGGCGGGGAACCGTTCTTTTTCGGGGTCTTCCATTAGTTTCAGGGCGGCGGCGGTGGCGCGTTCGTAGTCTTTTTCGGTGAGGGCCAGTTCGATTACGCTGGTGGCAGCAGCAATACGGAAGGAGGGGTTCTGGGCGTAGCGTTGGGCGAGTTTCTCGAATTCCGCATAACCTTCTTTGACGAGTTTGGCTTTGCGGTAGAGCGCGGAGAGACGGGCGAAAATTTCGCGCACAGCCACGGGTTCGGAGGCAAATTTTTCGAGGAACGCCTCGCATTCGGCGACGGCGGATTTGATGTCGCCGGTCTTTTCGAGGAGGTTGACGATGCGGCGCTGGGCTTCAATGGATGGGGCGAGCCAGGTTTCGCGGAGTTTGTCTTCGGCGTTGGCGGTGCGGTTGATGAGGTCTTTGAAGACTTTGATGGCTTCGTCGGGAGATTTGGCTTCGAGTTGAGAGCCGATGGCAAACAGTACGTCGCCTACCTTGATGTGGGTTGGATATTTTTCGGTGTACGCGCGCAAGGCAGCCAGGCCTTCTTCGGGTTTCTTAGCGTCGAACCAGGCGCTGCCGGCTTCCATGGCGGCGTAGGGGGCGAGATCGTTGTCGGGGTATTTCTCAACAAGCGCCTGATAGGCTTCGATGGCTTTGTCGTAGTGTTTGGCGGCGAGTTGCGCGCGCGCCATCTGATAGTACGCTTCTGGGGCGAGAAGTCGGCCTTGGGAGTCGGTTTTTCCCGGCCAGTGTTCGATGAAGCTGGCAAAAGCGGCAACGGCTTTGTCGTAGGCGGAAGGTTCGTTGTGGGCGGCATAGTAACTATAGAGGTAGCCGAGTTGGAAGGTAACCTGTGCGAGTTCCTCGTATTTGGGGAAATTAGAGCGAATTTGTTCAAAGTACTGGATGGCGTTGCTGAGGAATTTCTTGGCGTCTTCGGGTTTTTCCGAGCGCTGAGCCTGTTCAAAGCTGCAACGGCTGAGGCGGAAGAGGACATCGGGCTTGAGTTTGGTGTTGGGATATTTTTTGAGGAAGGCATTGAAGAGTTCTTCCGCTTTGGGGTACTTCGCCATACCGTAGTAACAGGCGGCAATGTAAAACTCGGCGGACTCGATCATGTCCTTGTCTTTGCTGGTGGTGATGAATTTTTCGAGCCGTTGGAGAGCGTCCTCGAAGTTGCCGGTGCTGAACACAGAGATGGCCTGCATAAAGTCGGCAGCCTTGCCGACGATGCTGTCGGGGAATCGTTTTTTGAATTCTTCGTTGAAGACATTGGCCTCGGCCAAACGTTTGCTTTCGGTGAGAGCCTGAATCAAGCCGTAGAGGGAGAATTCGACGAGTTTATGGTTGGGATATTTCTCCAGTAATGTGCGATAGACCACGCTAGCTTCCTCGGGACGCTTCATTTCCTGGTAACAGTTGGCGATGCGGAAGAGAGCGACCGCGCGCAGGTCTTCCCGTTTGGAAATCTGGTTGGCCAATGTGTGCAACTGCTGGATCTGGGTCTGGATCATGCCGACGTCACCGCCGGTGCGAAGCAGCTCGGCGCGTTGGGCCATGAGTTGTTCAATCTGTGCGGAGATGTTGGCCAGAAGCGCGGTGTTGGACTGGACGCGTTTGAAATACTTGATGGCGTTTGCGTAGTCCTTCGCCTCGTAAAAAGATTCTGCCTGAGAGAAAAGCGCCTCGGTGGCACGCGGATTGTTGCTTTGTTCGGCGATTCGGTGGAGCAACGCGCGCGCTTCGGCGAATTTCTTCTCGTCGGTTAGGATTTGTCCCATCAGAAACGTCGCATCCAGCATGGCTTGCGCGTTGTGGCGAAACTCGGAGAAAACCCGTGCGAGAACCTGTTTGGCGCCTTCTACGTCCTTGCTCTTGTAGCGGACCCAGGCTTCGCCGATGATGGACTGGGGCAGAAAAGGACTCTTGGGATTGTCGCGCTGGAATTTTTGGTAGAGTTGAATGGCGTTTTTGTACTCTTTCTTTTCGCGGTAGCACTCGGCGAGTTTGATTTGGGCTTCTGGGGCGATCGTAGATTCCGGATAGGTGAGGAGGAGCTTGTTGAGAACATTGATGGCTTCGTCGTAGCGCTTGAGATTGAACAAACACCATGCGCGGTAATACCACGAGTGAGGCAGTCCCGTGCTGAAGGGGAACTTTTTCTCAAACGCCTGAAACGCTTGGATGGCTTTTTCCCAGTCCCCTGATTGGTACACCGCTTCCGCCGCCTCGAACGCGGCGATTGACGAGTCGGTGCTGGCGGCGGATGAAGGAGTTGGCGGGGCCGTGGGCAGTCCGGGCAGTTTGGGTGCCATCGGCGGCGTGGCGGGAGCCGCAGGTTTTTTGGCGCCTTGTTGTGCCCAGCAGAGATTCATGCTGGCCGCGCTAACGACCAGAACCCAAATCAGTGTGCGCAGGCCGCAACAGATCATCGCTTACCTCATTTGTTCTCGGCCGGTTTTTCCGGCAGCGGACGGAAGGCCACTTTTGTCAGTTTCGCCTGGGCGCAGGCATCCAGGGCACTAATGATGGCTTGATAGGGCGTTTCAGGCTCGCCTTCGATAACGACTGAAACCTGTTGGTCCGGCGTCGTGGAGAACTGCCGCATAACCTCGCGCAGTGTCTCGTAATCGTATCCGGGCGCCATGCCGTTGACGAGGATGTTGTTGCGATCCACCACGTGCAGAGTGATGTCCATGGCGACCTCGACGGTTGGGCGCATGACTTTGCTGATCAAAGGCATCTTGGCGTCAATGCGTTTCTCTTTCTTCTCAAACGTCGAGAAGCTCATGTAAAAAATCAGCAAAATAAGAATCGTATCAATCAGCGGAATGATTTCGATACGACCGCGTTTGACGTTTCGCCGTTTTAGTTTCATTGTTTGCGCCCCAATTCCAAAGCGGTAAAGGTGACTTCCATGATGCCTGCCGGCGAATTGGGCGGCAAAAAGTCGCGCAGATCGGTCTTGGCACAGACCTTCATAAACGCGCTGAGGTCCTTGTAGGGCATATTTTTGTCACCACGCAAGATGATGGATGGCTTGACGTCGCCGTTCTTGATCTGCTGAGCAAGAACAGGGTCGGTTCGGCGCAGGTTGGCGTAATAGGTACGAATCACATCAGGAACTTCCGACACCTTGTAGGAAGTTCCGCCAATCGAAACCCGCTCCGAATTGTACATGTTCACAATGAGCTGTTGTGGCAATTTCTTGAAGTCATCGCCCGCGCGGGATTCGGGCAGTTGTAGAGCCGCCTCCCGTTGTGCTTCGGCAAAACGAGAGAACGTCATGTAGAAGATCAGCAGAATGACGATCGTATCAATCAGTGGAATGATCTCGATACGACCGCGTTTGACGTTTCGCCGTTTGACCTTCATGACGCGTCGGAATAATTATTCCTGGCTTTCGGAGCTTTTCAGGATCACCATCAGTTCGCTCAGGCCTTTTTCCATGTCCATCAAAATGGCTTCTTTGCGGCCCGTGAAGAAGTTGAATGCGAACAGCGACGGGATGGCGACTGCCAGACCCGCGGCGGTGTTGACCAGTGCTTCGGAAATACCGCCAGCCAGCTTGGTCGGATCGCTCATGCCAATTTTCGCGACAATACTGAAGGAGCGAATCATGCCGAGGGTGGTGCCGAGCAGCCCGATGAGAGGACACATGGTAACCATGGAGTCAATTTGCGGGAGCCAGCGTTCCATGCCGATGAGTTCCTTGGTGACTTCGCCCTGAACAAGCTGTTCAATCTGTTCGGCCGGATAGCCATCCCGCGCTGCCGTCAATGCGGCGCGCAAGACGCGACCAGAAACACCCGGTTCATTCTCAATGGCGGTCAGCGCATCCGAAAGGGTACCTGCCTGTTTGATTTTCTCCAGAATCGCTGCGGTGTTAGCCGCGGCTTTGCGGTAGAACATGAAGCGTTCGATAATCAACGTCATGGTGAACACCGAGCAAAGCAGGAGGATGATCAGGGTAACACCACCGTGCTTGATCATGTCCCAGTAACTCGCCTCGGCTTTGGGAGCAGCCGCAGGGGCGACGGCGGGTGCAGCAGCAGGCGCTGCCGCGGGCGCTGCGGGCGCCGCTTCCTGGGCAATTGCGGCCGTGACGCCGAAAATGGCAAGCGCCAATAGAATCATGACGAAGCCACGGAGCAGGTGGAACTTTTGAACAGGTATGACTTGCATGTTTTCCTCCATCTGGGACTAACTCGCTCTTACGTTCAGAGCTTTTATTACATGTTCCTCAATTACTTGGCAATCTCTTCTTCGCTTTCCCCACCGCGTTGCGGTGTGATGAGCGGCGACTCTACCGAAGGCGCCGCCCACAATCAAGCAATTCAGTCAACTTTTTTCACTTCCGCATCTTTTTCCGCCAGTGCCGCTTTTCGGCTGAGCCGGATTTTACCACGGTCATCAATGTCGAGCACCTTGACCCATACTTCGTCGCCCATCTTGAGAACGTCCTCAACTTTTTTGACGCGATAATCGGCAATTTCGCTGATGTGCAGCAGGCCGTCCTTGTCGGGTAGGATTTCGATGAAGGCGCCAAAATCTTTAATGCCGACCACCTTGCCCCGGTAAATCTTGCCCACCTCCACTTCGGCGGTGATGGCGCGAATCTGGTCAATCGCCATCTGGCAGGCTTCTCCACTGGTGGAGAAGATGTGAACGGAGCCGTCGTCTTCGATGTCAATCTGACAGCCGGTAACTTCCACAATCTGCTTGATGATTTTGCCCTGCGGGCCGATGACCGCGCCAATCTTATCGGGGTTGATCTTGATGGTGGTGATGCGCGGCGCGTATTTCGAGAGTTCCGGACGTGGCGCGCGGATGGCTGCGGCCATTTTTTCGAGGATGATCAGCCGCGCTTCGCGGGCCTGTTCAAAGGCTTGTTTTGCCAGCTCAAACTTCAGACCGTGCAATTTCAGGTCGGTTTGGAATCCCGTGATGCCCTTGGCAGTGCCGGCCACCTTGAAGTCCATGTCGCCATAGTGATCCTCGGCGCCAATGATGTCGGTGATGGTCATGGCCTGGCCGGTTTGCTCGCAGGTGATCAATCCAATAGAAATGCCGGCCACGGGCGCTTTGATGGGCACACCAGCGTCGAGCAGGGAGAGCGTTCCTCCGCAGATGGAGGCCATGGAGGAGGACCCGTTCGACTCCAAAATCTCGGAGGTCAGGCGAATGGTATAGGGAAATTCCTCTTCGGAAGGAATGACGGGGAGCAGGGATCGTTCTGCAAGCGCGCCATGGCCGATTTCGCGGCGGCCGGGTGCGCCGGTGCGTCCGGTTTCGCCGACGCTGAACGGTGGGAAGTTGTAGTGGAGCATGAACCGCTTGCCCACCGGACCGCCGGTCCATGCGTCCATTTCTTGGATGTCCGCTTTGGAGCCGAGCGTGGTCAGCACCAGCGCCTGGGTTTCACCGCGTTGGAACAAGCCGCTACCGTGAGTGCGCGGCAGGACGCCGACTTCGCAGGTGATGGGGCGTAGTTCGCGTGCGCCACGGCCGTCGGGCCGCTTGTTGTTTTTGAGGATGGAAGTGCGGATGGCTTCGGATTCGATTTTGTAGAACGACTCGTTGATTTCGAACTTGGTCACGTCGGGAAACTGTGCGGTGAGTGCCTGGGTGGCTTTTTCTCTGAGGGCGTTGACTTTTGCCTGTCGCTCTAGTTTGCCCGGTGTGAGGATGGCTTGAAGGATTTCGTCGCCGACGATATTACGAGCCGCAGCGAGGACTTCGGGACGCACCACGCGCAGGGGCGGGGTGCGTTTGGGTTTACCGGCCTTGGTGGCGAGTTCCTTGATGGCGGCGATGATTTTTCTGACCTCGGCATGGCCGAACTCGATGGCCGCCATCATGTCGGCTTCGCTGATTTCTTTGGCGCTGCCTTCGATCATGACCAATTCGGTTTCGCTGCCGGCGTACACGAGATCCAGGTCGCTCTGTTCGCGTTGGGTGTGAGTCGGGTTGACGACGAACTGTCCGTTGACGCGTCCCACGCGGACGGCTCCGATGGGGCCATGCCAGGGGATGTCGGAAATGGTCAGTGCAGCGCTGGCGCCGTTGATGACGAGGACATCGGGGTCGTTTTCGCCGTCGGCACTGAGCAGGATCGAAATGATCTGGGTGTCGTTGTAGAAGCCCTCTGGAAACAACGGACGGCAAGGGCGGTCCACCATGCGGGCGGTGAGGATTTCCTTTTCTGTTGGGCGGCCTTCACGCTTGAAATAGCCGCCGGGGAACTTGCCAGCGGCGGCGGCCTTCTCGCGATAGTCCACCGTCAGGGGAAAGAAATCGAGTTCCTCGCGTGGCGCGGCGCTGGCGACGGCGGTGACGAGGACAACGGTGTCCCCGTATTGAACCGTGACGGCGCCGTCAGCCTGTTTGGCGAGTTTGCCGGTTTCGATGACGAGAGGTTTATCCCCGATTTGTGGGGTGATGCGGTGTGTCATGTGACTCCTGTTTTCTGGAGGCACCCCGGAGGAAGAGGATCGGTAGAAACGATGAAATGATGTCGAGACGTGTCATCACGGGCAACGTCTCGACATCATTCCACCCATCCTATCCGTCCTCGGGAGTGCGTCCTTGTTTACTTTCTGAGGTTTAGTTTCTTGATGAGTTCGTGGTAGCGTTTGGTGTCGGTGCTCGCCAGATAATCGAGCAGGCGACGCCGTTGACCTACCATTTTCAGCAGACCCCGGCGAGAGCTGTGGTCTTTTACATGGGACTGCAAGTGCTCGGTCAACTCGTTGATGCGAGCGGTGAGCAACGCGATCTGCACGTCGGCGGACCCTGTGTCCTTGGGGTGCAACTGAAATTCCTTGGTAACTTGCTTCTTTTTGTCGCTGGCTATCATGTGGTTCTCTTCTGTCCTTCTGTGATATACGTCGTGAGCATACTCATAATTTCCGCCTGCTGTAAAGGACTTTTTGAAGAGTTTTGTGAAGCGTACCTGAAATCATTAGCGTAAGGGTGGATTGAAATAGGGTACGGGCAAAAGTGTTGGAGCAACGCTCGGAGCGGCAGGCGAATGAGCCAAAGGGGAGGCTCCGACCCGTTCGATGGCCAGCAGCAGACCACGTGACGCCTCACCAAGACACACCTCCGTCGCGCAAGTACCCCTGCGAAACGTCACCGGAGCAGAAGAATCTCTTTCAACCGCTCTCAGCCACCACACCCAGTTGTCGCCACTTCGGCAACAGTTCCGCCAAGAACCCATACCACCAAGCCTGCCGGCACGTACAGACTTCCTTGATCGCCGCGCGTGCCGCTCCATTTCCACCGGTATCAGCAGCAGATATTGAATCAACGTGCGCACACGCTTCGGCGCTTCGCTCTCCGACAAGTCCCAACCGCTTCAACGCTTGTAACAGGCCAGCGTCGCCAACGCATAGAAACATGGATTTGCCGTCAACCGCTGACACGGTGGATGATGCAGTTGGAAGTGGCTCAGCAGTTCGCTCAAGCGCCGTTCCCAATCGCCTTTGAGCCGATGTTGTTCAAACGTCCGTTGCGCTTCGCCCGCCAGATAGTCGCACGTCAGAAACGCATGTCGCGCCACGGCCAGTTGTCCGCCGTGGGCGGTCGGCTGAGAAGCCGGACGAAACTCAATCACACGACGGGAGGGCCGCAACGAATCATGTTTGCTCATGCCCTTCTCTGACCGGCTCCTCCCAACACATTCACCCAAAATTGAACCTCTTCCCTTTACGCTAATGATTCAGGTGGAAGGTAGTTACCGGAGGTTCCCGAGTGACAAACATTGCGGAGAGTGTCGTAAACACGAGGATTGGCCTTGCTGCCGTGGTGGGCGCTGTGATAGCGTGCCCGCGT
>CAZISE010000008.1:0-135724 GCA_964541945.1 uncultured Verrucomicrobiota bacterium
CCTGAACATCCGCCCTCAAAGGAAACGGCTTGTTCGCATCTGTGCCAGAATAAGGTCGGGCGTCAGTTTCTAAATCCCACCCTTCAACATTATACCTCTCATTTAAAATATTAGAATAAACACGAAGCCAAACATCAGGACTTCCTGGTGGTCTTTCGGGCCAACCCCAACTATCATTTTCATCAAAACCCAACTCCCCGCCTTCCATATTTCGCAGGAAAATATCTGAACCGTCGATGTTAGGATTCCCTTCATATAAGGCAATTTTTATATAATCGGCAGCTAATTTCGTTGGCAGAAAAAAACTTCCTAAACCAACCAACCCCGCTGCTATTATGCTCTTTAAATTTTTCTTTGAAAAACGAAGGGAAAAACGAAGGGTCAACGCTTTACAGTTCACTTTTTGCCTCTATCGTTTGCCGTTGAATCGGTTTGCCGGGAGTCCTTGGATGGACGCGCGGAACCTGTGCTGAGCGTAATGAGACATCGCGTCCGCTTCCCAATACGTTCGCCTCATTCTGCCGACTTGCGACCACAAGAGAACCTGACCGTTCACAAAATCGTTGTAGGGCGCGATGCCCCGTGTCGTGTCGGGGTATCGCGCCGCGGGCCTGCGGTCAAGCCGAGGCGTCGAATCCACCACCACACCCCACGGCGCGAAACCCTCGGCCGGCACGACCCGACCACGGGCTTCTCGCCCTGCAACAGCAGACCGGTTTTCGCCAAACCCGTGCATTTTAGAAACAGGGGGCAAACCACGACGGAACACCGGGGTTGCCCACTCCCACGACGAACGGGGATGACAGATCGTCCCCTCTCATCGCCCGTTTGACTTTCGGCGTTTTCCGTTCGGGAACCCGACTCATGGCTGCGCCTCGGCAAAAAATCCTATTCATCAAGCCGACGTCTGTCCATAGTTTTTCAGTGAAACCGCCCCGGAACCTCTCACGACCGAGTGAGAAAATACGGGGCAATCTTTTACGTTCTACACCTGGTTTTTCAGGGATTCCAGTTTCAGCCTCAGTTCGGCGTCTTTCTTGGCGGCTTCCTCCAGCCGCCTCAACACCTGAGTGATTCCACTCTGGTTCCGATAGCCAAACTCCCGCGCCACATCCACCGGCCGTTCACCACCCAGTTTCACCCGCGCCCAAATCCTCACCCGATCATCCGCCGCTGCCGCCACCAACCGACGCACCCGTTCCCTCAACGATTCGGTTGCCTGTTGCGTCGTCCAACGCGCCTCCTCCAGCCCTTGTTTGTTTTCGATCAACCGTTTCGCCTTCCCCCACAACTCTTCCCCGCCCAACACCAATCCTCCACGCAACCTCCCCCACGGACTCGTCTTCTCTCCCCCAAACCACCGACCAATCTCCGCCCGATACGTTTCTTGCGCGTCGTTCCTGTCCGTTCCCCAGTACGCCAGCCAATCCAAACACAACCAGTCCGCCGGTTTGCTCCGCAACCCGGCGTAATCCCGATGGCTGCTCCATTCGTATGAATCCAACTCCGCCGCCCGTTCTGCCCTCAACCCGGCTCTCTTGCGCCGTGGCCGAACCGGATTCAGATGCACGTATTCCACCAACCATCGCCCGTATTCGTCCGCCTCCACCAACTGCGCCTTGAACCGCCCCTGAAACAGATGTCCGCTTCGCCGATGTCGCGCGTTGAATCGCGCCGTGTACGTCAACTGCAACCAACCCACCGCTGCCGACAAATTGCCTCGTGGTGTGCCGAGCAGCAGGTGATAATGATTGGGCATCAAACAATACGCCATCACCCGCACCCCAAACCGCTGAACCATTTCGCCGATGGTTGTCAGGAACAGCTTTCGGTCCTCGTCATCCAAAAAGATGGCGCGCCGTTGATTGCCGCGAGCGGTCACATGATAGACCGCGCCTTCAAATTCCACTCGGATCGGTCTCGCCATGAAACCCGCTTCTACCACTCCACCTCCCACCCCGTCAAATGTAAAGAGTTGACCCCTACCCCTCTCTCGCGTCAGCAGTTCAGCCCTCAGGAGTAGATCTTCTTCGAGGTGAACAGTGCACAAACAAAATGGGGCGCATTTACTTTGTGCCCGACATCAGGCGCAGGGATGCCCGGTGAGGTGCATTTCCAGTGCCGTCCTTTCATACGAAATTCACCGTTTCGCGACGGACAGTCGAAGCGACGCAAACAACCGTTGGAATTCTGGACGGAAAAGAGCGGGGATTGAAATGCGTCGAGCTTGTGGGCACAATGGCGTTCGCATGAAATTTCCCCCACACCATTTCACATCCGTCTTGATCGCATGAAAACCAGTTTGTTCATTGCGTTGGTGCTGGTGGCGCTCATTGCGCTGGCGACTGGCAGCGTCCGTATCCCGCCCGGTGAAGTGGCCAGACGATTGGCGCGCGCGGCGATGGGACAAACCGGCGGTGACACGACCGACCAAATCTTGCTTCAGGTCCGTTTGCCGCGTGTGACATTGGCCATGTGCGTTGGTGCGACGCTGGCACTCGGCGGACTGGCGGCGCAAACTTTGTTTCGCAACCCGTTGGCGACGCCTTCGATCATTGGCGTTTCCAACGGCGCGGCACTTGGCGCGGTTGCGGCCATGCTGACCGGAGCGGCCACGCCAATGGGAAGCTTTGCGGCCGGACTAACGGTGTCGGCCGTTGTGTTCGTGTTGGGACGACGTGGGGCGTTTTTCGGTCAGAGTTTGTTGCTGGCCGGGATTGCGATCGCCGCGTTGTGTTCGGCGTTGACGACGGGAATGCTGTATCTGGCTGGAGAACGGTTGCCGGCGGTGGTGTTTTGGTTGATGGGCGGGTTGTGGCAAGCGAACACGCGCGCCGCGCTGATGATGCTGCCAGTGGCGCTGGCTACGTTGGCCGCGATGATGACGTTGGCCCGATCGCTGAACGTCGCGCTTGTCGGCGAAACGTCGGCACGCGACCTCGGCGTGAATGTGCCGCGCCTGCAGTACGCATTGCTGCTGCTCATTGCCGTGAGCACATCGGCAGCAGTGAGCCTGACTGGTGTGATCGGGTTTATCGGGTTGATTGTGCCGCATCTGTTACGATTGGCGATTGGCGGCGATCATCGCCGTCTCGTGCCGGCCACAGCGATCGGCGGCGCCTTGTTGTTGCTGGTGGCCGACACGCTGGCGCGAACGTTGGCGGCCCCGGCGGAGGTGCCAGTGGGGATTTTGACGGCGCTGGTCGGCGCACCGGTCTTTTTGTGGTTATTGCGGCGGAGGATGACACCTTGAGGTTGCGCGTCGAAAACCTGAGTTTTGCCTACCGGCCCGGTGCGACGGTGCTGCGGGAATTGAATCTGGAAATCGCCCCTGGCAAAGTAACCGGTTTGTTCGGGCCGAACGGAAGCGGCAAGAGCACGCTGTTGCGGTGTCTGACCGGCGCGTTGCGTCCCCAATCGGGTGCCGTTTGGTGTGACACGCAACGGGTGGACACGCTGACACCGCGCGAGGCGGCACGACGGATTGCGGTCGTGCCACAAGACACGCCGCGCGGCGTACCGTTGACGGTGTGGGAGATGGTGGCGCTGGGACGATTTGCGTGGGGTGACGAAGAGGCGAGCATCATCGCAGCAAGTTTGACACGGGTGGGGGCAATGGAGTTGGCGAGACGGCCATTTGATGAATTGAGTGGAGGCGAACGGCAGCGGGTGGTGATTGCGCGGGCGTTGGCACAGGCGACGCCGGTATTGCTGCTGGATGAGCCGGTGACACACCTGGACGTGGCACATCAGTTGGAGTTGTACCGGCTGGCGCGGGCGCTGGCACGGGAGGGCAAGACGGTGTTGATGGTATGTCATGATGTGTTGCTGGCGCCGTTGTTTGTGGACGAGGTGGTCTTGTTGCAGGGCGGACAGATGGTTGCATGCGGGGAGCCGAGCACCGTATTTACACGGGGTCATATACAGGCCGCCTTTGGTGTGGAGATGGATTTGAATTGGCCGGATGAGGCCGCCGTGACGGCACGGTTCTGCCCGTTACAGAAACCAAGGATTTCCGAAAAGAGACTTGACGAATAGTATTACTTTTTTGATTATTAGTAATACTATGAAAATTTTCTTTGTCTGCGTCATCATCGTGGGCGCTTGCAGTGCCCGTGCCGAAACAAATGTCACCACCCGCCTGCCGGAGGTTGTCGTCACCGAGAGTCCCATCATCGAGGAAAACCGACTCACACCGCTGGCCGGGCAGGTTACGACAGTCTCGCAGGAACAAATCAAAGAACTCAACGCCCAAGACCTTCCTTCCGCCTTGCGCCGCACTCCCGGTGTGGTCATTTCACGTCATAATCCCGTTGGCAGCTTCGGCGGCGGCGACGGTGGCGCGGTTTTTATCCGCGGCATGGGCGCATCCCGTCCCGGCTCTGAGATTGTCATGACCATGGACGGAATCCCGCGCTACGCCAATGTCTGGACACATCCGTTGATGGACACTTTGAGCGTGGACAACGCCGCTCGTCTCGATGTCTATAAAGGTGCCCAGCCGGTCTTGTTCGGCAACATGTCATTTGGCGCAGTGGACATCGTTACCAAACGCCAAACACAACCCGGTTTTCACACCGAACTGCAACTGGCCTACGGCTCCTTCGATACCTGGGTCGAAACCGCCGAGCACGGCGGGAAAACCGGCCCTGTGGATTATTATTTGATTCAAAGCTTCCGAACCTCGGATGGTCATCGCGCCAACGCCAGCGGCGAACTACAGAACTATCTGGGGCGAATCGGCTACGATCTCACGGAGAATTGGAACCTCAGCGTCCTCTATAACCGCACCGACAACTGGGCAAAAGACCCCGGCGACATCACCACAGGACGCAACCAAGGTGAGTTTGACACGATCGCCGATTTTACCGTGCTCACGTTGGCCAACCAATTTGAGCGTGCCGACGGCTGGATCAAAGTCTATTGGGAACATGGCGCGATTGACTGGCTCGGTCAGTACAGCAGCGCCACGGGCACAAATAACTCCGACACACTGACCCGTTGGGACACCTACGGCGTCAAATCCCGCGAGACTTTTCGTCCGTGGGATGGCGCGGAATGGATGTTGGGGTTTGACCTGGACTTCATCAACGGCAAATCATGGAACGTCACACCGTCCCCCGGCAGCGGTTGGAACTTTCCCGGCGAAACCTTCCGCATCATCCAACCCTATGCGATGGTCGCTCAGCAATTCGATCTCGCCGACGGCATCTGGATCAAACCGTCTGCCGGTGTGCGCGGCTTTTTTCATGATGAGTATCCCGACGAAGCCGGGCCACAAGCCGGCGTTGTGCTAAACGTTCACGACACCCGCCTGCATTTTGGATACGCGCGCGGCATCAATTATCCGGGCATTTTTGTCAAAGCACAGAAAGCGTTTATTCCGCCGCTGGCCTACAAGGACCTGACCGCTGAGACCCTCGATCACTTCGAGACCGGAGTCCGCCAGGACATCGGCAAACAACTCCGTTTGGAACTCACCGGTTTTGTGGACAACGGAGATAATCGCATCATCCGAACCATCCCACCACCGGCTCCCCCCACCTACCTGAATCGCGGAACATTCACCACCCACGGCATCGAGGCGACGGTTACCTGGCGCCCTGTCGCGGATCTTGCCTTATTCGCCGGGGGCACCTGGTTGAAAACCGATCCTGCCGACATGCCCTATGCGCCACGCTGGGCCGCAACGATGGGCGCCACCTGGCGTTTTTGGAAACGGTTCACGCTCAGTGCGGACGGCTCGTTTGTAGATCGTCATTTCGCTCTCTCCCGCGACCGCACTTCCACCGCGGTCAATGTGCAGCAGGTGGACAGCTATTTTCTGCTCGGCGCACGTTTGGGCTATGAACTGCCGTTGCCCTGGCACGGCCCTCAAGCCGAATTGTTCCTCGCCGCCGAAAACATGACCGATGCAAACTATGAATACAAACCCGGCTATCCGATGCCCGGCATCAACGCCATGGGCGGCCTCCGCGTCAGCTTCTAACGCGGTAGTGCCGCAACCCAGTGGTAGCGCGCGTTCCGTCGCATCCGTGGCGCAGCGTGCCAGCCACAATGCTTCGCCGCTCCACACTGGTTCCACATGGCCTTCACGAACGCCGAACCGCATCTACGCTTGTTTGTCATATCCGACGCTGAAAGGATCCAATATGAAACTGTATCTTCTTGTTTTCTTGCTGGGTGTCGCAACCGCTGCGGCGCATGACCTGCCCCGCCAACCGGTCATTGTGGATACCGACATGGCGCTGGACGATGTTCGTGCGCTGGCCATCGTATTGAGCGCCCCCACCCTCGATGTTCGCGCCATCGTCACCAGCGACGGCGCTAGCTCTCCCGCCACCGGCGCCACCAATGTCCTGCGCCTCCTCCGATTCCTCGGACGCGAAGACATCCCCGTCGGCGCAGGACGATCCTTGCCGTGTGACGCTCCCCGATGGCGTGAACAATCCGAAACCCTTGGCTGGCGCGCCGATACCCTGCCGTCCTGCCCCAAGCCGATCAACGCCGCTGTCGCCGTCCTGCGAGCCGCCCTCACCAACACGCCCGGCCCCGTTACCTATCTGTGCCTCGGCCCGTTGACCAACCTGGCCGACACCCTCAAAACCGACCGGCAATTGCGAAACCGATTGCGCGCTGTCATCTGGCACGGAACCGCCTCACCCGATTGGAATGCCGACCGCGACCCGTCAGCCGTTCGCGCGGTCAAACAATTCGGCGTTCCTCTCCGCGCCGTGGCGCGAGACGCCGCTCATACTCCGCCGCTGGACAAAGCGTTGTGGGATGAAATCCGCGTCCTCGAAACGCCTGCTGCGCGCCTGATCACGCGGACCCACGAAGACGAACGCATCCAACAACTCATTCAACAGGAACATTTGCGATTGTGGGACGACTCGACCGCGCTGTTGTTGTTGCGCCCTGGCTTGACCCATTGGGATCGCGCCGTCTATCTGCAAGCGCTCCGCCCCCTGACGGAACGCGGTACGGTGGTTATCCGCAAGTTTCCCACCGACCCGTCGGAATTGCTTCCCGACCTGCGCTCCTACGTCCACCCGATCCTCGACCGATACGGCGCGGAAGAATGGAAAGCCGCCGTGTTGACCTCCGAGCTTCACCGTCATCTCGGCACTTATTCGATTCTCGGCGCGAAAATGGGTATCCGCGCCCGCGAGTTAACGGGGGCGTCGTTGGACGAATTGAACGTCGAAAGCTTTGCCGGACTCAAACCGCCTCTGAGTTGCTTCAACGACGGCCTCCAAGTCGCCACTGGCGCCAGCCTCGGTCGCGGCACCATCCGCGTCGAAACCAACGGCACACCCCGCTGCGAGGCGGTTTTTACACACGGCAGGAAAACCCTGCGTTTGCGATTGAAAGCCGACATCGCCGACCGCCTCAAGACGGAGATGGCCGGGCTGGTCCAACGCCATGGGGGAACAACGTCGGCCTATTTTGAAGAGGTACGTATCCAGTCATTGCGACATTGGTTGGAGCTTGACCGCGCGAAAATTTTCGAGGAAGTGACTATACATGCATATCCCTGATGGATTTTTGGACGCAAAGACGGCGCTCACAACGGGCGCGCTGGCGGCGGCTGGTGTCGGCGCAGCGTTGTGGCACGCAAAACGGTCGTTGCCGGCGCGTAAGGTGCCGTTGCTTGGCATGACGGCCGCTTTCGTGTTTGCGGCGCAGATGTTGAACTTTCCGGTGGCTGCCGGGACGTCGGGGCATCTGGTGGGTGGGGTATTGACGGCGGCATTGGTCGGGCCGGGCGCCGCGGTGATTGTGATGACCGCAGTGCTAGTGTTGCAATGTTTTCTGTTTCAAGACGGCGGGGTCAGCGCGCTGGGCGCCAACGTTTTCAACATGGCCATCATCGGCACGGTCGGCGGCTATGCCGTGTATGCGCTGACGCGGCGTTTGGCGAGCGGGTTGCGCGGCGTGCTGTTGGGCGCGGCGTTTGCCGGTTGGTGTTCGACGGTGATGGCGGCGGTGTGTTGCGCGGGCGAACTGGCCATGTCGGGGCGCGTGGCCTGGCGCGTGGTGTTGCCGGCAATGGGAGGCATTCACATGTTGATCGGCATCGGAGAAGGCGTTATCACGGCGTTGGTGCTGGTGGCGGTGGCCAGGGCGCGTCCGGAGTTGCTGGAAACAACGTCGGAATCTCCGAAAACGGCACAGGTGGTGACACTGGGGTTGATTGCAGCGTTGGGGCTGGCGCTGTTTGTGTCACCATTTGCGTCGTCGTGGCCTGACGGTTTGGAGAAGGTGGCGGAGAGACTCGGTTTCGAACATTTTGCGGCGGACAAGCCGCTGGTGCCGGCGCCGATGCCGGACTATGGGATTGTCGGCAGAGAAGGGCCGTGGGTGACGCCGTTGGTTGGCGTGATCGGAACCCTGGCGGCGTTTGCGTTGGCATGGGCGCTGGCGCGGGCGTTGACGCCGAAGAAGGCAGACTGATGCGGCACGATTTTCTGGATCGTTACAGCCGACAGGAAAGCCCCATCCATCGGTTGTCGGCGGAGGCGAAGCTGATGTGTGCGCTGGCCGTCATTGCGTTGACGGTCGCCGTGCCGATGAATGCGGTCGGTTATTTTGCGGGGCTGACATCTGGTCTGGCGGCGGTGGCGGTGGTGGCGCGGATTCCGATGGGATATGTGGGGATGCGTCTGTTGTGGATGGAACCGTTTGTGTTGGGCATCGGCGCGTTGACACTGTTACAGCCGGGCGGCTGGAAAATTTTTGTCGGGATGGCAGTAAAGAGCACGTTGTCACTGGGAACGATGGTGTTGCTGGCGAACACGACGCCGTTTGCGGAGTTGCTGCGCGTGTTGCGTCGGGTGCGAGTGCCGGCGTTGTTGGTGACGACGCTGGCGTTATTGTATCGGTATCTTTTCGTGCTGGTGGATGAAGCGGAACGGATGCAACGGGCGCGGATGGCGCGAACCTTTGATCGTCGTCGCTGGCACGGTTGGAAGATGCTGGGCACGGTGGCCGGACAGTTGTTTGTGCATTCGACGGAGCGGGCGGAGCGGATTTACGCGGCAATGCTGGCGCGAGGTTGGAAATGACGACGGCCATTGAGGTGTGTAATCTGAGCTATTGTTATCCGGACGGGCGGGAGGCGTTGCGGGAAATCAGCTTCTGCATTGACGAGGGAGAATCGGTGGGATTGATTGGGCCGAACGGCGCCGGCAAGTCCACGTTGTTGCTTCATCTGAACGGGGTTTTACCGGAGAACCCCACCGGCGCTGTGCGGGTTTTTGGGCAGACGGACCTGGCGACCATGCGGCGGGACGTGGGTTTGCTGTTTCAAGATCCGGAC
Organism: uncultured Verrucomicrobiota bacterium; assembly: GCA_964541945.1. Taxonomy (GTDB): domain Bacteria; phylum Verrucomicrobiota; class Verrucomicrobiia; order Palsa-1439; family Palsa-1439; genus CAIKAP01. The sequence goes on from CAZISE010000008.1 coordinate 9,323, forward strand.
GATCAACTGTTTTGTCCGACAGTGTTCGAGGACGTGGCGTTCGGGCCGCAACAGCTTGGTTTACCCGAAACCAACGTGGCGGAGGCACTGGCCTGGGTGGGTCTGACTGGTTTCGAGAAACGTTCGCCCCATCACCTTAGTCACGGCGAAAAACGGCGGGTCTGTCTGGCGGGGGTTTTGGCTTGTCGTCCACGGATTTTGGCGTTGGACGAGCCGACCAGCGGGTTGGACCCACGAGGGCGTCGGGAGTTCAAAGCCTTGTTGCACAAGGTGCAGGCGACGAAGCTGATTACAACGCACGATCTGGATTTGGTGGCGGAGTTTTGCTCACGGGTGTTGGTGTTGGATCAGGGACGGCTGGTGGCCGACGGACCGTCTGGCGAGGTGCTCAACGACATGGGATTAATGCTGAGTCACGGGCTGGAACGTCCTCATTGGCTGCAACATCGTCATCCGCACTGAAAGAGGTTCTTGACAAATCGGGCCGGCCATTGTTTACTTCGTTTAGTTTTTACTAAACGTCATGCCGCCCATCCAATCAACCCGACTTCAGGCTACCCGTAAAAAGTTTATCGAGGCGGGCGGGCATACCACCCAATCCTTCGGGTTCGGACGCATTATCGGACAAATCTATGCGCTCCTCTATCTTCACCCCACCCCGATGTGTCTTGATGACATCGCTTCGGAACTGGGCGTCAGCAAGGCCAGTGTCAGCATTTCCATCCGCCAGCTCGAAGCATGGTCTGCGGTGAAACGGATCTGGGTCAAGGGTGATCGCCGCGATTTTTACGAGGCGGAAACCAACTTCAACAGTTTGCTCCGCAACGGGTTGCTCGAAATGGTTCGCAAAAAACTGGCAACGGCCGGCAACCAACTGCAACTGGCCGAGGCATCCATCCAAGACGCCCTGTCCGAATCCGATGGCGACGGGCACGAGGAATTAAAAATCATCGCGGAACGGGTGCGCCAAGCAAAACAATTTCACAGTCGAATCAACGCACTGCTGACCAATCCCATCGTAGATCACCTTTTGTAGCCGTGCCCCTTTGGGACGGGCCAGTTGGAACGCTGGCAGGGAGAAAGAGGAAATGAATGTTCGCTTCAAGTCGAGCGAAGCCAAAACGGTGACCGTGCAAAATCCCTGCCGGCACCGTAATGGCGGCAGCTTGCTTTAATTCCGTGAACTGGTACGCCATTCACACAAAACCGCGCCAGGAATCCCTGGCCGAGACCAGCTTGAAACGCGAAGGAATCGAAACCTTCCTCCCCAAGCTGCGCCGCAAACGCACCATCCGCCGTGTCCGCAAGTGGGTAATCACCCCCCTGTTCCCTGGCTACATTTTCGGGCGCTTCGACCTCCTCCAATCCGCTCGCCTCGTAAAGTACAGCACGGGCGTCATTAACATTGTCAGTTTCGGTGGCAAACCCGCAATTGTTGAAGACGCCATCATCCATGCAATCCGTGCCCACGCCCAGGAAGACATTGTCACCATTCAACCTCGCCCATTGAAGCCTGGCGACGTTGTGGAAATCCAGGAAGGCCCATTGCGCGGGTTGCAGGGCATTTTCGAGAAGGAAATGAGCGATCGGGATCGCGTTGTCATTCTCCTGGAAACACTGGCCAAGGGAGCGCGGGTCGAACTGTCGCGGGAACAACTGGAGATTGTCGCCTCATGACGGCGTCTTCCACCACAGTGATCTCGGCTGACACCCGCGAACGTCTTCGCCAGTTCCTGAAAGACCTCTGGGATTACCGGGAGCTTTTCTACACGTTCCTCGAACGCGACCTCAAAATCCGCTACAAACAAACCGTTCTCGGGGTGCTTTGGGTCATCCTCCAACCGCTGGTCGCCACGGGCGCCTACACTCTGATTTTTGGCAAAATCGCCCGAATGCCGACCGACGGTCTGCCTTACATCCTTTTTTACCTGGCTGCCACCGTGCCCTGGAGCGCGTTCGCCCGCGAACTCACCGGCTCCGCGCTCAGCGTCGAAAACAACGCCCACCTGATCAGTAAAGTGTATTTTCCCCGCGTGGTGGTACCGGCGGCGGTGGTATGCGCTTCCCTCGTGGATTTCCTGATCGGTTGGAGCGTCCTGAATCTGACAGCGGTCGCCATGGGATACTGGCACTGGCAACTGGTAGCGCTCACCCCCTGGCTGCTGCTCATCCAATGGGCAACCAGCCTCGGAATCGGCCTGGTTCTGGCGGCGCTCAACGCCCAATACCGCGATGTCAAACATGTCATCGCTTTTCTCGTCCAGATCATGATGCTGGCCACCCCGGTCATCTATCCTCTCTCCCGCCTTCCGTACTGGGCGCAAAACTGGGCCTTCCTCAACCCCATGGCCGGCGTCATCGAAACCTATCGCGCCACGCTAACCGGCGCCCCGATCCAAACGCTTCCGCTGCTCCTCAGTACCATCATCGCTTCCGTATATTTTGTTTTTGGGTTCTGGTTCTTCCGCGGACGCGAAATCAAACTGGCTGACATCCTGTGAAAGCTCTCCGTCGCATTTTCGATTTCGCGCGAGGTCTCAAATCGCCCAGCGAATATCTCGCCGACCGCCTGTTCCCAGAACGGGAAACAACGTCCCTCCGTGTATGTGCCGTTTGCGCCCATGTTGCTATCCCCGCCCGCCAGATGGTCGGACGCGCCGATGTGGAACGCTATCTCTGGGGGATTGTTTTGGGACTCGGGGTCCTTTACCTCATCGGCTTCATTCTCCTTCAATTCACAGCACTTCGTCCAATCCGTTGGGGTTTCAAACTGACTTCCATGTCCGGGAAAGTCTTCCTCATCCTCAGCATGGCCTACAGTGTCATTCGCCTCAGTATCCGCACCAAGGTTTGCCCCTTGTGCGGCGCCCATGAAGTCATTCCCTCTGATTCTCCGCGCGGCAAAGAGATTCTCCGCCGTCATTCCAACCAATGAAAAACATCCTCGTCACCGGTGGCGCCGGCTTTATCGGCTCGAATTTTGTCCGATTCGCTCTTCGCGTTGATCCCACCATCCGCATCGTCAACCTCGATGCCCTGACCTATGCCGGCAGCCTCGAAAACCTCAAAGACCTACCCCATCCCGACCGTCATCTCTTTGTCCGCGGCGACATCTGTGATCGCCCACTGGTGGAGCGGATTCTCCGCGAACATCAGATTGACGCCGTCATCCACTTTGCCGCCGAATCCCACGTGGACCGATCCATCCACAACCCCGGCCAATTCATCCAAACCAACATTACCGGCACCTTCACCCTGTTGGAAGCCGCTCGCCACCGAAACACGCGTTTCCACCACGTCTCCACCGATGAAGTGTTCGGTTCGCTTCGCCCGCACGATCCGTCCTTTACCGAAACCACCCCCTACGATCCCTCCTCCCCCTACTCCGCCTCCAAAGCCGCCAGCGACCACCTCGTCCGCGCCTACGCCCGCACCTACGGTCTGCCCGTCACCATTACCAACTGCTCCAACAACTACGGTCCCTACCAGTTCCCTGAAAAACTCATCCCCCTGATGATCCTCAACGCCCTCGAAGGCAAACCGCTACCGGTATATGGCGACGGCATGCAGGTCCGCGACTGGCTCTACGTCGAAGATCATTGCGAAGCCATCTGGCAAGTCCTCCAACACGGCCGACACGGCGAAACCTACAACATTGGCGGCGACAACCAGCCACCCAACATCGAAATCGTCAAAACCATTTGCGCCCTGCTCGACGAACTTCGTCCCGCCCCAACCCCGCACGCCTCGCTCATCACACACGTTCCCGACCGCCCCGGTCACGATCGTCGCTACGCCATGGACATCACCAAAATCAAACGCGAACTCGGCTGGTCACCCCGCCACTCGCTGTCCAGCGGCCTGCGCGCCACCGTCCTATGGTATCTGGACCATCCCGACTGGCTTGCCGCCATTCGCCAGCAAAGCGGTTTCAACGACTGGCTTCACAAAAACTACACCCAACGGGGGAATAACCCATGAAAGGCATCATCCTCGCCGGCGGCAAGGGTACACGCTTGTACCCGCTCACCCTGGCCGTCAGCAAACAACTGTTGCCCGTGTACGACAAACCGATGATTTACTACCCGCTCTCCGTTCTCATGCTGGCGGGCATCCGGGAAATCCTCCTCATCAGCACCCCCTCCGATCTCCCCATGTTCCAACGCCTCCTCGGCAACGGCCAACAATGGGGCCTGACCTTTGCCTACGCCGAACAACCCGAACCCCGCGGCCTCGCCGAAGCCCTGATCATCGGACGCCATTTCACCGGCAACGACTCCGTCTGCCTGATCCTCGGCGACAACATCCTCTACGGCGGTGGTCTCCAGGAAAAAGTGCGCCAGGCCGCCCGCTTGCAAGAAGGCGCCCTGATTTTTGCCTATCCCGTGCGCGACCCCGAACGCTACGGCGTCGTCACCTTCGACCAAAACAAAAACGTCATCAGCATCGAAGAAAAACCCAAACATCCCAAGTCCCACTACGCCGTCCCCGGCCTCTACTTCTACGATTCCCAAGCCCCTATCCTGGCCGCCAGCCTCAAACCATCTTCCCGCGGCGAACTCGAAATCACCGACCTCAATCGTGAATACCTCAAACGTGGCCGGCTCCGCGTCGAACTGATGAGTCGCGGCATGGCCTGGCTCGATGCGGGCACCGACGAATCACTCTTACAGGCGGCCAACTTCGTCCAAGCCGTCCAAGATCGCCAGGGTCTCATGATCGCCTGTCCCGAAGAAATCGCCTACCGGATGGGCTACATTGACACCGCCCAACTCGCGGCTCTGGCTGATGCTCATCCCAACGCTTACGGCAATTATCTTCGCAGCATCGCCGCCGAAACCTGACCGATGGCCTTTACCTTCCAACCGCAACACATTCCCGAAGTCGTCCTCGTACGAACAGAGGGCTACGCGGATCCGCGCGGATGTTTTCTCGAAACCTACAAACAATCCGCCTTTCAAGCCAACGGACTGTCCATCCGCTTTGTTCAAGACAACCTTTCCCACTCGACCCGTGGCGTCCTCCGCGGCCTGCATTACCAGAAACATCCCCACGCCCAGGCCAAACTCGTCATCCCCATTCACGGAGAAATCTTCGACGTTGCGGTGGACCTTCGCCACGGTTCGCCCACCTATGGACGCTGGGTCGGCACGAACCTTTCTGCCGACCGATTCGAGATGCTCTATGTTCCCATCGGATTCGCCCACGGTTTTTGCGTCCTCAGTGAGAAAGTTTCCGTCCTCTACAAAGTCACCAGCGAATACGCACCTGAGTGTGACCGCGGCATCCGTTGGAACGATCCAGTCCTGAACATCCACTGGCCCATTCCCCACCCAATCCTCTCCCCCAAAGACGCCACGCTGCCGTTTCTCCAAGACGCCGACAACCATTTTCAATTCCCCTCCGCATGAGTGCCGACATCGCCATCCGCATCGAAAACCTCGGCAAACGTTACCGCTACGGCGGCGTGGCTCCGCTCAGCTACAGTCTCCGACAGGACATCACCGACTGGTTAAAAGGTCTGTTCCGTCGTCCGCAACAGCCTGGAGGGACGCGTTCCGTCGCGTCCGAAGCTCCGGCGAGACACGAAACGCTGCACGAAGTACACGAGCGCCATCTGAATGAGTCCCCCGAATACTTCTGGGCGCTCAAGGACATCAACCTCGAAATCAAACAAGGTGAAGTTGTTGGCATTATCGGGCGCAACGGCGCTGGCAAGAGCACACTTCTCAAAATCCTCTCCCGCATCACCCCACCAAGCCGCGGTCGAATCACCTACCACGGCCGCGTGGCGAGCCTTTTGGAAGTCGGCACCGGATTCCATCGGGAACTGACCGGCCGCGAAAACATTTACCTCAACGGTTCCATCCTGGGGATGAAACGAGCGGAAATCACCCGCAAACTGGACGAAATCATTGCCTTTGCCGAAGTGGAAAAATTCATAGACACCCCGGTCAAGTTTTACAGTAGCGGCATGTACGTGCGACTGGCCTTTGCCGTGGCGGCCCATCTGGAGCCGGAGATCCTGGTCGTGGACGAAGTCCTGGCCGTCGGGGATGCAGAGTTTCAGAAGAAATGCCTCGGCAAGATGGGCGAAGTCGCTAAGGGCGGCCGCACCATTCTGTTCATCAGCCACAACATGGGTGCCATTACCACCCTCTGTAACCGGGCCGTGTTCCTACAACAGGGTTTTTTGCTGGACGATGGCGAAACCAATCAGGTCGTCAGCCGGTATCTCACCAGTACCAAGATTGATGCCAGCATACCCCTTGTGCATCGCACCGACCGCACTGGCACCGGGGAGGTGCGATTCATCGATTGCCGCCTGACCAAGTTACCGGATGGCCCCAGTGTGAACGACTTCTTTGTGAATGAAGATTTGTACGTGATCCTGCGTCTCCAAGTCCGTCAACCGGCGCGTTTCTGGCTCGCGGTGGGAATCACGGACCAAATGAGCCAACGCTTCATAATGACAACAGACACCAGCATGCGCTATGAACCAATTCACGCTGAAACAGGCGAGCTGACGCTCATCTTGCATTACCCCAAAATCAAACTGCTGGAGGGAACCTACTCACTATCGCTCGCCGCCCTGAAGGATTCGACAACCCACTACTATGACCGGATTTCAGATGCACTGAGCTTTCGCATGTTACCAACCGATATCTACGATTGTGGCAGAACAGTTGGTTCTTATCAGGGTTTAGTGCACTTGGAAAGCGAGTGGTTGAACTCGGAGTATCAGCCGTTGACTAGTTCACAGCGCTAAGGATCATGCGCTCTGCAACTAGTATAAAGCCGGTCCCAAAGACCCCGATTTTTGAAAAGGCGTGGCTTTGGCAAGTGCCCGGAGGCGTTAGAGCAGTTGTCTCGGGCAATTGAGAATGGTCAAACAGACTTTGAGCCCGTGTTGACGGATCAGTTCGACTGCACGCATCAGGGTGCGAGCGGCGTCTCGCAGCAAGACCCAAACTGGGGATTTTGGATGCTCGGCAACGCCGTCAACAACGGCATCCGGAGCATATTTTACGCCATTGGGACAAGCTCTAGTCTGAAAATTGCTCTCGGTGCTAGGACAAATGGGGAGTACCTAACAGTATCTTCGATCAGCCGCGATTTGCATGGCGTTCGGCGGGTTGCTGGCGTGAGTTCGGAGCCGCCAACAACCATGTGTGAATGATCAACAATAAGGCCGCTCTGTAACATATGTCACCCACGGACCATGCTGGTCTGTCAAGCACCCGGAGTGTTCGCCTGCCGCGAGTGCTGCTGGTCAAAGGCCAAGAGGGGCCGAGTTATACGTTAGCAGCCAAAGTGCCGTTTGCTGCCCTGCAAGCGGCGGGACATTGTGAACTACGAGAAGCCAACCTCCACGACCCTGATGAGGGGGTGTATTGGTGCGATTCAGTGATTGTCATCCGCGGACATACCCCCTCCGCCGTTCATCTGGCCCTTATGGCTAAACACTTGCGCCGATTTCTCGCTGTCTATTGGGATGACAACATTTTTGAAATTCCTCGGTTCGCCCCGGAGTCCCCGCTGGCCAAACCTTGCAGCCAAAAGAACGTGGTCAGAATCCTTGACGCCGCTGATTTGCTTATGGTTTCCAATCCCCGCCTGATTCCACATTTACGAGCAAGCAGCGGAGCGACCGCACCAGCAGTTGTATTACGCGCACCGGCGCTTGGGTTACTCAAGGAGTTACCGCTGACCGGCAGACAAGAAACGCCGCCGATTGTCGGCTATGGCGGCCATCTTGGCCACGCACGACAGCTCCAGACGTTTGTCGTACCAGCCTTGGACATGTTGCAGCGTCAAGGTGTACACTTTCAATTTCACGTGATTGGCCCCCAACTTGACCTCTCGCCAAATCTGGCGGCAATAACTGTGCACCGCAACTTGATGAGTCAGGAAGAATGGGTTCAATTTCGCAATCGTAGCGGTTGGACGGTCGCATTGGCACCTTTGCCTAAAAGTCCGTTCCATGAGTGCAAGTATTACAACAAATTTGTCGAATATGCCGCCGGTGGCATTCCGTGCATTTTTTCCAATGTCCCGCCTTACGCCGACGTGATCGAACATCGTTCCACCGGCCTCCTCGTCGAAAACACCCCACGCGCATGGGCAGAGGCAATCGGGGAAATGCTTGGCGATGACGCATTGCGGGAACGCATCCGCCGTGCCTCCTGGGAGTATGTTTCCCGTAACCATTCGCTGCCAGTTATCATGGAGAATTATCGGACGTTCTTGGCCACCGTGCTGGTCATTCGTCAACCGCCCCAGAACAGCACTTGGCTGAAGTGGCGGTACAAGGGCGCACGCTGGTTCTATCGCGGAATCAGTCGAACCAAAAACCTACTCAATTATCAACGCTGACGGGGGTGCGCGCCGCGTGGCTACCCGTAAACTCAAGGAGGTCACAGAATGAATAGGCCTATGATCCAAGTTTTTGCCCCATGGTATGATGAACGCGAAGTCAACGCCGTCGCCGAGGTGATCCGCTCCGGATGGGTTGGCCTTGGCCCGAAGACGGCCGAATTTGAACGGAAATTCGCCGAGTACTGCCAGGTTCCTTACTGTGTCGGGTTCAACTCTTGCACGGCCGCGCTCGACATGGCGATGCGCTTGATTGGCGTCAATCACGGTGATGAAGTTATTGTCCCCACCAATACGTTTGTCTCGACCGCGCATTGCGTTGCCTATAACCTCGGCACTCCCATCTTTGCCGACATCAACGAGTGCACCTTGGACCTCGACATTGATGACGTGGCCCGCAAGATCGGCCCGCGAACCAAAGCCATCATTGCTGTCCATTACGGCGGTCGTCCGGTGGACATGGATCGCCTGAAGTCGGTCGCCGGCAACATTCCAATCATCGAAGACTGCGCCCATGCGGCGGGCGCCCGCTACAAAGGTCGCCCGGTCGGCGGCCTGGGCGTACTGGGCTGTTTCAGTTTTCATGCTGTCAAGAACCTTGCCATGGGCGAAGGAGGCGCGCTAACTCTCCGGGACGAAAAACTGATGCAACGCGCCAAACGTCTGCGCTGGTTGGGGATTGACAAGGGCACATGGGACCGCACTGGCATGGATCGTTCTTATTGGTGGGAATACCAAGTGGATGAGATCGGGCTGAAATCACATCTCAATGACATCCATGCCGCCATCGGTCTGGTCCAACTGGCCAAGCTCGACGAAAGCAATGCCCGCCGCCGCGAAATTGTCGCAATGTACCGGGAAGGCTTCAAGGATGTCCCGCAGATTCGGATGCCGCCCCCGGATGACGAGGTGTTTCAGTCCTCCTGGCACTTCTGCGAGATTTTGGCGGAACGCCGCGACGAACTGAGCGTGTTCCTGAAAGAACACGGCATCAACACCGGCGTGCACTACAAACCGATCCATCTCTACCGCTGCTACGGGAATCGTCCCGTGCTTCCCGTCGCCGAACGGTTGTTCCCGCAAATGCTAACGCTCCCGATTTATCCCGGACTGAGCAAGGCAAACGTCGAATACGTCATCGCTACGGTGAAAAAGTTTTACGAGCGCTGACATCGTGAGCATGGAAATTCAGCGCATTTCCCAAATCATCCGCATGGCGAAATCCAACGCCACTCGGATTCCGGCGCCGTTCGGGAGTCTGCGTGCAGTTTTACCCGACTCGCGCCTAGATGCGGCATTGATCAATCAATGGCGGAACGCGAATCAGCACGCCTTTTTCACGTGGGGAACGTTCCCACTAGAGCAAACCTGTGCTTGGCTCTCGAAAGACTACGCTGCAAATGATCTTGACATTATCTTTATTGCTGAAACGAGCAATGCCATCCCATTTGGACAACTCGCGCTGTACAATTTCGATACCGCAGACTTATCCTGTGAAATTGGACGGATCGTCCGTGGAGTGCCGGACATCGCACCGGGTGGAATGTATTTCGCAATGCAAACTGCGATACACTGGGCGACGGAAGAGTTGGCTGTGCGGCGGATTTTTCTGGAAGTTTTCGAAAACAACGCGCGTGCCCGTCGCCTGTATGAGCGTTGCGGTTTCCGTATCACACAACGACTGGCACTGCGCAAGCAAAGTCGACAATACACACAATGGGTGAAGACGACCACCGAACCGGCTGACGCGTTTGCGTTACGCATGGAATTCCTACCAGCATGAGCGCCTACATCCCATTCGTCCTCAAGCGTGCAGGAGTACCAACTCCGCGAACCGTCACAATTCTTGTACATGAACAGACGTGGGTGAACTGGCAAATAGCAGAAGAATTTCGAGCCGTTTTCCCTCTTGCTAACGTAACTGTCGCTCCCAAAACAGATTCTGCTGATTTGGTGGTGATACCGTACATGGACGATTTTTATCGTGAAGCCCCCGGAGGCATAACGATGTACAAACAACTTCAGACAGCATCACAGACGTGGGTCATGCTCTATGGAGTGGGATACCGGAAGATAGACCTGATGCGCGCAACAGAAGTGGCCGCTTATTACCGCCGAATTGGGCGAACGCGGGTGTTCCATTGGCGGTTGCGCCAATTGCACCTTCTCCGATTTGCCCGCTGGCTGATGCACAAAGGAATTTGGCGCTGATGCGACTTCTTTTCACCTGTTGGTTGGATCCGGCGACCACGGACGCCCCGCTGTTTCTCATACAAGGGGTGGAAGCAGCGGGTCACCAAGTGTATCTTTTCCCACCCGATTTGGAATTTTCCAATCGCGCCGCTGCCAGTTTGCGCGACATGCTGGCACTGCACGATCCGGATCTAAATCGAACCATCATGGAAGAACGTCTCGATGCGCGGTGCCGCAGCTTTCAGCCGGATGTCTTGCTTTTCAGCCATCCGTTTGTCACTCCGAAAGGCATGGACCGGTTACGACGCCGCCACAACTGTCTGCTCGGCTATTACATTGGCTACAACAATCTGTTGGAAGGACTGTTGTTGGATTGTGTTCGATTGGCCGATTTCGTGGTCATTCACGATACTTATCTACTGCCGTTGCTTCAGGGCACGCGATATCAGCGCAAACAAGATGTGCTGCTCATCTTGTGTTATGCCACTCCCGAGGAACATCGGCCGCTGACTCTCAACGAACAAGACCGGCAGGTATACGGCTGCGACGTAGCGTTTATCGGCGGTTGCGGGCCAAACCGGGTTCACTCCCTGCAACGGCTCGCCCAGTATCAACTGCGCATCTGGGGCGGCAAGGATTGGGCCCGAACTCCGTTGGCTTCGTTTTTCTCAGCCGAGCCGGTATATGGCTTGAAGAAAACCAAAATTTACAACGCGGCAAAAATCATCCTCAACATCGAGGATGATGAGAAACAAGTGAACGCGGTCAGCAACCGCGTCCCCGAAGTGTTGGCGTGCGGAGGATTCGTTCTCACCGACTGGCGCAAAGACCTTGAACGATTGGGTTTGGTCGATGGCGAGTCGATCGCCATTTACCGGACGCATGATGAACTTTCTGAAAAAGTCAGTTATTACCTAGCCCATCCTGAGGAGCGCCAGCGAATCACCGCCAACGGTCGCCGCATTGTTCTGGATACTCTGACCAATGTCCATGCTGGCGCTGCTTTTGCTGCCCAACTCGAAAACCTCCTGCGACGCCACAAACGAGACCGTCGCTGAAAATGACTTTGTGCTGGCGTGTGCGTTGCTTTGATTTTACGGGTTTGCCTTACCACCAATGGCGAGACTTTGGCTCTGAGGTCATTGCACGGTGGGACTGGATGCCGACGATGTCATTGGCGGATATGGACATCTGATTCAGCCCTGTGAGAGCCACAATGGAAAATGGATTTTTTATGGCATGGAAAACTTTTTGTGACACAGTGGCAACCGCACTTTTGCTTTTCGCCGATTCAATCGAGACAACGACTTCCGTGCCAGTGGCAGCGGCAAGATTGACTACAACCCGCAGGCTGTTGATCCCGCCTTTATCCGCCTCGCCTTCACTGTCGCATCGAAATTAAAAACCCAAAGTTGTGCCATTGATGGCCTCTACGACGCCAAGGAACCCGTGGTCGGAGAAATCAGCTACACCTACGTGTCATGGGCAATACATGACTGTCCCGGCCACTGGGAACTCGATGGCCTTCCACAAACTGGCAACCTGGTTTGGAAAGAAGGGTGTATGTGGCCTGAAGAAGCGCAAATCCAGGATTTCCTCGAACGTCTCGCCCGCCATTATGCACGCTGAAATGATTTTGGAGAATCAAAGCGGCAACTAGCGGATGGCCGCCTCTTTGCTGACTGCCAGAATTGAGAAAGGAAGCAATCCGCGCTTGGCAACTTCCCCCCCCATTTCCACCCCAAAAACGGCCAAGAATGAACCGCTCGCGCTGCACGGCAAACGGATTGTTTTCCTCTTTGAGGTGTTAATCCTCGGCGGCGCAGAGCGTCAGGGACTGTTGCTGGCCAAGCATCTCAAGGAAAACGAAGGCGCAGAGGTCGAAGTCTGGGGCTTTGTCCATCCCGAATCGGCTGCTGCCCTTTGTGAGGAATATGGTATTCCGTGGCGGATCGTGCCGCACCCATGGAAAGGTAGCCGTTTCAAAATCGTCAATGGCCTAGCTCGACTGACGTGGGTGTTGCGCCGTGCAAAACCGGATATCCTGTTGCCGTATGTCATTCAAACAAACATCGCTTGCGGGCTAACATGGCGCCTGACGGGTGCCAAGTTTTGTCTGTGGAATCAACGCGATGCTGGGATCAATCCTTTTGGTCCAAACCTGGCTCGTCGCGCGGCGCGCCACATCAGGTTGTTTGCTGCCAACTCGCCTTCGAGCATGGATTACCTCGTCAACGAGTTGCAAGTCCAATCGCACCACATCACGCTCATCAATAACGGCGTGGTGTTGCGCCCCCCCGAAGCCGACCGTGCCGCGTGGCGAAAACGCCTCGGGTTGTCACCGGACGATCTCGCCGCATGCATGGTCGCCAACATTCACGGCAATAAAGACCATGCCACGTTGATTCGTACATGGCGAGAAGTGGTGGATCGTTCGCCTCCCAGCATCCGCCCCCCGGTTCTTCTGTTGGCGGGGTATCCGTACCAAATCAGCGATGTCCTGAAACTGACATGCGACCTCGGCCTCAACCGGGTTGTCCATTTTCTGGGCCCCGTCCGTGATATTAGCGGTCTACTGAACGCTGTTGATTTGGGTGTTTTCAGCTCCCTTGCGGAAGGCTGTCCGAACGGTGTTTTAGAGTGCATGGCAAGTGGTTTGGCGGTGGCGGCTACCGATATTCCTGGAATTCGTCACGCTGTTGGTCCCGAGGGTCGTGAGTTTCTTGCGCCCGCTGGGGATGCATCGGCACTGGCCAAACACATTCTTGCGCTCGTAAAAAATCCAGAACTCCGATCTCGCATGGGAGTCATCAACCGTCACCGCATCGAAACAGAGTTCAGCCCACGCCAAATGTGCGAGAAGATGACCGGTCTTATTGTCGCCGGCTTGAACGGATCTCTCCCCCCCCACCCTATAGCCACATGAACCGTTCCAACAGGGGAAAAAGCGTCCTTCTCGCACTGGCTCTTCCATTGGCTGTTGTTTTGCCGCTTCCCGTGGATGCACGTGGCGACATCATGTTTCATGTCGCAGTAACCGGCAACGACAGCCACGAGGGAACCGAACAAATGCCTTTCGCCACCATCGAGCGAGCACAACAAGCCGTGCGGGAAAAGGTGTCCAATGGACTCTCTGCAAATGTAAAAGTTCGCATACACGGTGGTGTATATGAGCTGTCGCGTCCGCTGGTCTTCACTCCGCAGGATTCGGGCACCGAACAGTTTTCTGTTACCTACGAAGCGGTAGAGGGCGAAACCGTCCTTGTCAGTGCCGGAAGCAGGATCACCGGCTGGACAGAAGGAACGGGGGGTATCTGGACGGTCGAATTGCCCGAAGTCAAAGAGGGTAAATGGTATTTTCGTAATCTGTTTGTAAACGACTGCCGAGCCATTCGCGCCCGAACTCCCAATCAAAACGACAAGACGCCTTATCTCCGACTGACAGGGACCAGCTTGAGTCCTGACAAGCAGACATGGGCCATGACTCTGGCCTCTGGACAGGTCGCCCCTTGGAAAAATCTCGCTGACGTCGAACTCGTGATTGTCGGTCCTTGGGAAATCCACCGCAAACTGATCCAATCAGTAAATCCACAGACAGCGACCCTGGTTCTAAAACCGCCGTATGTTTCATGTGACCAACGACTCGTCCCCAAGCCAGGGTGGTTTTGTTATCTGGAAAATGCGCGGGCATTCCTCGACCAGCCCGGTGAATGGTATTTGGACCGCGCCAGCGGAACACTCTCCTACTGGCCACGACCGGGTGAGGACATGCGACAAGCCCGCGTAATAGCTCCACGATTCACATCTCTTATGACAATTGTGGGCACCGCAAAACACCCCGTGAAGAATCTCCATTTCGCCGGACTCACTTTTGCCCATACGGACGCCGCATTACCGCCCGATGGATATATTGGGCACGGACAAGGACACACAGAGACACCCCAAGGAACACGCCATCAACTGGACACTGCCATTCGTTGGGAGTTTGCTCATTCCTGTAGCATTGAGGACGGAACAATCGCTCACATCGGCGGAAATGGCCTCAACATCGCAAATCAGTGTCGAAGCAATACCATTCAACGCTGCCAGTTTTACGATATCGGCGCCAATGGCGTTCTCGTAAAAAGCCGTAATACCACCGACTCCCAAATCCCCGCGAACTGGCCGGAATCAATCCAGATTCAAAACTGCATGATTCATGATTGCGGTTCGGTATATCATTCTGGTGTTGGGATATTGGCTGGCCCCGCGCGAAACATTCGTATCGCCCATAACCTGATTTATGATCTTCCTCACATAGGTGTTTCGATTAATGGCCCGCCAAAACCGTTTCCCGGGGGAGTCGGAAGTGGGTATGACATCGCACACAACCACATCCACGACGTGCAGAAGGTGCTGGTTGACGGCGCTGGAGTGTATGTGGTCGGTATCCAGAGTAACGGAGTTGTGCGCAACAACGTGATCCACAATCTCAATAAATCCCCCATCTCCTATTACAATGAACTGAACGGGATTTACTTCGATGATTACTCCACCGGTTATCGTGTCGAGAGCAACATTGTTTACAACGTCGCCGGCAAGCCCCTGCAATTTGTTCGTTCCAAACCGGAATCCTTTGTCATTCAAAACAATTTCTGGTACGGGGTGGATCGTTTTGAGAAACATGCAGCCCAGATCGCCCTCTCGTTTGCCACTAACTATTTTCTCGATTTTCCCCACCAAGCGTCGCTCGAACCGCCGCAGTTTACCCTAACAGCACAGGTCAACCTCACAAATATTCCTTCCGGCCAGGACCCCAGCGCATGGATCGCTTCCAAAAATGTCAATGAGTTGACCGGTGGACATTACGCGCTGTTGATCTCCCGAAACAATGCGGGGGCGTATCTCAACATCGGCGGTGGACGGGAAAATTGTTACGCCGCTTGGAGTCATTCCGGGCCACTGACCACAAACGTCTGGCATTTACTGACAATGACCTACAATGGCGCAGAGTTGAAAGTGTATTGTGACGGCAAGCTGCACGCCAGCACCCCCGTCCACCGCCAACGCTCGACCGGCACAGGGACGTTCCGTATCGGAAAAAGAGCCGACAATTATAATCCGTCCTTTCCCGGCTTTATTCAATCGGTGCGACTGTACCGCCGTGCCCTCTCCGAGGAAGAAATCCGCGATCAAGTCAAAGAAACATTTCCTCCTCTTCGCCCTTCCGATGTGTCATTCGACTGGAACGCCGGGGACATTTACGCGCAGATGGAAAAAATCCTTTTGACAGCAGGCCCCGAAAACTCAGGGCGTCATCACTGGTTTGTCCGAGAAAACGAAACCGCCCAAAAGAAGTAACCTCCAACCAATTCACCATCATGGCGCCTGCAGCATCCACGGCATCCCCTTCTGTGAGCCTCATCATCTGCACCTACAACCGTGCCGAAAGCTTACGGCGAACGCTCCAGACATGTTGTGATCTCGTTATGCCGGATGGCGTCACGTGGGAATTGCTGGTTGTGGACAACAACTCCACCGACCACACCAAACAAGTTTGCGAGTCTTTTGCTGGCACGCTGCCCCTGCGCTACCTTTTCGAGGCCAAACAGGGCCAAAGCGCAGCGAGAAACCGTGGCATCCGCGAATCAAGGGGAGAATTTCTTGTTTTTACCGACGACGACGTTGACGTGGACGCGCATTTTCTCTCGACATTGTGGCAAGCCGCGGTGAAACAACCACAAGCCAGTCTATTCGGCGGCCGAATCATTCCTCAATGGGATACTCCCCCGCCTCGATGGTTCGTGGAACCATCCACCGCTGCCCTCCTGGCAGGAGTGTCCGTGCACTATGACCAAGGTGAGGACTCCCGTTATCTGGAAAGGACTGACATTGTTTTTTTTGGGGCCAACATGGCCTTTCGCAAAAAAGCATTGAACCAACCACAACCGTTCCGCGAAGATCTCGGCCTGAGCGGAAATATTCCCACCCGACAAGAAGAAACCGCGCTTATCCGTCAACTGCTTCAAAACGGTCATAAAGCCTATTATGTTTCCGACGCGCTCGTTCACCATCGCAATTGCGGTAATCGGATGACAGAGAGATATGTTCGCGACTGGTTTAAAGGCGCCGGTATCAGTGAGGTGCGCATCAACGGTTCTGACGAAATGGCACGCCGATGGTTGCGTGCTCCCCGTTACCTTTGGCGACGACTCATTGAGTCTGCCTGCAGGTACGCGTTGACCCGCTACACACGCCCATCGGCGGTCTGGCTCCGACACGAAATTACCATGGCCCGCACGTGGGGAATGATCACGGAGTTTCGGCGTCAGGCACGAATGCAAAAAGTTCTTTGCTCCTCCACATCACTGAAAACCTGACCCCACGGTCCTCACCCTGTGGACATTTCCGTCATCATCTGCACCTATAACCGCGCCGAAAGCCTGCGGCGAACCCTTCAGACGTGCTGTGATCTCGTCATCCCGGCAGGTGTGACGTGGGAATTGCTGGTCGTGGACAACAATTCTTCGGACCAAACGAAATCGGTCTGCCAGGAGTTTGCCGCAAACTTACCATTACGCTATATTTTTGAACCGCAGGCTGGAAAAAGTTTTGCACTGAATCGTGCCATTCAAGAAGCCCAAGGGGATTTGTTGTTTTTTACCGACGATGACGTGGATTTACCCGCAGAATGGTTGACCGTAGGGGTGGCAACTGCGTCCAAACATCCTGATGCCAGTTTCATTGGTGGTCGTGTGATCCCCCGGTGGGAAACACCCCCGCCACCGTGGATGGTAAAGTACTCCGCCACATGGCTGAGCGCGGTGGCCGTGCATCAGGAGAAGGGGGCAACCGAACGTTTTTTATCCAAGGATGAGGCGTTTTTCGGCGCCAATGTTATTTTCCGCAGGAAGGTTTTTACGGATGGTGTTGCATTTCATACGGCAATTGGCCCTCAACCGGGCAGTGAGGTGCGAGGTGAAGACACCGAACTGATGCAGCGGCTCATGATCGCTGGCCATACGGCATTGTACACTCCGTCTTTGGTCGTTTATCATCGGAATCCTTCCTATCGGGCATCAGAAAGTTATCTTTGGAATTGGTTCAAAGGGCAAGGGATCAAGGAGGCTCGTCTTGCGCCCGTCGGCACCGTACCGGGCATCGCATATTGGGGTGTTCCACGCTATCTCTGGAAACAAGCCTTGATCACCCTGCCCTTGTTGGTTGTCGCGCGTTGTTTTTGCTCTTTCGAACAGTGGCTGCCATTGGAAATCAGGACTGCTCGGATCTGTGGAATGATCGGCGAATATCGCCGACAGGCACGCACCGAAAAACGGCGATCAGCACAACAACAGGAGGCAAAACGATGAAAGTGGTAATTTTGATGGCAGGAATCGGTTCGCGATTGGGGAATCCTTTCCCCAAATGCCTGACACCTCTGCGAGAAAACCTCTGCATTTTAGATCATCAACTGATGAATCTCGCCGAGTTTTCCGGCCAGATCATTGGCGTGGTTGGATTCAAGAAGGACCTGGTGATGGAACGCCACCCGGAATTGATGTTTGTGTACAATCCGCGTTATGATCAGACCAACACTTCCAAAAGCCTGCTAGCGGCCCTTGAACATTTCGAAAACGAAGATGTCTTATGGCTCAACGGCGATGTCGTTTTCGACAAGCGTATTCTCCCCGAATTACTGAAATGCCAACACTCCTGCATGGCGGTCGTTACCAGCAAGGTGGGAGAAGAAGAAATCAAATTCACCACGAATGAGCGCGGTTTTATCAATGCCGTCTCGAAACAAGTCATCCACGCGCGGGGTGAAGCCGTTGGGATCAATTTGATCCGGGCAAAGGACATCGGCCTGTTCACGCAAACTCTTCGCGAATGCGCTGATCAGGACTATTTCGAGAAAGGTCTTGAACTTGCTCTACTGCGAGGGCTTGAACTAAAACCTGTGGATGTCACCCATCTCCCATGTCTGGAAGTTGATTTTCCTTCCGACCTCGAAGCGGCCAAACAACTGCCGGTCCACCACAATTAACGTTGTCGCGCCCACTTCGGCATCGTCTCTCCGCATGTCTTCCGTGCCACCACGCCACCACTTCTGGCAACGGCTTTTCGAGTCTGTCAAAGCGGATTTGTTTCTGCTGATGTATTGGGCGGGTCATTTGGTGCCTAAAAATCCGCGCCTCTGGGTCTTCGGGAGCGGACACGGCGAATCGTTCACCGACAACAGTCGTCAGCTTTTTCTGCATGTCGCCACCCAACACCGCAAAGAGGTTCGCTGTGTCTGGTTGACCCGCAATCCGACAACACTGGCAGCGATCCGTGCACTGGGATTCGAAGCGTACCACATGTACGGTGCGCGCGGTTGCTGGCTGTCGCTTCGCGCCGCCATTGCGATCGTCAGCTACGACTACTCATTGGACCTGAATCCTTTTGCGATTTCCAAGGCCACCCGACTCGTGCAACTTTGGCATGGCACTCCGCTAAAAAAGCTGGGAGCCGACGACAAGTTCGACGCCACCCGTGTGTTTCCCAAGCCGAAATCTCTTCGCTGCGGACTTTGTCATCGCCTTAAATTGCAACAACGGCGTTTGTTTTGGAAGCTTTTCCCTCGAAGGCAGGCTGATCTTTTAATCGCGGCTTCCGACGAGGTCGCACGGGTTTTGGCCGGCCTGTTTCAACTACCGCGTTCCATCTGCAAAGTAACCGGTTACCCGCGAAATGACGCGATCTTCTCTCCTCCGTGTCTCCCGCCGATTCCCGATCATAAACGTGTCATTTATCTGCCCACCTGGCGCGGCACCGTTTTCGAGCGGGCTTCGTTTTTTGAATTTGACGTGAAACGCCTCGACGAATTGTTGGCAAGGCACAAACTTGTCTTATATTTCAAACCGCACCCTGTCAGTCTGCCCCGTCCCGAATTTCTCGCCCAGCTCAAGGAGGCAAAAAACATCCGTCTCTTGGAAACGAACGATTTGTACGGGGTTCTCAGTTCCTTTGACGCGCTTGTGACGGACTATTCCAGTATTTACTTCGACTATCTGCTCCTCGATCGTCCCATTGTTTTCCTCGCAGGGGACCTGGAGAATTACAAGACCCGCGACCATGAGTTGTATTACGATTATGACTCCGTGACCCCCGGCCTCAAAGTCTCCACCTGGGAACAAATGGTGATCGCCCTGGCGGAAGAACTGGCCGCCCCGCAACGTCATGCCGCCCAGCGAAAAACGGTGCGAGACAAGTTCAATGCGTACAGCGATGCGCATTCCTCCGAACGAGTGTTCAGAGAAATCTTGCATTTGGCTTCTACACCGTAGCTGGGGCATTTTCACATGCCTAGCGTAAGCGTCATCCTCCCCGCCTATAATGCCGCGGCATTTATTGAGCCGACCTTGCACAGCGTCCTGAACCAGACGTACAAGGATTTTGAATTCATTGTCGTGGATGACGGTTCAACGGACACGACGCGACAAGTGCTGGAAAAGTACGCCGACAAAATCCGATATGTTTACAAGAACAACGGCGGCCAGTCGAGTTCTCGCAACGCCGGAATCAAAATCGCACAGGGCGAGTACATCGCGCTGATTGATCATGACGATCTCTGGCTGGAACAAAAACTGGAATTACAGGTGCGTGAGATTCAAAAAAGTCAAACCGTTGGCATGGTTACGTGCGGTTCGGTGCTATTTCGAGGCAATGTGGATGTTGAAATCGAGATCCCACGGATAAACTCAAAAACGCAACAGCAACTCATCCGCGAATTATTGTTGAAAAACCTTCTTGGCTCCTGTTCCAAAACCTTGATTCGGGCAGAGTGTTTTCGCACCCTCGGTTTGTTCGATGAATCGTTGCGAATGGCGGAAGACTGGGATTTATATCTGCGCATTGCGCAAGCGTATGACATTCGTTGCATCGAAAAACCGCTTGTGCGCTATCGCTTGCACGAGCGGAATTTCAGCACACAATCGGCAGAGGTGAATCTGTCCAATGAACTCGCTTTTTTGGGCCGCGTCTTTGCGTTACCTCAATTCCGCCGACGACGCCTGATTCGCGCACGATCTTTTGCCTTACGTTATTTGTGCGCGGCATGGATGTTTCGCGAAGCCGGCAACATTTCGCGCGCCCGACAATGTGTCTGGCACGCGTTGCGTTGCGCCCCCCTCTGCATCCACACCCGTCTCTGTCTTGGAATGATACGAACGCTGTTTTTGACATCTCCCAAACGAACATAGTGAAAACGATCCTCAAAAAAATGGCGAAGCGCATTTTGTCGTTCGGGTTACCGGACTGGGCGATTCTGCGCCAGTTTTACCGGGGCGCTTATTACATTGGAATTATCCTGTATGAGGGCGGCGCGTTCCTGAAGAAGGTCCTGATTGTTGAACCCACCATGCGCGCTCTTTGTACATCGGTCGGCAAACGGTTACGAATCGAGCGGATTCCCTACATGCGCCGGCGCGGAATCATCAAGATCGGCGACGATGTTTATATCTCCGGCAAGATTGACATTGCCTTCAACAGCGCTCTGGGATTGAACCCGCAGCTTGTCATCGGCAACCACACCTTTATAGGCCACCAGTGCAAATTCAGCATCAGCAAGAGCATCGTCATCGGCGATCACTGTCTGATCGCCGGAGACAACTCTTTTTTTGACAATGATGGACATCCGCTTGATCCCATCAAACGCCGCCGGGGGCATCGGATTACTCCCGACGATGTCCATCCGATTGTGATTGGTAACGATGTGTGGATTGGGACTGGGTGCAAAATCATGAAAGGCGTCCAGATTGGCGATCGAAGCATTGTGGGAGCCGCATCAGTTGTAACAAAGAGCGTACCCCCCGATAGCGTGGTAGCGGGTAATCCGGCGCGGATCATTCACACCCTCACATCGCCATCCTAGTTGGGAGTTTTTATTTCCATGCCGTTGGCGCTTCTCGCAACGTATATCGCCCTGATTCTTGTCCGTCCGATGGACTGGTGGGAACCGATCAAGGGTTGGCAGTTGGTCAACGCCACGGCCATTGCCACGTTGGCCGTTTCATTCACCACGATATTGTCCGAAGTGCCCGTTCTTTGGCGTCGTCTGCCTCCTTTGCGCGTAGGCGCATGGCTTTTGGTCGCTGTCAGTATTTCGTGGATATACCCGGCACAATGGTTGGGCGGCATTCTCCAGTCATTCCAGGATTTCGGCAAAATCATGATCCTTTTCCTGCTGATTATCCTGATGGGACGGGATCCGAAACGGCTGCGATTGCTGATTTGGACCATGTTGTTGTGCACGGTCTGGATGGCCATCCACGCATGGTTGCAGTACACAACGGGGAGCGGCTTTGCGGAGTTGGAACCCATCATGAGGACGATTTATGACGCCGAAGGGAATTATGTGAAAACCGTCCCGCAAACAAGGGCGTTCGGCATTTTCAATGATCCCAATGATCTGTGTTTGCAATTTATTGTGGCCATTCCGCTTCTGTATGCGCAGGCGCGCGTTGCCCGAAACCCCGTGTTCAAGACCATTGCCTTCTCCTTAATCCCGCTCATGGGATATGGCGCATGGCTCACCAATTCGCGTGGCGGAATTGTCGGTCTGTTCGGCATGGTGGTGGCGCACACCATTGTGCGTACCAAGTCGCTTTTCCGACGCTGGTTGGTCGCTTCTGCGGCCATTTCGTTGATCACCGTCATTGCCCCGGCACGTTTTAGTTTTGCGGTGGATGTCAGTCGCGTCAATCTGTGGGGTGACGGATTGCAAATGTTCAAAGAATATCCAATCTTTGGCGTCGGGCACAATATGTTTGCCAGTCACTCTGGTGGACATGTGGCACACAATTCCTACATTACCGCCCTGGCCGAACTGGGGCTTTTCGGTTATATCCCCTTCGTTTTGCTCATCTATCTCACCATGCTCTATCTCCGTCGCGCGGCTAACTTGGGTGCGGTTGTCGAGCGTGAGGATCAACTAATGCTCACCGGCATGTTCTCCGCGCTCTCCGGTTATTTGACCGCCATTTATTTTCTCTCCCGCAACTATATTGCGGTTCCGTACATCCTGCTGGCAATGGCGCTATGTCAGGTTGTGATCACATGCCAAAAAACCGGCACTTTTGAGCAGGTTTTTGGCAACTGGCCCAAAACACGCAATCGCGCGTTGATATGGTGCTTGGCCAGTATCCCGGTAATATGGGGTACTGTATTGATCAGCAACCGTCTCGCAGGCCGCTAAGGCGCAGCGGGCGCTTTTGGCCCCGGCAATACACAGAAAGCCCTTCAGAAAAAGCAGGAAATAGATCCCATGACAAACAACACCGTTACTCTTCCCGGAAGCAAGGTGGAGCTGTTTCTGGGAAAGGGCTTTGACATTTGGTTGCACAGTTACTTCGTCACCGGTCTGGTCCAACTCGCACGAGAGGGAACGATCTCGCTTGCTCTGATGCGACGACACGACCAGGTCCGCTGTTTGGGAATCCAGCAGGAAGACTACCCGTTGCTGCTACTTAAGTGTACCGCCCCTCACCATGCTCGTCCGCGACTCGTTTGTTTTGATCCTCGTGACCAATCTGATGTATGGCAAAAAAAAGCGCTCGATGAATGTGATCTGTATTTCAAACGCAGTACCCATCCGCCCGACACCGCGAAACTGACGCCCTCCCAGCAGAGTAAAGTTCGCCCTATCAATCCAATGTTTGCAACCTGGTACCCTCATGTGGGAGGATGGACGGCGCGGATGTATTGGGCCTTTGTACGGTCCGCCCTGTTGCAAATCACAAAGGGGCAGCCCCTTCGGGACGCGCTCAATACCTGTTTGCGCAGTTGCCACAATTTTACCTCACTTTCCTCTGTGGAACTTTACGAGGACACTCCGCACGGGGAAAAACGCCCGCAAGTCCTTTTCCAGACGCGTTTGTGGGACCCGTCTGAAGAAAAAGGATCGTGGGTTGACCAATGTAACCGCGAGCGAGTGGAAATGGTCCGCGTGTTGAGAACGAGGCTGGGTAATCGTTGTGTCGGAGGACTGATCCGCACTTCCTATGCCGAGAAACATTACCCGGACCTACTCTCCAACCTTACCCCCACTTCAAAAGCAAAACGACCAGAATTTATCCGCCTTTGCCGACAGTTTCTCATCCGCGTCAACATCAAAGCGCTGTTCGACGCCATCCCCTACAGTCTCGGTGAAACGCTGGCCGCCAACAACTGTCTGGTCAGCGAAACCATCCGTAACTCGTTTGCCACCCCACTCATCGCAGGCAAACATTACCTCGTTTTTTCCACCCCGAACGAATGCGCCGACCGATGCCTCGAATTGCTCGACTCACCGGCCAAAGCCCAACATCTCCGTGAAGAAGCTCACGCCTACTACCGTGCCGCGGTCTGCCCGAAAGAAGCCATGCGAACCTACCTTACCCAAGCCCTCGCCTGACCCCCATTCTTGCTATGCTCACCGCCATCATTACCACCATTCAGGAACCGACCCACAGCGTGCGAGAACTTATTTCCGCCGTCTCTCGCGTCCAAGGCACTTTACTGGTTATTGGCGACAAAAAGGGGCCGGCAAGCTTCCGCACACCCAATGCCGAATTTTTTCCTCTCGACGCTCAACTCCGCCTTTCCTACCGCCTCGCGCCCCTTCTGCCAGTCGGCCACTATGCCCGCAAAAACCTCGGTTACCTCATTGGCTTCTCCCGACACGCCCCATTCCTCTATGAAACCGACGATGACAATGCGCCCAACAACGCCTGGCAACCGCGCTCCCTCCAAACTCGCGCCCAGCCTCTCACCCCGCGTCCTTGGGCAAATGTTTATCGGCTGTTTTGTAATGACCTTATCTGGCCACGCGGTTTTCCCCTCGACCAAGTGAACGACCCGCACACATTCCGCCACGACGCTACCGCGCCCGCCCAAACGTTTACCTGTCCAATCCAACAAGGGCTTGCCGATCTTTCTCCCGATGTGGACGCGGTCTGGCGGCTGTTGCTCGACCGCGAATTCTACTTTCCGCCAACCCAACAAAGCGTTTGGCTGCCGCCGGGTACTTGGTGCCCCTTCAACAGCCAAACCACCTGGTGGTGGCCACCCGCCTATCCGCTGATGTATCTGCCGTCCTATTGCTCGTTTCGCATGACCGACATCTGGCGCAGCTTCATCGCCCAACGCTGCCTCTGGGAACTCGGCCATGGCCTCGTTTTCCACCCGCCTGAAGTCATTCAGCAACGCAATGTCCACAACCTTCTGCGCGACTTCGAGCAGGAAGTCCCCGGCTACCTCCAAAACCAAAAAATCGGCCAGACGCTAACCGACCTTTCGCTGGCTCCCGGCGTCGGCGCCGTGGCCGACAACCTCATGCGCTGCTACGAAGCCATGGTTGCCAAAGGGTTCATTCCATCCGACGAACTTCCGCTGGTCAAAGCGTGGCTGGCCGACATCGAATCGCTGGGCTAGATGCTCACCATCGTTCAATGCGTCAACAACCTTGACCTCGGCGGCTTGGAGCAAATGGTGCTCACGTTGGCCGACGCATTACGCGAGCGCGGGTTCGGCTCCACAATCTGCTGCATGGAAGACCGCGGCGCGCTTGCCGACCAGGCCGAAGCCTCCGGCATCCCCGTACACGCGCTACAAATGCATCGCCACGGCAAACTCAAAACCATCCGGGCATTGCGCGCCCTGTGTGAAAACCGAAAACCGGTCGTGATCCATTCGCACAACTTCAAGCCTTTCTACTACGCGGCACTGGCGACCATGTTCGGCGCGACCGACGGTCATGTCCATTCTCGTCATGGATCCCTGCTCCGTCCCCACCCTGCCGTCTGGCGTTACCGTCTCCTGCGCCCCTGGGTGGACGAGTGGGTTACGGTTTCCGCCGACCGTCAAACCGAATTGGCTGAGCGTACTGGATTACCAACGGGAAACATTCACGTGCTGGCGAATGGCGTTGATACCAACCGGTTTTGCCCCGCCACCGACAAACGAGCCGTCCGCACCGCGCTCGGCTTGCCACTAGACTCTCCGATCATTATTTGCGTCGCCCGCCTTGCACCGGAAAAAGATTTGAGCACTCTCCTCCGTGCCTTCAAAATCCTTTCTGACTTGTGGATAGGAACGAACCGCCGTGCCGTCCAAAATGCTCCGGTTGAAAACGGCGCGCGCGGCGAGCGCGCCCTACCGGTAGTGCTCTTCGTAGGGGATGGCCCGGAACGCGCGAAGTTGGAATCTCTGACCCGCGACCTCGGCTTGCCCCTCGGAGGGCCACGCTCCGTCGTGGCCAATCCTGTATTTCCAGCGGACACGGCAGAGCGCATCCCTCCAACCGGCCATGTGTGGTTTCTCGGTACCCGCGCCGACACTCACAAACTATTACAAGCTGCCGATGTTTTTGCTTTGTCGTCATTGTCCGAAGGGCTGTCGGTAGCCCTCATTGAAGCTGCGTCGAGCGGTCTGCCGATCGTTGCGACCGATGTCGGCGGCAATCCCGAAGTGG
Source organism: uncultured Verrucomicrobiota bacterium (assembly GCA_964541945.1). Taxonomy (GTDB): domain Bacteria; phylum Verrucomicrobiota; class Verrucomicrobiia; order Palsa-1439; family Palsa-1439; genus CAIKAP01. The sequence goes on from CAZISE010000008.1 coordinate 35,361, forward strand.
TGAACGCACCGCACGGAGGACGGCTTGTCCCGCCCGACAATCCCGAAGCGATGGCGGCCGCGCTGCGTGAGGTTCTCGGCAATGACGCGCTCCGCTCGACCATGAGTCGGGCCGCGCGGGAACATGCATTGACGCGTTTTTCGGTGAAACAGATGCTCAACGCCTATCTCGCGCTCTATGAGAATTGCGTACAGAAACGGGGATTATCCCTGACATCAAAATGCTGACTTCTTTCGAACGCCAGGCCGTTCTGCGCGGCGATTACGAGGCGCAATCGCTTCGTTCCATCGCGCAGGAACGCAGTGTGCCTGATTTTGGGTTCAACCCATTCCACCGTCAAGGGTTGTTGTACAAACCGTTTCTTGACCATGAGACTCCGCATTCGGTTCGGTGGCCGGGAGGCAAGTTGTTTGCGGTTTGTCTGACTCACGATGTGGATCGAGTAACAGAGGCAGATTGTTTTCAAGCCCTTCGGCAGATTCGCACGGTCCTCCGAAGCCGTCCGTCTCTCGGCGGCGCGGAATTGGCCTTTCAGATCGGGCTGGCGGTGCGCCGTTTCTTGCTGGCCACATGGCGTGCCGGACGCGTGGATCCCTTGTGGTGTTATGAGCGATGGTTGGAGGCGGAAGATCGCGTTGGCGCTCGTTCCACATTTTTTTTCTTTCCGGACAACGTTTCGTTAGCCCATTTCAGTGACCTCAGTTACTCATTTGAAGACGACATCGGCTTTCGGGGAGAAAAGACGACGGTGGCGGAGTTCATGCGGACACTTGCCAAAGAGGGTTGGGAAGTTGGACTGCACGGTTCCTGGCATGCGGCGAGCAGTCTTCCCGAATTAAAGGCTCAAAAAGTACGCGTTGAGGAAGTTATCGGCCAATCGGTAACCAGTGTGCGTCAACACTGGTTGCATTATGACATCCAGACGACTCCCCGCGTTCATGCAGACGCGGGATTCCGTTTTGACAGCACCTTGGGGTTCAACGACAACGTGGGGTTCCGGTTCGGCACCAGCTTTCCATGGCCTCTTACGGATCGGCAAACCCACGCAGTGCTGCCGGTATGGGAAATTCCCTTGATCGCTCAAGACACAGCGCTACTCAATCCCTTGAAGGGGCTGCGTCTCGACCTGGAAACCGCCTTTTCGTACGTCATGCAATTAACAGACGAAGTGATGCGGGTGGGAGGAGTTCTTACGCTTTCGTTTCACCCCGAAAACATTCATCCGCGACGCTGTCCGGGATGGTTTGAGCTTTATGAGCGTGTTCTTGCCGAACTCAAGGCGCGCGATCCATGGTTTGCTACTATTTGTCAGGTCGGCGAACATTGTTTGCAAAACGCCGCAACCCATTCCTAGCCCATGTCGCTGCGCGTTCTCTACGTCTCCAACCTCTACCCCAGCGTGCTGCGGCCCATGGCGGGTTTTTTCCATGTGCCCCTGTTTGACCGTCTGGCAGACAGATGTGAGTTCAAGGTAATTCAGGTTTTCATGACCTCACTATTGACCCCGACAGCAACCAATCACGTTTTCGCGTCACCACCTTTTGATTCGCGCGTCGCGACACGTGTCAAAGCGTATTATCTCCCCAAACTGGGACACTGGAATGGCATGTTGTTCTCTTTGGCGGTGGCGCATCCGGTGGCGACAGTCGTCCGTGACTGGCGTCCCGATGTCCTCTTTAGTTCCTGGCTTTATCCCGATGCGTTCGGCACCTTGCGTCAGGCCCAAAAATGGCGGTTGCCCCTGGTCTGCGACGCGGTCGGTTCCGATGTCAACATTCTGATGGCTCATCCCGGTCGTCGCCGTCAAATCCTGCAACTTCTCCAACAGTCTGCCGCTGTGGTCACACGCAGCAGAGCACTGCGCGAGAAATTGATCGGAGAAGGGATTCCTCCCCATAGGATCACGGTGCTCTACAACGGCGTGGATCATTCCCGTTTTCAGCTCTTGGACCGCTGCCAGTGCGCACAACGCCTGGGACTCGATCCGAACCGTCGGCGCATTCTGTTTGCGGGCGCCTTCCTGCCGGTCAAAAACCTCGCAACATTGATCGAAGCGTTTGCCGCCGTGCGCGCAAACGGGTTTCCCCATCTGGAACTGGTGTTGGCGGGAACCGGTCCCTTGGAATCGCGATTGCGACGTCGCGTGACCAAGCTCCGACTTCAAGAAGCCGTTCGGATAACTGGCCGGTTTATTGCTCACGACGAGGTCCCCTACTGGATGGGGGCAGCCGATCTTTTGTGCCTTCCCAGTCTTCATGAGGGTGTACCCAATGTGATTCTCGAAGCGCTGGCCTGCGGTCTGCCGATCGTTGCTTCCCGCGTGGGCGGCATCCCGGAAGTCGTGCCAGAACACGCGGGCATCCTGATACGACAACCGACCGATGCCGATGAGTTGGCGCAAACGTTATGCGAAGCGCTTCAACGCTCATGGGATCGCGCCGCCATTTGTTCCACCGCAACCCGATTCACATGGGATGCCGCCGCCGAAACCCTGTTCCAGGTTCTCACTCATGCCGCCAACACAACGTTGCGCTAAATCGTTTTACCTGCTTCCAGAATGGGTCACGTTGATGGAGCGATGGACCGGCATGCCGTCGCAGCGCCTGGATCTGAAGGGAGAGCATGGCGGCCAATTCAGCGCGATACTATACGGTCGTCCAGGGCACCTGGCTCAACCCCGCTACATGCCTTATCTCGGTTGCGAGTTTGTCCCCACCCCCAGCGATCACGGCCACAAGGTCACGCTCCAATGGCTGAACGTGGCGCAACAGTTTATTACCGAGTTGCGCAAGCTCGGCTGGAAACGCTGGCTGACTCTTCCGCCTGAACTGACCGATATGCGTCCCTTCCGTTGGGCCAAAATCCTCCCAACGCCTCGTTACACCTACTGCATTCCCGCCACCGACCTCGGTGATCCGGTTGCCTGGTCCCGCCGCATCAAACGCAGCATCAAAAACGCCCAGCAGGAGGGTTACACCGTCGAGCGCAATGAGGATCTCGATGCCGCTTGCTACAATTTCAAATCCACCCAGCAACGACAGGATTTTGACTATGCCGTCAGCCGTCAGATGTTGCAGGAGGCCATGACTGTATTGGGAACGGAACGGTTTCGCCTGTACAATGCCTATGACAAGAACCGCCAACCCGCTTGTTCCATCATTGTCCTGTATCGCGCAGGCGCTGTCGTGCAAGACTGGCTGGCCGGCACCGCCGCCGAACACCTCAAAAGCGGCGTGACACAATTGGTGCGCGAGGTTTTGTTCGCCGACCTCAAGCAACTCGACACGGCTGGGTTTGATTTTTGCGGCGCCAACATTCCTGCCGTCGCCGCTGCCAAGGCGGAGTTTGGGGCGACATTGATGCCTTTTTATCAACTGGAACCGCTCAATTTGCGGTATCTGCTCAAGTACGCGATCCAGTTCCTCCAACCGTCGTGACCACTCCTTCCATTACGCCGTTACGAATTGTGTTTCTCGGTCAGAACGGGATTTTCTCGCTCGCGCCGTTGCGAGCCATCGCCGAACATCATGTGATTGTCGGTGTTGCCGAGTCCGCTCCACGAGGTTCCCGGCGACTGACATGGCGGATCTGGCGTTTTTTTCAAGGGCTAAGCCGCCACAGTGGGTTACGGCGGTTTGCGTGGCAAAAGCGCATCCCTTTTTTCTATCTTACAAAGGAAAGGGTCCACGCCTTCGCCGGATTTCTCAAGAGTCTCAATCCCGATTTACTTTGCATGGCGTCCGTTTCTCAAATCCTGCCCACTGAAATCCTGAGGATCCCTCGCTTGGGCGTTCTCAATGTTCATCCTTCCTTGCTGCCCAGGTACCGGGGACCGAACCCGTTGTTTTGGCAACTCTACGAGATGGATTCCGAAGGTGGAGTTACCATTCATTTTGCCGACGAAGGGGAAGACACCGGAGATATCGTGCTTCAACAGAGTTTCGCCATCCCCGCCGACATGGATGGTCGCCAAATGATCGCTCGCGTGAGCGCGCTCGGCGCCGACCTCCTGCGACAGGCACTTGACGCCATCGCAGAAGGCTCTGTTGTCCGCCGCCGTCAGTCGCACCTGCCCTGCCCCCTTCGCGCGCGCAACTTGCGTCCCAACGAGTCACTCATCGCGTGGGACGATTGGCCGCTGGAACGCGTGTTTCGGGTACTTCGGAATACGCGCTCGTGGAATCACGAGTTGGAACGGCGTGTCCCTGCCAGCCTGTTTTGGGAGTGGGACGTTGTCGAAGCAATATCCGGCGTTCCCGACGGGCCTCCGGGCTCGTTCGCTCAGGACCGCAACGGTTATTACCTGAACCATCGCGAGGGGAAAATTCGTCTGACCCGTCGTTTTTCTCCAATTCCTTTCCTGCGACGATTCCTGCTATGAGAACCGCGCTGATCGTCACCTATGTTTGGCCACCGTTTGGGCATGCGCCCGTGCAGCGGGTGTTGCGGTTCTGCAAATATCTGCCGGAATTCGGCTGGAACCCCGTCGTACTGACGGTTGCCAATCCCACCGCTCAGATGCGGACGGGTGAAACCGGCGAGGGCATTGTGGAGAAACTGGCGGTCCATCGCGCCCTGACCATCGAGCCACCGTACGCGCTCAAGGCCAAAGCGCGCGAGTGGCTGCGTCAAAAGCAACCGGGCAAGACCGCGGCAAACGCCTCTCCCCCTCTGCACGCCAAAGTGCAGATTCTCGACACCCATGTCGGTTGGGTACCTTTTGCCATCTTGCGGGGTTGGCCCTTGATCAAGAGAAAGAACATCGAGGCGATTTTTGTGACCGCCCCGCCTTTTTCCAGTCTGCTGATTGGCGTGGCGCTGGCGCGACTGACGCGCCGCCCCTGGGTGGCCGATTTTCGGGATGAATGGTGTGGTTTCCTGTCGTGGGGTTATGAATCGGGAGGCGGAAGAAACCGTTTTGCGGAGGCGCTGGAGTCGCGAGTTGTCCACAGCGCGTCCAAGGTGGTCTCGGTATCTGATGGCATTACCGACAATTTCAAGACCCGTTATCCGCAGGAACCTCCGTCCAAATTCACCACGATTCGCAATGGGTTCGATCCCGCCGATTTTCCCGATGCTCTCACGCGGCTTCGGCGTCGTCCCGCGGACAAACTTCGCATCACATTTTTGGGGACGGTCGTTCGCCTTCACACTCCCCGTTATTTCCTGCAGGCCGTGGCGGACATGGCCCGCCGCGACCCGACGCTGCGAACGAAACTGGAAGTCCATTTTTACGGGCGTGTGGCCAATGAAGAGCTTCCGTGGTTCCATCAACGGGAACTCGATGGGATTGTTGAGCACCGTGGCTATCTGGCCCATCATCAATGTCCCCGTGTCCTTTGTGAGAGCGACGTGCTTCTGGTCAATGTGGACGACCTGCCGGGCGCGGAGCGGGTTCCGACCACAAAAATCTACGAGTATTTCGCGGCTCAACGACACATCCTGGCTCTGGCGCCAGACGGAGAAACGGCTGCGCTGGTTCGCGCCAGCGGTCATGGCACGGTCATTCATCCCCATCGGATCGAAGAAATCATCCAACTACTGTCACGCTGGGTTGCCAACCCGCAAGCCGTCCGAGACAGCGTTGCCCCCGACACCGTCTTTGCCGCGCAATTCAGCCGCCGCCATCAGGCCGGGCAATTGGCGGGGTTGTTCGATGAATTGACAACCGTTGCCAACCGGGCTTGCGCTGCAACAACACAGACTGCTATCAAGGAAACACCATGAGTGAGGACAATCGCATTGGTATTGGAGTCATCGGCCTCGGCTATTGGGGCCCGAATCTGGTCCGTAATTTCAGCGTGGCAGACGGCTGCGCCCTTCGGGTCTGCTGCGACCTCGATGAAGGACGGTTTCGTCGTCTGGCGGCGTATCATCCCGGCGCCCGTTTCACGCCTCGCGTGGAGGATGTCTTGCAGGCGCCCGACGTGCAGGCGGTTGCCATTGCGACCCCCGTCAGCACGCACTATGAACTGGCCCGGCGCGCCCTGGAAGCCGGCAAACACGTGTTGGTGGAGAAACCCATGACCATGCGTTCTGATCACGCTGAGGAACTGGTGGCGCTGGCGGAAAAGAAAGGGCTTGTGTTACAGGTGGATCATGTGTTCGTGTACAGCCCGCCGGTCATCAAGATCAAGGAACTGGTGGACAGCGGGAAGTTGGGACGTCTCTTTTTCATAGACAGCGTGCGCATCAACCTGGGGTTGTTCCAGCGGGACGTCAACGTTGTCTGGGACCTTGCGCCGCATGATCTTTCCATTGTGGACTATCTGCTGGGGCGGCTGCCGCGTAGTCTTTCCGCGTTTGGCAGTACCCATGCCAGCCGCGAGATCGAAGACGTCGCCTATCTGACCCTGGATTTTGGCGAGGGATTGATCGCCAGTTTCCATGTCAACTGGCTCTCGCCGGTGAAGGTTCGCCACATGATCATCGGCGGCAGCGAACAGAGCCTGGTGTACAACGACCTGGACATGGCCGAGCGAATCAAGGTTTACAATCGTGGCATCAGTATCCCCAGCCAGGAGGCAGATGTCCGCCGCGAAGTGCCGGTCACCTATCGTTCGGGCGATATCTGGTCGCCCAATCTCCCCAACCAGGAACCGCTCGCGCGAATGGTGGCCGACTTCATCCAGTCCATCAAAGAAGGCAAACAACCCATCACCAACGGGCAAACTGGCCTGCGCGTCGTCCGCATCCTCGAAGCGGCGCAGCGCAGCATCAAAGCACAAGGCGCCCGCATCACCCTCTGATCCCCCCATGAATCCAACCCAACCCGAATACTCCCGCATCGCGGCCGACGTGAAACTCGGACAGGGCGTGCAAATCTACGCCTTTGTCAACCTCTACGGCTGCACCATCGGCGACGGCACGCGCATCGGCACCTTCGTGGAAATCCAACGCAACGCCTTCATCGGCAAACGCTGCAAGATTTCCAGCCACACCTTCATCTGCGAGGGCGTCACCATCGAGGACGAATGTTTCATCGGTCATCATGTTGTCTTCGTCAACGACCGCTACCCCCACTCCGTCAATCCCGATGGCTCGCTCCAAACCCCTGACGACTGGACCTGTATTCCGACGCGCGTCTGCCGCCGTGCCTCTATTGGCAGCGGCGCGGTCATCCTTTGCGGAGTCACCATCGGCGAGGGCGCCATGGTCGGCGCCGGCGCTGTTGTCACAAAAGATGTCCCACCGGGCGTCATCGTGGTTGGTAACCCTGCGCGTTTGCTCCGCAAGATTGGGGAGAAAAAATCGTGAACGTCTCTGTCATCGGCGCCGGCAAAATGGGACTGCCTCTGGCCTGCCAACTGGCTGCCAACGGCGCGTGCGTTACCGCCTGCGACATCAATCCATCGCTGGTCGAGGCGATCAACGAAGGTCGCTGTCCCCTTGACGAACCCGGTGTGCCCGAACTGCTCCGACCACTTGTCGCGGCCCACCAACTGCGCGCCACCACCGACACGGCGGCGGCCGTCGCCCGCAGCGATGTGGTGATTTTGATCGTACCGGCCGTCCTGACCGTAAACCGCGCCATTGACCCTTCCAACCTGATCGCGGCGTCGCAGGGAATCGCCAAGGGACTGCATCCAGGAATGATGATCTGTTGCGAGACCACCCTGCCGGTGGGGGGCACGCGACGGATTTTGCAGCCCATCTACGAAACCAGTGGGTTGAAAGCCGGCGCCGACTTCGACCTGGTCTTCTCCCCCGAACGCGTCAAAAGCCAGCGCGTGTTGTTGCACCTGACCCAAACCCCAAAAATCGTCGGCGGCATCACTCCGCAAGCTGCCGCACGCGCTGCGGAATTTTATGGACGATACCTGGGCGCACCCGTCATCAACCTCGGCACCCTTGAGGCTGCCGAATTCGCCAAACTGGCCGGCATGATTTACCGCGACACCAACATCGCCCTGGCCAATGAACTCGCCCGTTATGCGCAGGAGGTCGGCGTGGATCTCGGCCCTGTCATTCGTGCCGCCAATACCGACGGCGAAAGCCATCTGCTCTGCCCCGGCATCGGCGTCGGCGGCCACTGCACACCGGTTTATCCCTATTTCTTGATCAACGACGCCCGCCAGCGCGGCATCCCGCTGGCGCTTCCCGAAGAAGGACGCCGAATCAATGACACCCAGGCCGCCTACATGATCGCCCGCGTGGAACGCTTGTGGGGTTCCTTGCGGGGACGACGCGCGATGATTCTGGGACTGGGATTCCGTCCCCAGGTCAAAGAGCACATCTACTCAACCGCGTTTCTCCTGCGAGATGCCCTGCAAGGACGCGGTACGGAAGTCAGCCTCCACGACCCGCTCTATACCGAGGAAGAAATACAACGACACGGTTTTACACCCGCCAGCCTGCAGGCTGATCCCTTCCCCGAACTCTTGATCCTGAACACAGCCCACAAGGCCTATGAGCAACTGGATTTCCGCGCCCTGGCCGCTCGTGGTGCGCGCGTGGCGCTCGACGGGCGCGACGTTTGGGAGCCTTCCGTCGTCTGCAAGGCGGGACTAATGTATGTCGGCATCGGACGCCCCGCGTGCCCTCCGCAACCCTGATAGACCATCATGAACAAAATCCCATTCCTTGATTTGCAAGCTCAATATCACCAACTCCGCGGGGAAATCCTGCCGGCGCTGGATCAGGTCAGCGAAAGCTGCGGCTGGGCGCAAGGCCCCGCCACAAAAGCCTTCGAGTCCGACTTTGCCGCCTACTGTGGCGTGAAACACTGTGTCACGCTTAACAGCGGTACCAGCGCCCTTCATCTGGCCATGCGCTGCCTCGACATTGGTCCCGGCGACGAGGTAATCACTGTACCGATGACCTTCATCGCCACGGCCTGGGGTATCAGTTATGTGGGCGCGCGGCCGGTCTTTGTGGACATCTGCCCGCATCGGCGAACCCTTGACCCGTCAAAACTAAAGGCCGCCATCACCCCGCGCACCAAGGCCATCATTCCCGTCCATCTGTACGGAATGCCTGCCGACATGGACCCGATTCTGGAGATCGCCGCCCAACACGGTATCCCCGTGATCGAAGATGCCGCTCAAGCACATGGTGCCCGGTATCATGACAAACGAGTCGGCCAGTTTGGCCGCATTGCCTGTTTCAGCTTTTATCCCGGCAAAAATCTCGGCGCCTACGGCGAAGGTGGCGCACTTCTCACCAACGACGACGACATCGCCGCCCGCGCGCGTGCCCTGCGGGATCACGCCCAAACCGAGCGCTACCATCACGCCGAAATCGGATACAACTATCGCATGGACGGATTCCAAGGCGCCGTCCTCGGCATCAAACTCAAATACCTTGATGCATGGAACGCCGCCCGACGCGCTCATGCCGCCCGCTACAACCAGCGTCTTACCGGTCTGCCTTTGCAAATCCCCACCGTACCGGCCGACTCCGAACCGGTGTGGCATCTCTACGTGGTGGAGGTGCCGAAGCGGGACGAAGTCCGTCAAAAACTGACCGATGCCGGTATCGGGACCGGATTACACTATCCGCTGCCATTGCACTTGCAGGGGGCCTATGCGTTTCTGGGCCATCGGCGCGGCGATTTTCCGGTGACGGAAAAACTGGCCGACACCTGTTTGTCGTTGCCGATGTACGCTGAACTCACCGACGCGCAGATTGACGTGGTCTGCGACACACTGCGCCGCGCCATTTCCTGACCCGCAACAAATGGACAACAATCGTACTGCCGGTTTTTTCCGTCTGATCCTGTCGGACCTGCGCGCCAAGGCACGGTGGCTCTACGAGTCCGAATCGGGATGCGCGATCCTCAAAACGCTGCTGACCGACGGCACCTTCGCCATGATTTGTTACCGTCTGATGCAGGCCAGCCAGCGGCACCGTCTCGTACCGCTGGCCATGTTCTTCAACAAAATCAATCCGTGTATCATCGGACGCGGCGCGGATTTCGGTCCTGGTTTTGTCCTCATCCACAGTAATGGCGTCGTCATCAACACCGCCGTCCGAGGCGGCCAAAACATTTTCATCGAACACCAGGTCACCATCGGGGCGGAGAAACAACAAGCGCCGGTGTTGGGCGATGATATCTTCATTGGCGCCGGAGCCAAAATCCTCGGCGCGGTGCGCCTCGGCAACAACGTCAAGGTCGGCGCCAACGCCGTGGTCACCAAGGACGTGCCGGACGGCGCCACGGTGGTGGGCATTCCGGCCCGCGTCATCAAAATCCACGGCAAACCGGTGGCCACCGCATGAAACGCGCGCTGATTACCGGTATCACCGGGCAAGACGGTTCATACCTGACCGAGTTGTTGCTGGCCAAAGGTTACGAAGTCCATGGCATTATCCGCCGGGCCAGCACATTCAACACGGAACGGGTGGATCATTTGTATCAGGATCCCCACGTGCACGGCGTACGGTTCTTCCTGCACTATGGCGACCTGAGCGATTCGGTCAATCTGGTCAAACTGCTCTACGAGTTGAAGCCCGACGAAATTTACCATCTCGGCGCGCAAAGCCATGTGCGCGTCAGTTTCGACATCCCGGAATACACGGCCGACATCACCGGCGTCGGTACCATTCGCATTCTGGAGGCCATCCGTGAGGCCGGGTTGCGTCCGCGTTTCTATCAGGCCTCCTCCAGCGAGATGTTTGGCAAGGTGGCGGAAATCCCCCAACGAGAGACCACCCCATTCCATCCACGCAGTCCCTATGGCGTGGCAAAAGTGTTTTCCTACTGGGCGACAGTCAATTACCGGGAAAGCTACAACTTGTTCGCCTGCAACGGCATCCTCTTCAACCACGAATCGCCCCGGCGCGGCGAGACGTTTGTCACGCGCAAAATCACCCGCGCCGTCGCCTACATCAAGGCCGGACTGCAAAAGAAACTGTACCTCGGCAATCTCGATGCCAAACGCGACTGGGGTTACGCCAAGGAATACGTCGAGGCCATGTGGCTGATGCTTCAGCAGGATCGGCCGGACGATTACGTCATTGCCACGGGCGAAACCCACTCGGTCCGCGAGTTTTGCGAGACCGCGTTCGCGCGGGTCGGACTGGACTGGGAACAATACGTAGAAATTGATCCGCGCTACTTCCGCCCCGCCGAGGTGGACATTTTGATAGGCGACGCGAGCAAGGCGCGCCGCGTTTTGGGATGGGAACCAAAAACCCGCTTCAAGGACCTGGTGGCTCTGATGGTGGACGCCGACATGAAGCTGTTGGAAGACCGCCTGGCCGGCAAGGTAGCCATGGTAAATGAGGAACAACATTGACCATGAGGATGGGAAACACAGGAAACAAGGTATCGATAGAAGCCGCACCTTCCCGCTCGCATTTTAGCGACAGTCCTTCACAGCGGGACAACCACCCGGGTAATCCGCCCTGTCTGACGGCAAGCGAAAAGCTTGACCCGTTTTTCTATACGCCCATGTGTCTCACCCGGTGATTTGATGAATTTCTGGAGCAACCAACGCGTGGTGGTAACCGGTGGCGCCGGGTTTCTCGGCTCATTCGTTGTTGAGGGTCTGCGCGCGCGGGGTTGCCGCGAGGTATTTGTCCCGCGCAGTTGCCAATATGACCTGCGGTGGGCAGAGAACATTGAGCGTTTGTTTGCGGATGCGCGCCCGACGCTGGTCATTCATCTGGCGGCCGTCGTCGGTGGCATCGGTGCCAACCGCGAACATCCGGGCCGCTTCTTCTATGACAATGCCATCATGGGCATTCAGTTGATCGAACAGGCCCGACGATTCAATCTGCCGAAACTCGTGGTACTCGGCACCATCTGTGCCTATCCCAAAGTCACAACGGTGCCGTTCAAAGAGGACGACCTCTGGAACGGGTACCCCGAAGAAACCAACGCGCCGTACGGTATCGCCAAAAAAGCCCTGCTGGTACAGCTCCAGGCCTACCGCAAGGAATACGGTCTGAACGGCATTTTTCTGCTGCCGGTCAACCTGTACGGGCCACGCGACAATTTTGATCCCGCCACCTCGCACGTCATTCCCGCGTTGATCAAGAAATGCGTGGACGCCCGCGACCGTGGGGACCGTTTCATCGAGTGCTGGGGTAGCGGACGCGCCAGCCGTGAGTTTCTCTACGTTGAAGACTGCGCGGAGGCCGTTTTGCTGGCCGCGGAACGATACAACAAACCCGCTCCCGTCAATCTCGGCACTGGCGCCGAGATCACCATTTACGACCTCGCCCATCTCATCGCCAACCTCACCGGATTTACCGGCGAACTCCGATGGGACACCACCAAGCCCGACGGCCAGCCGCGCCGTTGCCTCGACACCACGCGTGCCGAGCAAGAATTCCAATTTCGCGCTCGCACTTCTCTCGCCGACGGGTTACGAAAGACGATCGCATGGTACGAAAAGGAGAAACCACCCAAATGAAAGTTCCGCTGCTGGACCTGAAAGCGCAGTACGCGCCGATCCAGAAGGAGTTGGAAACCGCTGCACTCAACGTGCTGCGCGAAGGACGTTACGTGCTCGGCCCCGAAGTCGCCGAACTGGAGCGGGAACTGGCCGCCTACCTCGGCGTCAAACACGTCGTGACCTGCGCCTCCGGTTCGGATGCGCTACTACTGGCGTTGATGGCGCTTGAGATCGGTCCCGGCGACGAGGTAATTACAACACCGTTCACCTTTTTTGCCACCGTCAGCGCCATTACACGGCTCGGCGCAAAACCGGTGTTTGTGGACATTGAACCCGATACATTCAATCTCGACGTCACCGCCGTCTCCGAAAAGATCACCTCTCGAACAAAAGCCATCCTCCCGGTGCATCTGTTCGGCCAATGCGCGGAAATGGCGCCACTGCAAAAACTCGGTCTCCCGATCGTGGAAGACGCCTGCCAGTCCATCGGCGCGACGTACCGCGGTCAGATGGCCGGAACCATGGGAACCATCGGCGCCTTCAGTTTCTATCCCACCAAAAACCTCGGTTGCGCCGGCGATGGCGGCGCATTGTCCACCAACGACGATGCGCTGGCGGAGCGCCTGCGACAGTTGCGCAATCACGGGATGGAACCCCGCTACTACCACGCACGGGTGGGCATTAATAGCCGACTCGACACGATTCAGGCCGCGATTTTGCGCGTGAAACTCAAACATCTCAACGCCTGGACGGAGACCCGTCGGCGCCATGCCGCGTTGTACACTGAACTGCTCAACCCGATCCGCGGCATCAAAACCCCGGTGGCTCATCCGGACTGTTTCCATGTGTTCAACCAGTACACCCTTCGCGCCTCCCGCCGCGACGCCTTGCGCGCCCATCTCCAACAGGCGGGCGTTGCCAGCGAAATCTATTACCCGGTACCGTTGCATCTCCAGGAATGCTTTACCCCTCTCGGCTACAAGAGAGGCGATTTTCCCGAAGCCGAACGCGCTGCCGCAGAAGTGCTCTCGCCGCCAGTCTATCCGGAACTGACCGTCGAACAAATCCGCCATGTAGCCTCTGCCGTGGCGACCTTCGCCGCGCTTGCATGAAGATCCTGTTCTGGACCAGCCTCGCCGCGCTCGCGTACACGTATGCGGGATATTTCCTCCTCGTAACATTGCTGGCCCCCATCGTGCAACGGCTGCGAAAACCGCATCGGGTGAACCCAGCATACCTGCCGACGGTAACCATGGTCATTTCGTTACACAACGAGGAAAAGCTCATTGGACAACGCATTGACAATTTTGAAAACCTCGACTACCCCGCCGACAAAAAAGAACTCTTGCTCGGCGACGATTGTTCCACCGACCGCACCCGCGCCATCATCCGCGACCGCATGGCCCGCAATTCCAGCATCCGACTCGTGGAGTTCAACACCCACCAGGGAAAAACCGCCGTCATCAACGCCCTCGTGCCACAAGCCCGCGGCGAAATCATCGCGTTCTCCGACGCCAACACCTTCTGGCAACCCGACGCCCTGCGGCTGCTGACGCGACATTATGCCGACCCGCATGTCGGCGCCGTCGGCGGACGACTCGTGTTGCGCAGCGCCACCGGCGTCAACACCGACGACGCCTATTGGCAATATGAGACACTGCTGAAGAAACGCGAAAACGACCTCGGCGTCCAACTCGGCGCACCGGGCGGCATCTACACCATGCGCCAATCGCTGTTCCGCCCGCTTCGGTCCGACGTGATTCAGATTGACGATTTTATCTGGCCGGTCAGCGTTTATTGGCAGGGTTACCGGGGCGTGAACGAGCCGTCGGCGGTGGCCCACGAGGAGGCGGCACCGCATGTGGAAGCGGAGTTTCGCCGCAAAGTGCGAATCGGCACGGGCGATTTTCGTGCCTTTTATGAATGCCGTCGTTTGTTGTTGCCGTGGCGGGGCTGGGTGTCGTTCGCGTTTTGGTCGCACAAGGTGCTTCGTTGGTTTGCGCCGCTGTTGTTGCTGACAGTATTGGTCAGCAACGCCTGCCTGCTGGACCGCCCGTTGTACCGGGCATTGTTCGGTCTGCAATTGACCTTTTATGCGCTTGCCGTGGCGGGCCGGTTCCTGTCGCGACAACAACACCTGCTCGCCAAGATATGTCGGGTCCCGTACTACTTCATCGGCGGCAACGTGGCGCTGGCGATCGGCTTCTTCAAATGCGCCACCGGGCGGCAACAGGCTGCCTGGTCGCAAAAAGCGCACCGTAACGGGTAGATATTTTAATTTTCCCACGATCATTGAGGAAGGCTCTTGGCTTGCCGAGAGCTTTTTTTGTCTCTAGGATTCCCGGCATGGTCACTGGCAACTCGATGGTGGACACCATTCCGTTGTGCGTGGATCTGGATGGCACGCTGATTCGGAGCGATCTGCTCTGGGAATCGGCGTTGCGACTGCTTGCCCGTCAACCGCTCTACCTGTTCGCGTTGCCGTTCTGGCTACTGCGCGGGCGGGCCTGTTTGAAAAGCGAAATCGCCCGCCGCGTCGAACTCAACGCCGCCACCCTGCCGTATCGGTCGGAGTTTCTGGATTTCCTGCGGGCGGAACACGCCCGCGGGCGGCATTTGGTGCTGGCCACGGCATCGAACCGTCAGTTGGCCGAATCGGTTGCGGCGCATCTGGGTTTGTTTGCCGAGGTCATCGCCTCTGATCACCAGAACAACCTCCGAGCGAAAGCCAAGGCGGCCGCGCTGGTGAAACGGTTCGGCTCGCGCGGATTTGATTACGCGGGCAACTCTGCCGCCGATGAACCCGTTTGGCGGGAGGCCCGTCAGGCGTTGGTGGTTGGAGGCGCGCACCGTCGTCTGGTGCGCCGTCTGTCGCAGGCGGCGGAAGACTGCCGTGTTTTCGCTTCCCAGCGTCATCCGTGGCGGGCATGCCTCCGCCTGTTGCGTCCTCATCAATGGGCGAAAAACATCATTGTCTTCGCGCCGCTGCTGACCGCTCATCAACTCCGAAACCTCCCGCATCTTCGCGCGGCGGCGCTGGCGTTTCTGGCGTTCAGTCTCTGCGCGGCGGGACTTTACGTGGTGAACGATCTGTTGGATCTCGAATCCGACCGCCAACACGCCAACAAACGTCATCGGCCTTTTGCCACCGGCGAATTGCCGATTCCGCTGGGAGTAGCGTTGGTGCCGTTGCTTTTGGCGGCCGCCATTGCCGTGGCGGCCGTGTTGCCCTGGGGATTTCTGGGCGTGTTGCTGGCCTATCTTGGAATGAACGCGGCGTACAGTTTGTGGGTCAAGCGGGTTGTCCTGCTGGATGTTTTCTGGTTGGCAGGGTTGTACACCCTTCGGCTCATTGGGGGCCATGAGGCGACGCATATCCCTTATTCCGCGTGGCTGTTGGTGTTTTCCATGTTCCTGTTTCTGAGTCTGGCGCTGGTGAAACGATTTCAGGAATTGCGGGCCTACAACGCGCAGGCGCACGGGCGCGATTACCGCCCGGAGGATATCGGCTTGATCACATCGCTGGGCACCAGCAGCGGTTTTCTCGCGGTACTGGTGCTGGCGCTTTACGTCAACAGCGAGCAGGTCCGCACGCTCTATCGTCAGCCGTACCTGTTGCTGTTGATCTGTCCGCTGCTGTTGTACTGGACCAGCCGCGTCTGGCTCTTGACCCATCGCGGTCAACTTCATGATGACCCGGTGTTTTTCGCCGTGCGCGATCGTGTGAGTTATCTGATCGGCGGTCTGACCCTGCTGATCATCTGGATAGCGACATAATCCTGATGGACTCGACCCTGTTCCAACAACGGTTTCACGACATTGTCTCGGCGCTGGCCTATTCGCTGGCCGCTCCTCATGCCAACCGTCCGGACCTTCAACCGCCCTACAACGATCTCACTGCTTTCATCCTCCGCCAGCATCAGCAGTTGCCCGATTATCTCCGCGCTCCCCTGTTGTTCGCCACACTCGTCCTGGATGTCGGCGGGTTTCACCGATGCCCTCCATCCATCCGCGCTCGTCGGATCCGCGCCTGGAAAAACGCTCCTGTGGGTTTTGCGCGCGATCTCATCCGCTATTATGAATCGCTGGCCACGCTCGCCCTCTACTCGCGCAACGACCCGCCCGCCAATCCCTCGGCGGAAAACCGAACCACTCCTTTGCGCGAACAATGGCATGAGATCGTCGTCGTCGGCTCCGGTCCCGGCGGCAGCATCACCGCCTGTCTGTTGGCCGAAGCCGGGCGCGATGTCCTGCTCCTTGAGGAAGGCGCCTCTCGCTCGCTGGAATCCTGCGCGCCTTTTTCCAAGGACGAACTCCTTCAGAAATACCGTCACGGCGGCCAGACGATCGCTTTTGGTACCGACAAGATCGCCTATGTCGAAGCCTGTTGCGTCGGTGGTGGCAGCGAGATCAACAGTGGCCTCTATCATCGCACACCGCCGGACATCCTGGAGCGATGGCGACGGGAGTTTGAAGTGGAAGGGCTGAAGGAAGCTGATCTGCGTCCTCACTTTGAAGCCTGCGAGCAACTCCTCTCGGTCTCATTCCTCCAACAAGCCGCTCCGCCTGCCTCGCTCAAACTCCACCAGGGCGCGCAGGGGCTTGGCTGGAAATCGCTCGAAGTCCCACGCTGGTTTCGGCACGGAACCCGCCAGTCCATGACCAAGACCTTTCTGGCCCGGTTTCTCCAAAACGGCAGCCCCCTGCTCTCGCAGAGCCGCGTCACTCGCCTTCGCGCCCTCTCCTCCGGTGATTGGCTGGTCGAGGCGGAAGCGCCCAACGGGAAATTGCGCATCCATGCCAAAACTGTCTTTGTCTGCGCGGGTGCCATCCAAACGCCGGCGCTACTGTTGCGCAGCGGTCTTGGACAGAACATTGGCCGTACCCTGCGTCTTCATCCGACCGTGAAAATCACCGCGAGGTTTCCCGACGTGGTCAACTCCGCCGAGATGGGCGTGCCGGTCCATCAAGTCAAAGAATTTGCGCCTCGCCTGAGTTTTGGCTGTTCCATCAGTACCCCGGCCTATCTGGCGCTCAACCTTCTGGAAACCCCGTCGGCGCTTGCCGAAGTCCGTCATCACTGGCAATACATGGCCAATTATTACGCCATGATCACCGGCGAAGGCCACGGTTCTGTTTCTCTGCTACCCGGTTACCGTTCGCCTCTGGTCCGTTATCGTCTCACCTCCAACGACCATCGCGATCTGGATGACGGCGTGACCAAACTCTCCGAGATTCTCCGTGCCGCCGGCGCCATTGCGCTTTACCCCAATCGCAACCTCATGACGATCCATCTCTTCAGTTCCTGTCCCATGGGCGAAGCGAAAAACCGTTGCGCGACCGACTCTTTCGGACGCCTCCACGGCTTTCGCAACCTCTACATCAACGACGCCAGCCTGCTGTGCACTGCCCCCGGCGTCAACCCGCAGGGCACCATCATGGCGCTGGCCCGCCGCAACGTCATGCATTTCCTCGAAGGACATTCATGAACCAAATCCTCCTCACCGGCTCCGACGGATGGCTCGGCTCGCGTCTGCGACAGATTTTGGCCGACAAGTTTCCCAATGTCCCCCTTCGCGTTTTCACGGGCGACCTCCGCCGCCCTGACGATTGTGTTCGCTTTTGTCGCGACGCGAAAGACGCCGTTTTGTTTCACACGGCCGGGATCATCCACCCGCGCCGTGTCCGTGATTTCTACGACATCAACGCCCAGGGCACCATGAACCTTCTGGATGCCGCCGTGGCTGGCGGCGTGCGGCGCGCCGTCATTGTTTCCTCCAACTCCCCGTGCGGTTGTAATCCGCATCCGGACCACCTGTTTGACGAGCTGTCGCCCTATCACCCGTACATGAACTATGGCTACTCGAAGATGTTGATGGAACTGGCTGTCCGCAAACGCCAGCAACGCGGCGACTTGCAAACCGTCATCATCCGCGCCCCGTGGTTTTACGGGCCCAATCAGCCGCCCCGACAAACATTGTTTTTTCACATGGTCCGCGACGGCAAAGTCCCCATCGTCGGTTCCGGCAACAACCTTCGTTCGATGGCTTATCTTGACAATCTCTGTGACGGTTTGTTGTTGGCCGCCACGGTTGATCGCGCCAACGGTCAGACCTATTGGATTGCCGACGAACGCCCCTACTCCATGAATGAAATCGTGGACACCATCGAACGCCTTCTCGAACAGGAATTCGGCGTTCCCTGCGCCCACAAACGTCTGCGCCTGCCCAACGTCGTCAGTGAACTCGCCTGGTTGGCCGACAAGGCGATCCAGGGGATTGGCTTTTACAACCAGAAAATCCATGTCCTTTCCGAAATGAACAAAACCATTGCCTGTTCCGTCGCCAAGGCGATGAAAGAACTCGGTTACCATCCCAAAATCGAGTTGGAAGAAGGGATGCGACGATCGTTGCGTTGGTGCGTCGAGCACGGTATTTCCCTAAAGGATTGAACATGGCTACTCATCTGGTAACCGGCGGCTCCGGGTTTCTCGGCAACTTGATCGCACGCCGTCTCCTTGCCCGCGGGGAACGCGTGAAGATTCTCGACATCTGGGAGGACACTTCTCGTCCCAGGGAAATCGAGTTTATCCGCTGCGACATCCTCAACCGCGATGGCGTCCTCCAAGCCATGCGCGGTGTGGACATCGTTCATCACAACGTGGCCCTTGTTCCTCTCACCAAGTCCGGCAAACGTTTCTGGACGGTCAACGTCGAAGGCAGCCGCATCGCTGCCGAGGCGGCGGCGAAAGCGGGTGTCCAGGCGTTCATCCACATGAGTTCCTCCGCTATTTATGGCGCTCCCGCGCAACAACCGATCACCGACACCACTCCGCTGCGTCCCATCGAACCGTACGGACGCGCCAAGCTTGCCGGCGAACAGGCTGTCCGTGCTGTCTGTGAGCAAGCAAAACTCCCCCTGATCGTCATCCGCCCCCGCACCATTCTCGGCGAAGGGCGCCTCGGCATTTTTCAGATTCTCTTCGATTGGATCTGCCAAAACTACAACGTTTTCGTCATCGGAAAGGGCGATAACCTTTTTCAATTCATCCACGCCCATGACCTGATGGATGCGTACATGCTCGCGCTCCAAACCGCCCGGCCTGGCGTTTACAATGTCGGCACCGACCGTTTTGGAACCGTACGTGAAGCGATGGAAAACCTCATCCGCCACGCCGGCTCACGCTCAAAAGTCCGATCGCTGCCTATCGGACCAACAATTGCCGCGCTCCGCTGCGCCGATCTGCTCGGCATCTGTCCGCTGGCTCCCTGGCATTACCTGACCTACCACAAGCCGTTTTACTTCGATGTCTCGAAGCTGCTCACGCTCGGCTGGAAACCGCGTTATTCGAACGATGAAATGTTTCGCGAAAGCTACGACTGGTTCTGCGCCAACCGCGATCGGCTCGCCGCCGAAAAGGCCGGCTCGCCCCATCGCCGCGCCGTCCGGGAAGGACTGCTCTGGCTTCTGAAAAAAATATGTTGAAAAACGTCCACATCTGGCTGCCCGCCTATCTGCGACACTGGCCCAGTCCCCATTTTGCCGAACCAACCCATCTGTTCTTCTGTTTCTGCGACCACTATGAGCCACTTTGGGGCAAACCATCCCATGACGTAGCCCTGCGCCGCGTCCAACACTGGCTGGAATCCTATCCCCGCATGGCCGACCGTTTTCGTGACGCCGATGGACGACCACCACAACACACGTGGTTTTTCCCCGCCGAAGAATATGCCCCCGAATACCTTGAACCACTCGCCCAACTTTGCCGCCGCGGTTATGGCGAGGTCGAAATCCATTTGCACCATCGCAACGACACGGCCGAAAATCTGAAATCTCAAATCTCAAATTTCAAATCGCAACTGGCCGGTCATGGTTTCCTCTCACAGGGCCGCTATGGTTTTATTCACGGCAACTGGGCGCTGGACAATTCCCGCCGCGATGGGGACTGGTGCGGCGTGAACAACGAACTCCAAATCCTCCGCGAGACCGGTTGTTATGCCGACTTCACCTTACCCAGCGCCCCCAGCGAATGCCAGACCCGCAAAATCAACTCCATCTACTACGCCACCGATGACCCGCTTCGCCCCAAATCCCACGACACCGGCAACGATGTTCACGTCGGCGGCACCCCCACCGGCGATCTCATGATCATCCAGGGACCGCTGGCGCTCGACTGGAACCGCCGCAAATGGGGGCTGCTACCACGCATCGAAAGCGCCAACATTGCCGGACATCATCCCCCCACTCCATCCCGTGTCGCGCTCTGGATCAAACAACGCATCAGTGTCATGGGAAAACCCGACTGGATTTTCATCAAAGTCCACACTCACGGTTGTCAGGAAGCCAATTTCCCCGTTGTCTTTGATGGGCGTCTCCATGAGGCTCTTCAGCGCTACAATGACGGACAGAAGTTCATTCTCCACTACGTCACCGCCCGCGAAACCTACAACCTCATCAAGGCCGCCGAAGCCTCTCAAACAGGAGGCCCCAATCAGTTCCGTGACTTTCTCCTACCTCCGCCAGTCGTTCGCAGCTCAAGTCATTGAGACGCGCTCCAACCGTTGACTTCGGTGAATCGCAACGACAGGAGAATCCGCCGCTCACATCCTGGATGATCGGGCTTTGGCCCGCAATTGACGGTACCGGGTGTCGAGAGCCGTGCCGCAGCGGCAGGTCAACAGCGTCCGGACAAGCATCCGGTTGACCACCGGTTGCGGGACCATGACACGCTTGTCGGCTTCGAGCGGGTTTGCCCGTCGCAACAACGAAATTGTTTCCAACCCGATCCAGATCGGCCAGACACAGGCCAGCCGCAACCGCCAGAGCTTGCCCGGTATCGCCAGGGTATATTGCCAACCGGCGTCCAGATGCTCGATGGCCCGGTCGAGCCAAGAATGATAAAGCGATTGAATCTCCGGAAAGTTTCGCGCCTCCAATAACCGCCCCGGCTCTCGGACCGGCAGATAACAACGCCCAATCCGCAGATCGCGCGGCAGGTCGCGCAGGATGTTTACCAGTTGAAGCCCCTTGCCGAAGCGGATACCGAGTTCCTCCGTGCTGGCAGGATTCCACGCGGGCAAATGCGCCGCGCACATCCGGGTCCAAAACTCGCCCACACAACCCGCCACCAGATAGGTGTAACGGTCCAGTTCCGCGTCGTCGGCCAGCGCCGTCAACGTCCCGGGAAAGCGTTCCAGATCGAAAATCTGGCCGTTGATGATGGTTCGCCACAACTCGCTGATACGTTGCTGGTCGGCTTCGGGAAATGATCGCAACATCGCGCAGCACTCGTCGAGCCGCTGGAGCAGTTGCCGTTCCGCCGGCAGCGCCTGATGTGCCGCCAGTTCACGCACCGCCCGTATTTCCCCATTCTGCATCTGCCGAAGAAGTTCAAGGCGTCGCTCGCGCGCCACGATTTCGGTATCCGCAATGGTGTCCGTAGCGCGCGCCAACAAGTAGGCCAACGAAATCGTCGGACGAATCTCCTTCGGCAAGACCCGCAACGTCAGATAGAACGAGCGCGAAACCTCTTTCAGCAGCGGGCCAAGGAGCGCTTGTGGGGCGGCGTGGGTCACTTTCGTTCGTATGTCCCGACCAATTCCGCCTCCGCGAGCACATGTCCTTTCATCGCTTCCAGAAGCTCTTTCTTGGTCGCCCGCGGCGGCAACGCCAGCACGGTATCAAGCGCATAGAGCTTGAAATGATAATGATGAACGCCGTGCCCCGGCGGCGGCATCGGCCCGTTGTAACCCAGGCGCGGCCAGCCGTTCATTCCCTGCCGCGCGCCGCCGAGCGACGCGACGGTCTCCGTCTTGGCCACATTTTCCGGCAACTCCGTGGTGGTGGCGGGAAGGTTCCAGATCAACCAGTGGTCCCAGACCTTTCCGGCAACGCTCATCGCGTCGGGATCGTCGCAGATCAACGCAAATGATTTCGTCCCCGACGGTGCCCCTTCCCACTTCAACGACGGCGACACATCGGCACCTTCACCGGTGAACTTTGAGGGAATGCGCCCATTGTGTGGAAACGACGGGCTGGTCAGTTTCATGGTGGCCTCCTTTGCGACGGCAACCGCGGCCACACACAACGCCACGGCCACCGCATAACTTGTGTTCGCTTTCATCCGCTGCTACTTTACCGCCCACAAACGACATGGGCAACTCTCAAGACATCGCTGGTTTGTTGCAGGAACGAATCCTCGTGCTCGACGGCGCCATGGGCACGATGATCCAACAGCGCGGCCTGACCGCCGCCGACTTTGGCGGACCGCAATTCGAGGGCTGCAACGAGCATCTCGTGCTGACCCGCCCCGACGTGATCGGCGACATCCACCGCCAATACATCGCTGCCGGTGCCGACATCATCGAGACCGACACCTTTGGCGCGACACCGCTGGTGCTGGCCGAATACGGCTTGGCCGACAAGTGCCGTGAGATCAACCTCGCCGCCGCCCGACTTGCCCGCAAAGCCGCCGGCGACAGGGCTTTCGTCGCCGGCTCGATGGGGCCGACGACCAAGGCCATCACCGTGACCGGCGGCGTGACGTTTCAACAGTTGGTGGAAAACTTCCAAGCGCAAGCGGCGGCGCTGGTGGAAGGCGGCGTGGACTTGTTGCTGGTTGAGACCTGTCAGGACACCCGCAATACCAAGGCGGCGTTGATCGGTATTCAGCAAGTCGGAGCGAACATCCCCGTCATCGTCTCCGGCACCATTGAACCCACCGGAACGATGCTCTGCGGACAGGCGGCCGACGCGTTTGTGGCCTCGTTGCAACACGCGAATTTGCTCGCCATCGGGCTGAACTGCGCGACCGGCCCCGAATTCATGACCGACCATCTCCGCACCATCCATGAGATGGCGTTGACCGCCGTTTCCTGTTACCCGAACGCAGGACTGCCGGATGAGGAAGGCCGCTATGGCGAGACGCCGACCTCGTTGGCCGCTTCGCTGGAGCGGTTCGTCAAAAACGGCTGGGTCAACATCCTCGGCGGCTGTTGCGGCACAACTCCCGCCCACATCAAAGCCATTGCCGAAATGGTCGCCGGCAAACCGCCGCGCCGACATCGCGGCCAGCGACGAAGCTATTACTCCGGCATCGAACTGGTCGAGGCGTCCGACGAGACCCGTCCCCTGATCGTCGGCGAGCGGACCAACGAGGTTGGGTCCCGCGCCTTCAAACGGCTGATCACCGAGGAGAAATTCGAGGAGGCCACCGAGATCGCGCGGGCGCAGGTCAAGAACGGCGCGCACATCATTGACATCAACCTCGAAAACACCGACCGCGACGAATTGGCCGATATTGACCGCTTCTATGAAAAGGTCATTCACAAGGTCAAAGTGCCCTTGATGATTGACTCCACCAACCCGGCGGCCATTGAACGGGCGTTGACCTGGTGCCTCGGCAAGGCCATCATCAACTCGATCAATTTCGAGGACGGCGAGGAAAAGTTTCACCGAGTGCTGCCGCTGGTAAAAAAATATGGCGCGGCCCTCATCATCGGCACCATTGACGAGGACAATCAACAGGCACAGGCCATTACACGCGAACGCAAACTCGCTATCGCGTTGCGCGCTCACCGTTATTGCACCGAGCGCGGCATCCCGGAAGAGGACCTGATCTTCGACCCGCTCACCTTCCCCTGCGCCAGTGGCGACGCCGCTTACCTGGGCAGCGCCGTCGAAACTGTCGAGGCCATCCGTCTGATCAAGGAACGGTTACCACGCAGCAAAACCATCCTCGGCATCAGCAACGTCAGCTTCGGCCTGCCGCCTGCTGCGCGCGAGGTCGTCAACTCCGTCATGCTCTACCACGCGACCAGGGCGGGACTGGACCTCGCCATCGTCAACGCCGAAAAACTGGAGCGTTACGCGAGCCTCCCGGAAATCGAGCGCAAACTCGCTGAAGATCTTCTGTTCCATTCGCCCGACCTTGACAGTTCTCAACGCGCCATCGCCGCCATCAACGAACATTTTCGTGAGGCCACCGTCCGCCAGAAACCGAAAACAGCCGAATTGCCGCTGGATGAGCGGCTGGCCCGTTACATCATCGAAGGCAGCAAGGACGGTCTTATCGCTGACCTCGACCTGAAGTTGAAGGAAGCCGCTCCGCTGGACATCATCAACGGCCCGCTCATGGCCGGCATGAACGAGGTGGGCCGCCTGTTTAACCGCAACGAACTCATCGTCGCCGAAGTCCTTCAAAGCGCCGAAGCGATGAAAACCGCCGTGGCCCATCTGGAACAGTACATGGCCCACAGCGAAAGCGCGACCAAAGGCACAGTACTTCTGGCCACCGTCAAGGGCGACGTCCACGACATCGGCAAAAATCTCGTCGAGATCATCCTCTCCAACAACGGTTATCGGGTGATCAACCTCGGCATCAAAGTTCCACCGGAAACATTGATCGAGGCGTACCGGCAACATCGGCCCGACGCCATCGGTTTGAGCGGGTTACTGGTCAAAAGCGCCCAACAAATGGTCGTTACCGCCGCCGATCTCAAGACGGCCGGCATCACGGTCCCCTTGCTCGTCGGCGGCGCGGCGCTGAGCGCCAAGTTCACCGAAACCAAGATCGCTCCTGCCTACGACGGTCCCGTCGTTTACTGCAAAGACGCCATGAGCGGCCTGGCCGCAATGAACCGGCTCGCCGATCTCAAGCCGTCAGTAGGGCGCGCTGGCCTCAGTGTGCCGTCGCCCACTGTCTCCGATTCCGATTCCGCACCCGCCACCCCCTCAACGCGTATCCGCGCCCTTCCGCCATTGCCTGTCCCCTATCCCGACCGAAAAATCATGGCCGTTCCGAACCTCACGGAACTCTGGAGCTACATCAACCCCCAGATGCTCTACGGAAAACATCTCGGTTTCCGTGGCAACTTCGAGCGCGCGCTGGCCGAGCGCGACCCGAAGGCGCTGGAATTGAACGAGGCGGTCGAAGAAGTGAAAGATGCCGCCCGCCAGTTTATGAAGGTCAAAGCCGTCTGGCAGTTTTTCAATGCCGTCGCCGAAGGCAACACGATCAAACTGACGGGGCACACGTTTACGTTTCCGCGTCAACCCCGTCCCGACGGTCTCTGTCTGGCGGATTACCTTGCGCCCGGCGGCGATTCGCTGGCGATCTTTGTCGTCACCGCCGGCACGGGCATCCTCGAACGCGCCACCGAGTTCAAGGCGCGCGGCGAATTCCTGAAATCGCATGTGTTACAAGCGCTCGCGCTGGAGACCGCCGAGGCCGCTGCCGAATGGTTGCATCGGCGTCTGCGGGAAGACTGGGGGTTCCCCGATCCTGCCGACATGACGATGCTCGATCGCTTCCAGGCCCGTTACCGCGGCAAACGCTACAGTCCCGGTTACCCTGCCTGCCCGGCGTTGGAAGACCAGGCTGGCATCTTCAATCTGCTGCGCCCCGAAGAAATCGGTGTCCATCTCACCGAAGGTTTCATGATGGAACCGGAAGCCAGTGTCAGCGCCTTCGTGTTTCACCACCCGGACTGCGTGTACTTCGGCGTGGGAAATACTGTTTGACGGATACGGAAACGGGCGTATCTTGCTTTGGGAACTGAGAGAAAAGGCAAGCGAAACCGAGTAGCAAGCCGCTATAACTCTCAGTTCCCATCTTTTTGTGCGGCGCGACCCCGTTTCAGGCCAGGGCGTGGCGAAGCTTGGCGGCGCGAATGGTGTTGGCCATGAGCATGGCGATGGTCATGGGGCCAACACCGCCGGGAACAGGGGTGATGAGACTGGCTTTCTCTTTTACGGTATCGAAGTCCACGTCGCCAACCAACCGATACCCCTTGGGCGAAGTTGCGTCGGCAACGCGGTTGATGCCGACATCTATAACAACGGCGCCGTCGCGCACCATTTCCGGTTTCACGAATCGGGCGACACCGATGGCAGCGATGAGGATGTCGGCACTGCGACAGATGGCTGCAAGGTCGCGGCTCCGCGAGTGCGCCACGGTAACAGTCGCATTGGCGTTGCGCGCTTTTTGGGAGAGAATCAACGAGAGCGGGCGCCCAACAATGCGGCTTCGTCCCAGGACAACCACATGCGCGCCTTCGATGGCGACTCCGCTGCGCGCCAGCAGTTCCTGCACGCCCGCCGGTGTGCAGGGGACAAATCCCGTGGGATCGCCAAGAGCGACCTTACCGACGTTAAGCGGATGAAAACCGTCCACGTCTTTGCCGGGCGCAATGGCGGCAAATACGGCTTCTTCGGAGATTTGTTTCGGCGTGGGCGATTGAACGAGGATACCGTGGATGTTTTCCTGCTGGTTGAGGCGGGCGATGATGGCGAGCAGTTCGGCCTCGGTAGTGGCGGCGGGCAACGTGATTTTCTCGGAATACATGCCGAGACGGGCGCACATTTTGTCCTTGGAAGCCACGTAGGCCGCGCTGGCCGGGTCGTCGCCGACAAGGATCACGGCAAGGCCGGGGGTGAGGCCGTGCTGTTGTTTGAGACGGCTGACCTCCGCGGCGTTTTCGAGGTTGATTTGTTCCGCGATCGCTTTGCCGTCAATCAGTTTTGCTGACATTGCCGACTCCTTACCAGACGAGTTCGATACGGTCCACGGCAATCACGGGGTACCGCTCGCCTTTCTTCCAACGGAGGTTTCCCAGAATGCGAACGTGTTTGCCCTCGAATTTGTCGAGGTCTTTTTGCGCCATGTCCAGGTAGGCAATCCGATACTGGCGACGCTCAACCATGATGGTCATCAATTCATACGGCGCGAGCGGTTTTTCGCCTTTCTCCTGGGGTTCAAACGACTGAAAGATACCGTCTTTGACCGTGTAGTACTCCAAGGTTTCTGTGGCGGGTTGCGGTGGCGCGGGCGGTGCCACAGGAGCACTGACCACAGGGGCGGTCACCGGCGGGGTGGCCACGGTCACCGGCGGGGCCTCGACAACCGGTGCGGCAACTGGCGGGGCTGGTGCAATCACAGGCGGCGCCACGGGGGGCGTCAACGGAACGGCTTCGAGATAATCGGTGGCGACCCAACCGAAGCAATCGGTCGTGGGTTTGATCTGCGTCCACTCGGCACCGGCCTTGACGACCTCGACCTTCTCGCCTTTGGTCAGTTTGCCGACTTCCTTGAAGTTCATCCCCGGACCGGAACGGATATTGACAGCGTCACCGCTTGCCTTCCCGTTGGCGATGAATTTGGATGAAACGTAGCACTTGGCGGAGGCGGGGAGGTTGACGCGTCCCCATTGTTGGGTTTTTCCGCCTTCGACCACCGATTTGGTTTCCAGCAGTTTCACTTCGTCGCCTTTCTTCAACTGCGCGACAACCTCGGCCGCGCGACTGGGACGAGCGCGAAGGTTCACGTTGTCGGCTTTGACGACGCGCAATTCGCCAGCGCGCGCCGCGGTTTTTGTGGAAATCGGCGCAGCGCCCGAATCTCCGCGCGCAGTGTTTGCCGCCAAAAGAATGCCGAGCGCGATGCTAGTCATGCAACAAATGATGTACCTCTTCATCAGTCAAATACCTCCATTGTCCGGGTTTCAAACCTTCCAACACCAAATCACCGATGGCCACCCGCATCAGTCGCCGAACCGAATGCCCGACTGCTGCCAACATCCGTCGGATTTGCCGTTTTCTGCCTCCGTGGATGACCAACTCCAGTTCCGTTGTTCGATTGTCTCCGCGCAGAAACTGCACGCGGTCAGCCTTCAGACATTCGCCTTCGCTAACAACCCCCTTGAGTAATTGTGTGGTCGTCTCCGGGTTCCATGCTCCGGCGACTTCGACACGATACTTCTTTGGCCTTTTATAGCGAGGGTGCGTCAGTCGCAAGCTAAAATTGCCGTCATTGGTGAGTAACAGCAACCCTTCAGAATCGCGGTCCAGACGCCCCACGGTGTACAACCGCGGCAGCGAGGGCGGCAAGAGGTCAAAAACTCGTTTTCGTCCGTGGGTATCCCGATTGGTGCAGAGGACACCGCGCGGTTTGTTGAAAACAAGATACACCTTGCGCTCGATGGCAACCGCCTTGGAGTCCACCGCCACGCGGTCGCGAAAGGGATCCACCTTCGTGCCGAGCCGCGTAACGACCTGGCCGTTGACGGTAACACGGCCATTTTGGATGAGCAACTCACAGGCGCGTCGTGAGGCAATTCCTGCTTCCGCAAGGAATTTCTGAAGACGGACGGGCACGGCCCGCGCTCATTTATTCGGGTTTGGTCTTGGGCAAACCGAATACTCGCTGGCCTTCTTTGAAGCGTCCCTGCTTTTTGAGTAGCTCAACGCGCTCGAATCGCTTCAGCACGTTGCGGCGAGTTGTGATTTTGTTGGCCGATTTGAGGCTGGAATGCTGTGACATGGCAAAATCCTATTTTTGTGGTTGTTTCAGTTTTTCAATTCGTTCTTTGGCTTCTTTTGCGAACTCGGGATTTTTACCAGAAGCCAGGTATTTTTCAAAACACTTTATTGCCGTTGCGGGAGCAACCTCCTCGTAGAGAAGTCCTTGTTTGAAGTACACCAAATGATAATCGGGACGCAACTGTAGCGCCTTCTCATAGGCTTTTGCCGCCTTGTCGTATTCCTTCAGCCGACGGTAGGCATCGCCCATTCCGCTGTACGCAAGCGCGTATTTTGGATCCTTATCCACCGCCTTTTTGTAGCAGACCAGTGCCGCCTCAAAATCCTTATTGGCTGCGTAGATGTCCCCCATTGCATTGTTGTAGTATGGGACGGACGGATCCTCATCCAGAGCTTTCTGCAACATTTTCTTCGCCTCCGGCAATTTCCCCTGTGCCATGTACAACGTCCCCAGACTGTAGTAGGCATCTCCATTCCGTCGCCCAGCCTTTTCCTCCAAACGCACAAATGTTTCCAGATGCTTTTCCGCGGCGTCCAGTTGTCCGGTTTCCTTGAGCAACACCCCCAGATTGTGATGAGCGCGGCCAAAATTCGGGTCGGCAGCCAGGGCTTTCTCGTAGGCGGACTGCGCTTCTTTCCGCTCATTTCGATTGTCGTAACAAACCCCCAACTGCGTCCAGACATCTGGATCGTTGGGGCGAATCTCCAGGTATCGTTTGTAGTGAGCAATGGCCTCGTCCGTCTCGTTCAGCTTCTCGCACACGACAGCCAGATTGTAGATGGCATCCACGTGCCGCGGGAAAACCTTGATGGCCTTCTGGTACTCGACCTTGGCGCGCGCCAGCGAGTTTTTCTCGACGAACGAATTGCCGCGCAGCAGATATTCGTTGGCCTCCGCGATGGCTCGTTTGTCGGCCGCGCTCAACTCCTCTGCGCGAAGAACAACGGCTTCAAACACCAACAGAATGGCCCATACCACGGTCGTTTTTTTCATTATTTTGCTCCTGATTTCTTCAGTGCTTCTTTTGCTTGCGCGACAACGCTGCTCTGAGGGAATTCACGTACCACCTGTTCCAGCGCCGCCCGTCCTTTCTCCACCTGTCGCACCGCCAAGCAGCTCAATCCGAGGCAGTATAACAGCTTGTCCTTCTGGGCAAAAGACGGCCAGCGTGCCAGCACCTGCTCGTAACAATAGGCAGCCTGCGCATGGCGTCCGCGACGCGCCAGTACCACACCGAGCGCAAACAATGCTTTGTCGGTACAATCATGCTGGTTGGCTTCGTCATACGCGATCACATTTCGCAGGTACGGTTCCGCCAGTTCCTCGCGCCCTTCATCCAAAAACGTCTGCGCCACTTTCCAATTGACCTGTATATCCGAGGGATTCTGACGTGCCTGCTGTTGAAGTTCACGGAACGACGATGTTCCGCGCCGCACCTCCGCCAAGCGCGCCAGTAGGACGTCTTTTTCCACGATCCCTGCCACACGAGCGATTTCCGCTCCCTGACGATCCAACCAGAGCAAGGTCGGCGCCCCACGGACATCGTAGCGAGTTGCCACTTGGGAAGCATTCGCCGCATTGACCCGCACGCACACAAACTCCTGCGCCCGTTGGATGACGGTCCGGTCATCCAAAATCCCAGTTTCAAAACGCCGACAAAGTTCCGCGCCTGGCACAAAAAAATAGGCCAGAACCGGCTTTGAGGTTTTCCGCGCCTCTTCCAACGCGGCACTCATGGAGTGCCACCACGATATATGCGACCGCAAATTCCCCAACGATTCCATTGCGATCTCCCGCACCATTTCCGACGGGTCGTTTTTTGCCGCTGCCTCCAACCACGAAAGGACTTCTCGCCGTCCCGTTTGAGCCAGCGCGAGCACCGCCGACCAGCGCACCAGAGCGTTGTCGTCCTTGAGTCGGGCGCGTACCCGTTCCAGGTCCTCGTCGGAGTCGCTCACCCGCAGCAACCCGACCACTGCGATCTGTCTCATTTCCGGGTTCGCCGAGGTCAGCATGGCACGAAACTCTTGCTGGACGCGTTCGCCGCCGATATGCGCCAGTTGTTCCGCAGCCTCCGCCCGCATTTCCTCGCCGGCGCCACGTAACTGTTTCATGAGGTCATCCACCTGATCACCCCGTGCCTGGGGTGCGCCCAACAACGCCAAAGCCAGAGCTGCCACGGAAGCGCGCAACCAGCG
This sequence comes from uncultured Verrucomicrobiota bacterium, assembly GCA_964541945.1. Lineage (GTDB taxonomy): Bacteria > Verrucomicrobiota > Verrucomicrobiia > Palsa-1439 > Palsa-1439 > CAIKAP01. Next base: position 66,221 of record CAZISE010000008.1, read on the forward strand.
CAGGTAACGCGGTTCTCCCTGTTTGATCGGCAGGAAGATAATCTCCGGCACCTGATAAGGATGTGCCGATCGGATCGCCTTTGTCAGCGCCGCGGTTTTGTCCTGAGTTGTCTTGATGAGCAACACGCACTCCGGGGTTTTCTCCAGTTTGCCCTGCCACCAGTAATGCGATTCCGCTCCCGTCAGGATATTGACACACGCCGCCAGTTTGGGGCGCAGGATCGCCGCCGCCAGTTTTCGCGCCACGGTCTTTGACGGACAGGTTACCATTCCCAGCACACAACGTTTCATGAGACCTCCCCATCCACAATCGCCAACACCTCGGCCAACCGTCGGATCACAAACGTGGCGTTTTTCCCCCACTCCGGCACTGTTCCGTCTGCCACCAACACCGCGCAGGGGGCGCCGGCGTTGTGCGCACACAACACATCCCATTTGTAATCGCCCACCATCAGCACCTCGGCGGGTGTCACTCCCCAGCGACGGGCAATGTTGCGAATCGGTTCGGGCGAAGGTTTGTATGGGCCGTCTTCGCGGCTGATGGCGATGTCAAACGTCAAACCCAATCTCCGACAAACCAGGTCAACCGACCGCCGCGAGTTGCGCGTCAACAAGGCCGTTGGCAGGCGTCGTTGCCGCAGTCCGCGCAACACGGTTCGCGCCCCGCGATTGAGTTTGGTGCGTGCCGCCGCGATTTTTTCGTATTTGAGGATGATCTGGTGGATGCGTTCGCGTTCTGCGCCCTGCGCGCAGGCCAGGTAATCCAACAGGTCAACGTCCCCGACGTTTGCCTCCGCCTTGATGGCGGCGAAGTCAAAGCACATGGTTGTGAGCGTGCCGTCCATGTCGAAAATGACGCCCCGAATGGCCATAGATCAAAGACGGATGGGCTATTTCTCCGCGCTGTTTTCGAGCAACTGCCAGAACTTCGGGTTTTCCTGGAGGAGTTGGTCCTCGGAAATGGGCAGTTTGCTGCGAAAGAAGAAATCTTTGAGCGTGTTTTTGTGGAGGATACAGACCACGCGGATCAGGTCCTCCTGTTTCTCGAAGTAAATGCGGTAATCTTTCACACGATAGCGGTAAATGCGCTTCCCGCCGCGGGTCAACTGGCCAAACTTCTCATCGGCCCGTTCAAAATCGCCCGGCAACACGTGGAACCCATCAATGAGTTCAATCTGAAGCGGACGCGGCATGGCCGCCAATTCTTTTGCACTGAGAGGACTGAAAATAATCTGGAGCATGGGAGGGAGCATAGCGCAAGCTCATCGCGGCGCAAGACAAGACTTTGCCCGATCCGGTCGGTCAGTAATCAATCCGTCCACACCCCACGCGGCCAGTCGTTGCATATCGGCGGGACGATTCACCGTCCACACAAACAACTTCCAGCCGCGCCGATGAACCCCGGTCACATCGCTGCGCGAACGCACCAGGCGACGGCTTGCGCCCAGCCCCGAAATGCGCAACGGCAGGTGGCGCGGCCATTGTTTTGCGATGACCAAAAACCGCCGGATGCGTGGATTCGCCGCCGCCAGCAACTGCATTCGCCGCACCGAGAGAGAAAAGACAATGACCTCGGTTTCCATGTGGCAGCGCTCGATCAGGGCAGCCACTTTCCGTGGGTCGGCACGTTTGATTTCAATCAACACACGCGCTTTCCCGCGACAAGCCAGCAATACCTCCCGCAAAGTTGGGATCGGAGGGGGCAGGCGTTTCAGTTCTGCCAGAGTTTTCGCCCGCAGGCGCCCCCTGACGCCGCAGATTCGTTCCAAACCGTAATCGTGAAACACCACCAACTGTCCGTCCTTGCTTTCATGCACATCCACTTCCACAAAGTCCACTCCCAGTCGCAGAGCGGCTCGGATGGCTGGCATGGTATTCTCCGTGTATTTTCCGCTAAACCCGCGGTGCGCAATGATGGCAATCCGTGATTTCATGTCGTTGTATGCGCGGCCACCGTAACAAAGGGATAAGGCTTTGTCGCGCCCAAACAACGATACCCGTTGCCGCGGCACACAACCGCGTGCGCGTATCTTGTGTGTTGTCGCCAAATCTCCACCGGTGAATCTCAAACCGCCTCGCTCATCCCCCGGCGATGGCAAGCGTCTGCTCCTGACCATGTTCCCGTCAAAGAACGTGCCCCTCGACACCGGCGCGGTTGTGCGGTTCCTCATCAAAGACATGTATTCCGCTCCCCCATCACGCGTTTCGTTGTCAGAACGTGACGGTGTCGGCTGAAACTTTCATAGTGGTTTTAGAACTGTCGCAACGACAGGCACGGATAGAGGAAACTGACGTGTGGGTACGACCAAAGTGCAACAAGAAGACGAATCGCAGCCACTGACAAATGAACCGTTGTCGAAAGATTCATCCAATCCTTTGAGTTTGTTTAGAACAGGCTTTTACCGATCCGAAGAGTCGGATCATGGAGGTTAGTGGGATTTATTTTGAGCAGGCGTGCCGCCGGTAGTGTCATCGCAGGGAGCGGCGCAGGCGCCAGTGGTCAATGCAATGGCACACCCTGTGCCAAGTGATAACACAGCCCAAAACCGGAGGGATTGATGCCCACGAGTCGCAGAACTCACCGTTTGTCAAAAACTCATCGTCGCAAACCCAATGCGGCAAAACCGCAACCCAAAGGAGAAACGGACTCCGCCGCGACCGCCGTTCCATCGCACGTTCCCCTTGCCGTTGGCACGACGATGCATGGCGATTTAAGCTGTTCACCGGATCTGCGCATTTTTGTCATATCTTGCGCTGAAAGAGCGCTACAAGTTGATAGCGTGTATATGTGCTTGTCAGTGGCGTCTGCTGACCTCTGACCTGCTGACAACACAGTTGACCGACGGGGAAATCGGTGGTTTGATGGCCGTCATGCGTTACTTCCTCATCATTGTCTCCCTGTTGCTGGCGCTGGTCACGCAGGCATCTGACCCCATTGTTCTCTGGCCCAAAGGCGCTCCAGGCGAAACCGGCGAGATCGGCGAAGAACACGACACCACCAAACCCAACGGCAACCTCGTCGCCGGCCAACGGGTCATCCGCCTCGGCAACGTCAGCCGGCCCACCATCACCGTGTACGCGCCGCCTGCCGACAAGAACACCGGTACCGCTGTGTTGGTTTGTCCCGGCGGCGGTTATAGCATTCTCGCCCTCGACCTCGAAGGTACCGAGGTTTGTGAGTGGCTCAACTCCATCGGCGTCACCGGCGTGCTGCTGAAATATCGCGTCCCAAAACGCAAGGGCGACGAGAAACACCTTCTACCGCTGGCCGACGCGCAGCGGGCGATGCGGTTGTTGCGCGCCCACGCCGCGCAATGGAACATCCACCCGCAACGCATCGGCGTCCTCGGTTTCTCCGCTGGCGGACATCTGGCCGCCAACCTCAGCAATAATTACGACGAGAAAACCTACGAGCCGGTGGACGAGGCTGACTCGCTCAGCGCGCGTCCCGATTTTGCGTTGCCGATTTATCCGGCCTATTTGACCCTGAAAAACGAGAACGACAAACTCGCACCGGAATTGAAAGTGACATCCCATACCCCGCCGACTTTTCTGGTTCAGACACAGGATGACGGTATTCGTGTGGAAAACTCCCTCTTCTATTATCTCGCCCTGAAACAGGCGAAGGTACCCGTCGAGATGCACCTCTATCCGAGCGGTGGACACGGCTATGGATTGCGTCCCACCGACCGATTGGTCACGACCTGGCCCAAACGCGCCGAGGACTGGATGCGCAGTCTCGGATTGCTCGGCACGAAGAACTGATTACGGCGTTTCGGCGGGTGTGACACTGACCCGCCCGCGGCGTGACATTGGCTCTGGCGAAATGAGGAGGCAGGCGAACGGGCGGATCATTGGATTTTCTTGTATTCGGCCACGTAACGATCGGTGCCGACCTTGAAGAAGGTGACCTGATACTGGATTTTGCCAAGAATAACCGTGTTCGCCTGTTCGTGCAGACCGACGATGAACAGGTTGGGTTGCTGTCCAAATGACGGGTCTTTGATTTGGACCTTGTCGTCGGCGGGTTTGAACATCGGTCCGGTACGTTTTTCGAAATTCCAGTTACCATTGGGTTTGAACTGTCCGACTTCGGGCAGGGCAAAGCCCGTCTTGCGCACCTCCACCAGTCCGTGACCTTTGGGGTATGGCTCCACTTTTAGCCAGTAACAATTACCTGCCTCGACACTGGGAAGCTCCATGCGGGCAAACTTCTCCGAGATGAACAACACGCGATATTGCGTCCCGCTCGGAGCGCGGAAGCTGATTTTCCCCATCATATCGGTCTGATAACGGACATATTCCTGTGTTCCTTTTTCCTGGCAGATGACTTCCGCGTCTTTCACGGGCAACCCGCGATCGGTCACCATCACCCACACATAACCCGGCGGCGGTTTTAGCGTTGGATGAATCATCGCCGTCTCGGTCGCAGAAACGGCAGCGGGCGTGTGGGGGGCGGTTGTTTCATCGAGAACAACGGTTCGGCGGACCTGTTCTTGTTCCTTCTGAACTTCGAGAGCGGCGGCGATTTGATCCTGTCGAGTGTACATGCGTTTGAGGTTTTCCAACTCGTCGAGATACGCTTTGGTGTGTTTGATGAACTGAGCCTCTCGCGCCTGTTCCAGTTGGGTGTAGATTTCCAAGTAACTGCGCTGTTGCGCGGTCAACGCCGGTGGAAATGGCGCCATGTCGTTGGCGGTTACCACCTGCTGTTTCTTAAAGCGCTCGATCTCGTTGCGAACAGCCAGGAGGCTGTTCAGTTCGCCTTTTGTTTTGAACTGGGTATCAAGCGTTTCGAGGGTGCGGAGATAATCTTGATTGAGGTTTGACAGACGGGCGTTTGTCTCGCGCTCCACCTGGGCTGTTCGCTCCTGGTAGGCTGCTTTCGCCCTGGCCAGCAATTCTGGCGTCGGCACGGCAAACAGGTTCGACACCGCCCAAACGCCAAGCGTCAGAAGGCACATTTTCGCAATCGCCATGCCGGTTCTTATACCCTTCTTTCTTTTCCGGGGCAAACCTGTTATCGTCCACTTCATGAACACCACCCCCCTTTCCCTCATTGTCGTCACGGCGTTGCTCGCCGCCTGTGCCACCATGCCGTCAACCCACTCTTTCCGCGGCGTACCGGGCCTGCAACTGTACAGTTTGCGCGATGACTTCAAAAAAGATGTCCCCGGCACGCTTGCGAAGGTCAAATCGCTCGGATTCCGCGAGGTCGAACTGGCCGGCACCTACAACCTCAAGCCCACCGAGTTCAAGAAACTGCTCGATGCGCACGGCCTGGTTCCCATCGCCGGGCATTTCCCGTACGAGCGTCTTCGGGACGACCCGAAGGGCGTGGCGCAAGAGGCAAAAGAGCTTGGCCTGAAATACGCCGGTTGCGCATGGATTCCGCACAAGGGTGGATTTGACGAGAAACAATGCCGCGACGCCGCCGCGGTGTTCAACCGGGCAGGCGCCGTCCTTGCCGGGCATGGCATCAAGTTTTTCTATCATGTCCACGGTTATGAGTTTGCCCCGCACGGGGACGGCACGGTTTTCGATCTGCTCATGTCTCTTACTGATCCGAAGACCGTTTCCTACGAGATGGACATTCTCTGGGTCGTTTTTCCCGGCCAGGACCCCGTGAAACTCTTCGAGAAATACGGTGCCCGCTGGGAACTCGTTCACCTCAAGGACCTCAAGAAAGGTGTTTCCACCGGCTCGCTCAGCGGCAGTACCGATGTCCACAACGACGTAGCCCTCGGCACCGGACAGGTGGATTACCCCGCCGTCTTACGCGCCGCCCACAAAGCCGACGTAAAATATTATTTTATCGAAGACGAGTCTCCTTCGGTACACGAACAACTTCCGCAAAGCCTGAAGTTCCTGCGCGAAGTGCGGTGGTAAAACTATCGCGTGCTGAGACCGGCCCGCCAGAGGCTGTCCCAGTAACGGCGCTCGGCTTCGTACACGTCGAGCGATTCCCGGTCCGGGTCCAGCGACGGTGGGAGGATGCCGTAGCGTTTCATTTCACGGACCCAGTCGCGTCGCGGGCGGAATCCCGGCATGTCAAAGCGTTTGATCTGATTGAGATGGTCGCGCCCGGCAACGCACATCGCCAGCAGTTTTTGGTAATCGGGATCGGTGGTATCGGCAAACACTGGCGTGCCGTTTGTCCGACATATCCCCCACCCGCCGCTGGTCTCCGACAGGGGGGCCAACAGAAGGATGGATTTTTCCGGGCGTGTGAGATTGAAGACGATATGGCGGCTGGTATTCAGGCGCGGGTCTTTCATGTCGGGCTGCCAAAACGAGACGCCGCGTTCATCTGAGAGGGAGCGCGGTAACAATCGTGACGGTTCCTTGTGGCAGCCGGTGCAACGACGGCCCATTACCTCCGCCCCGGCGCGGGTGGTCGGCCAATCGGTGTCCACATTGACCTGCTGGTTTTGCTGGTAACCGCCGATGACACCGCAACCGAGCGCAGCATAGGTGCCCGGATAGGCAGCCCCGGTGTCAATCCAAAGACGAAGAATCTTTTTCTGTTGGTCGGTCGCGACGACGCCGTGGTGGCTGCCGTTCAATTTTTGGAAAATCCGGCTGGCGCCGGATCCGAGCGCGCGTGGCGGGTAGTTGCTGGCGGGTTTGTTGCGGCCATCGGAGAAAAGGCGGGCAATGGTCATCATGTAGTAACTGTGACTGAACATCGGACCGCGGTCGCCACTGAGGATGAGACGTCCCGCGCGGGGACCGCCGTCGGCCGTTTTTTCGTAGCCGTGGCAACGAACACAAAGGGCGTCAAGCACGGGCTGGACATCGCGGGGAAAATCCAACAGGTCGGGCGCGCCCGTGATCGGTTCAATTGGACTCGGCGCGCGACGGGCGGCGAGGGGGCGACGCATGGCGTCCACAGGACGGGCCGTGGCGCGATGTTCGTGGCAGCCGGTGCAACCAAGGGTTTCGCCGGGCTGGACGGTGGTGAAACTCTGCATCCGTTTGACGGCCATGTCCTGATCGTCGAGCGCAACGAAGAAAATGCTTTTCATGGCGGGCGCTTCGAAATAGGCGGAGCCGTCGGGTTCCACCGGTACGGTGCCGAGCACGCGTTCCAGTGAGAACGTGCCGGAATAACTAAGCGGGTCCATGCCGCCGGTGTAGTTGATGGGTTTTGGGAGTGCTTCGAGGACGAGGAGTTTTTTGATTTCACCGGGTTTGACCCCTGCCATGTTTCGTCCGTAATAGACATTGTCGAGTAGGTAGGCACCCGTGCTGGCGCCGGTCTCGATACGCGATGGCAGGATCGGTTCACGCGGGCGCGGTATGAGCGGACGCGGTTCGTGTAGCCAGCAGCCCTCAAACTCCGGGGGTAACGTGAATAGCGTGACGTTTTCGCCTTTGCCGTTGAACAGGCGCAAGCGCCGGTCCTGTGCCACCATGAAGGCGTCCTCGGAAAACGCCCACGGATCGCGGCAATCGGCCGTGCGGCTAATGTTGCGAATTTGGTCGAGTTGATCGGGACCGAGTTTGGGACTGACGGTGGCAAGGTAGCCGGCGTGCTCTCGTGCGCCGTGGCCGGGGGAGTTGATGAAGACGACCCGATCGGTGTTCGGGATGGGTTTTGCGTCAATATAGAGGCCGCCGGGGTGGAAGTTACCGAAAAAGACGGTCTGAGCGGTTCCGTCGGGGTTCATGGTCCAGAGGTGATGATAGTGGACCTGGCTGCGGTCCACGTACTCCCAGCGCATGTACAGGATGCGTCCGTCGGGCAACACCCACGGCGTGTTGTCGTGTTCGAGATTGGCGGAAAGTTGGCGGATGTTTTTGCCATCCGCGTCGCATCGAAAGATGTTGCCGACCTGCGTCAGCCAGCAATTGACCCAGCGGCGACCGCGGGCGGAAACGAAGACGATGCCGCCGTCGGGCAACCAGCTCGGCTCGTAGTCGTCGTAGATGCCGTCGGTAAGTTGGCGAAGATTTTTGCCGTCGCTGTCAATCGTGTAGAGATGATACGGGTCGGTGCCGCCCTTGCGATAAGAAAAGACGATGGTGCGCCCATCGTAATGCACGGCGGGGTCGCGCACCGCGCCTTCGAGGTCTTCGAGCAACACGGTGAGTTTGCCCGTCTTTAGGTTCAGTTTGCAGAGGCGCCCGCCTTTTCCGTAGGTTTTGCTGTTTTCATCGAAGGCGTAATAGCCGAAGTTGGCATACCAGTGACCGTCGGAAAAGAGGGTCCGCGTCGCAAAGATCACTTCTTCGACGCCCGCCAGGGGGCCGGCGAGAAACTCCGCCAGTAGTTCCGGACGCTCCTGTTTTACGGACAACGGTTTGTTGTCCGGGCCGAGATACAGGTAATCGTACATCACCCAACTGCCATCGAGCAGCGTGATCGCAAGCGTGTTCTGGCCGGGCTTGAGCGCCCCCGTTGGAAGGGCGAAGACCAACGTGGACGGTTTGCCGGGCGCGCGTGGATCGCCGGAGCCGTTGCCCGAACCGTGCGTCAGGCGTTTGCGGGCAAACTCTGTTCCGTTGACGGACAACACCATCTCCGGCGGTGTCCAGACATCGAGCAGGCCGATGATGAAGAACTGTGGTTTTGACGGAAGCGCGGCAAGATTGAACTTGATCGTAAAAGTGTGCGGTTTGCCGCCCGCCCATTTGTCATGGGTGCTCGGATGAATGTACGGCCAGGCCGAGAGCGAGTCCTTGCCCACGGTAAACACCACGGGGCTGGTGTACGTCGTTGCGTAAGCAGGCCAGCGTTTTTCGGCGAGACCAAATTCCGTCGCGGATTCATCAGGTTTGCCGATGAGAAACAATTGTGCCTGTGCGCTGACACAGGCCAGCAACAAGAGTAATCCGATTCGGTAAGGCATGTTTGGATGCTGTACTGACGTGACAACGAAGATTTTATTCTATCCAAGCAACCGAAACAACTCTGCAATATGACAATTCGGGAACGCGGGTCAGCCGTCCCCGCGGACTGCGAGGATACGATTGGCCGCTGGGAACCTTCAGGCCGACCGTCATGTCCACTGTCACATCCGTCCCCCACTCCACCCTATCGCGCACGACAATCTCCATCATCGAAACTTGTTCGTTCTCCTCGCAGATTTTACCGGGCTTGTAGCGCCACCAAGCCTCACCATTGACAACGAACATGCTCACCACCTCGATGCCCGTCGGCAGGCACCGCGACTCAAACGTCTGCACAATGGCAGCGCAAAAGACCGCAACGGCACGGAAAAATCCACCACGGGCACAACTCGCCACGAATCAGTGAAAGCACCTTTACAGTCACCTCCGACTTCCGCTCAAGACCTGCTTCACGTCCTCTCTTCTCAGGCCACAAACAAGCCAGAACAAAAGCGGAGTACAATAAGCAAGGCAACCACCCATCGGGGGTCGGAACCGCCATCAAAAAAGAAACTCGCGAGCAACTGCAAAGAAGAAAAAACGAGCTAGAACTGTTCCGGCTACTTGACGGCAGCCCAGACGCGGTGAACGTCGTCGTGTTCTTCGAGGGCCTGAAGGAATTCGCCGACTTCGGTGCGTTGTTCGGGAGTCAGTTCAGGATAGCTTTTCGGCAGAAATCCGAGTTCGCTGGTCACCACGGTCCAACCGTTTTTTGAAAGCCAAACCGAAACGGAATGCACAGCGGTGCGGTCGGTAATGAACCGCGCGCCGGCGACGTCGCGGGGAATGTCGTCATTCTGGTCGTGGGTAAGCGGCTCGACCTCGTTCGCGCCGGCTTCGATCGCGGCGGCTTCGCGGTCCACTTTGAGGTCAGGGTGATACGCTTCGACGATGCCAACGTGATCAAAGAGGAAACGGTTGCTGCCCGTGGCGCCGAGTTGGCCTTTGCGGAAAAGAACGCGAATTTCAGGAGCCGTACGGTTGGGGTTATCCGTGTAGGCTTCGACGATGACGGGCACCTTGTGAGGGGCGTATCCCTCGAAGGTGATGTGTTCCATTTCCGTTTTTTCCTGACCGACGCCGGCGCCTTTTTTGATGGCGCGCTCAATGACGTCGCGGGAGACGCTTTCTTTGCGGGCTTTTTCAACGGCAGCGGCCAAGCGGGCGTTGAGTGAGGGGTCGGGGCCGCCCATTTTGGCAGCGACCATGATTTCTTTGACGAGTTTACTGGTCGCCTGCGACTTTTTGAGGGAGGCGACTTCACGTTTAGCTTGCAACCATTGTCGGCCCATGAGGATTACTTGTCTATTTGTTTGAGGGTTGGAAGGTTGCTGACGGGGCTGAGATCAAGGCTGGGCGAACAGCCGGAGACGCCGAGATATTCCAGTGGCGCCGTGCCCAACGCTTTGAGACTGCGAATGTTGACACAACCGTTGAGGGAAAGCTCCTTCAGCGGCGCGCCGACCAAGGGCATCAGGTCCGCGACGGCGGTGTTGTCGAGGTTGAGTTGTTCCAGCGGCATCCCTTGCAACGGCGAGATGTCGCGAAGCCGAACACAACCGGCAAGGTTCAACGACTTGATTGGCAACCCCGCCAGTGGAGACAGATCCACGAGGTTTTCGTTGCGACGCAGGCTCAGGACGATACCGTCGCTTTCCAGCGAGGCCTTGAAACGCAGGGGGCCGGGGTTGGCGGCTTTGAGTTTTTCGATAGCCTTGTCAAAGGCGTCGGCATCCACGCGGACCACGGTTCGAGCAAGCGTTCCCACCTCGGCGAACGCCACGAGGACATCCTGATGTTGTTTCGCCCAGTCGGTTTTGCCGTAGTGGGTCCAATACGTTTGAATGTCGCGTTGAATCTGCGCTTTGACTTCTTCGCTGACTTTGGCGCGACGGATCAGGGTCGGCAACAGAGACGGGTCTTGTTCCGCCAAACCCAATCCCACCAGTTTCAGCAACGCATTGTAGGCGGTCTGCGCCGCCGCTTCGGCGGCAGCTTTTTCCCTGGCAGCCGCAGCGGCCTGCAATTCGCGGATGCGGTTGGCCAGCAAAATGCCCAACGGATGGGCGGTCTGCTGGAAAGTTTCCCGCGCCTTATCCAGCGCCTTGCTCTGGCAAATCAGCAGCCCGCGCATCAGTTCCTGCTCAATGGATTTCTCCGTCAACCGCCGCATCCACTCGTCCAACGTGAGGTCGGAGACGCGGTAATTGACCACGGCAAACCCGGCCTCTTCTCCCCCCACTCCCAGTTTCTTTTTCAACTGGACGCGTCCCTCTTCCACGCCGAGCACCTCGCCCTTGTCAGGACCGTTCCGTGTGGAAAGAGTCACCTCCTTGCCCGTCTGGCGTTTGAACGATTCCAAAATCACTTCCGGCATCGCCGCAACTTTCTGAGCCATTTCCGTGATCGGCTTGAAGTCGGACACAACGCTCAACGTCGTATCGCCCTCGCTGGCGCTAAGACGACGTTGGGCCGCCGTCAGGTCCAACCGCAATAATTCGTCCGCCAGCCCCTCCGCAAAGGCTTTGAATTTCCCGGCAAAAACGTCCTTTTTTTCCTTTTCCTGGCGCAGTTGTTCGGCCAACGCGGTTCGTTCCGCCAGGGTCTCGGCACGGAAGCGGCCCGTGTAATTTCGTAACATCTCGATCGCCTCGTCAATTTTGCCCTCGGCGACCAGGCGATCCACTTCCGCCTTCAATTGTTTGCGGAACTCGGCCAGCGCCACTTCGACCATGGCTTTGAGGCGCTGAACCTCGACGGCCGCTCGGTCGGCCCACACGGTACCGGCACCATCCTGTTGAACCTGCTCGAACCGTTGGATGGCACCCGCGAAGTCATCGGGATGATTCCGCTCAAACAACCGGGCGGCGTTGAAACGCTTTTGAAGCACGGCCAAGCGGTCATCCTCATTCTTCGTGGGCGGCATGGGGGGCAACGGGGCCGGTGTTGTTTCGGTCTCCGCTGGCACATTCGTGACGGTCGTGGGTGTTGGTGACGACGGTTGGATGCCGCTCCAGTGCAACACGGTTCGGACCCAGTTTTTGAATCCGCCGTGAAGCTGGTAAACCCCGATGATGTTAATCATCAGCACAGCGACGAATGCCAGCGTCCAAAAGACAAACGAGCGTTTCGAGTGCGGTTTCGGAGGCGGTGTCGGCTCGGTTTTGGGAAGCGTCCGTGCCAGCGGCATCACGCCAGTGGACGGTCCCGGCGTGCGTCCCAACACGGACTCGCCCGGAGTCAGGGCGGGGCGAAGCGGTTTGCCGCCTTTGCGGACGCGATTGATATCCTTTAGGAGGGACTCCCAATCGGGATACCGTTTCGACGGATCGCGGGCCAGCATGATTTCCAAGAGGACCACGCAGCCGGGCGAGACATGAATGCCGAGGGTGCGCGGGTCGGGCAACGTCTCGGTGTCAAGCTTGTGAAGCGTCTCCGCCGGGGTCGGCGCGTCAAACGGGATTCGTCCCGTGAGCATGTGGTACATCGTCATTCCCAGCGAGAACATGTCAGACCGAAAATCCAGATGAGCGGCATTGAGGGATTGTTCGGGGCTGACGTAGTTGGGCGTGCCGAACGCTTCGGCGGGCGTCGCGCTGGCCGTGGATTCCGTGAGCAACTTCGACAATCCCATGTCCATCAGGTGCGGTTTGCCGGCCCGGTCAAGCATGATGTTGCCGGGTTTCACGTCGCAATGAATCAGGCGATGCGACTCCCATGCCGACGACAAGGCGCTTCCCAATTCGTGCGCGACCTCCAGCACTTTCGCTTCCGGCATCGCACCGTCGCGGTTGAGCTTTTCGTCGAGCGTTTCGCCGTCAATGTAGGCCATCGCCAGGAAATAAACCCCGTTGTCTTCGCCGGCCTCATAGACGGTCACCAGGTTCGGATGTTGCAGTTTCGCCGCCGTTCGGACTTCCGCCAGAAATCGGCTCACGGTCTCCGGGTCCGATTTGAAATGCGGCGGCAACACTTTCAACGCCACGTCGCGTCCGAGCGAAAGTTGTTCGGCCAGATAGACCTCGCCCATTCCGCCGCGGGCGATCAATTTTTTGATGCGAAATCCGCCGATGGTCACGCCGGGGCCGATTCGCACGGGCGGCACCTTCAGGGCGGCGTTGCAACGAGGACACACCACGGCCTGTCCGGTGGACTGGGCATCGGCCTCCAGCACCGTCGAACATTTCCCGCATGCAAACGATATTTTCATGCTGATTGTTAGCTGTCGAGTTAGCCCGAAACCGTTGACCAGGTCAAGACTGTTCCCCCGTGAGTTGGATTTTTGACGGTCGCGTCATGCGCATACGCTCAGCTAGCGATTCTACCATCGGCGATCTCAAGAACGCGCTGACCTCGTTTGGCAATGTGTTCGTCGTGGGTCACCAGAATCATCGTCGTGTTGTGCTCGGCGTGCAGTCGCCAGAGAAGATCGAGAATGGCCTCGCTGGTCTTGGAATCGAGGTTGCCGGTCGGCTCGTCGGCCAACAACAACGTCGGCTGGTTGATCAGCGCGCGGGCAATGGCCACGCGTTGTTGTTCGCCGCCGCTGAGTTCGGCGGGACGATGTTCGAGGCGGTCGCCGAGACCGACGGCCTCCAACAGCGCGGCGCCGCGCGCTCGCAGGTCATCGGTGCGACGCCCCCCCAACAGGCCGGGCAGACAGACGTTTTCAAGGGCGTCGAGTTCGGGCAGCAAATTGTAGGATTGAAAGACAAAACCGATGCGGTCGTTGCGGATTCGGGTTCGTTCTGCCGGGCGACGCTGGAACAACGAGATTCCTTCCAAGACAACCATGCCGTCAGTGGGGGCGTCCAGCCCGCCGAGCAGGTGCAGCAACGTGCTTTTGCCGGCGCCGGAAGCGCCAACGATAACAACAACCTCGCCGTGACGGACATGGAGGTTGATGCCTTGAAGGACCGGCACGTCGCGTTTGCCCATCGTGTAGGACTTCTTCAGGTTGCGGGCGACGAGGATTGGCTCATTCATGACGGAGCGCCTCTACGGGTTCGAGACGGGCCGCCCAGAGCGCGGGAATCAGCCCTCCAAGCGTGCAAATGACCAGTGCCGAGACGGTGATGGTGAGCGCATCGCGAACGTCCAGATGAGCCGGGATGCGGGCGAAGTTGTAAATCTCGCGCGGAAACACTTCGATACCGAGTACGCGGGAGAGAAAATCCTGGATGGGAGTCAGATTGTGAATGGTCAGCAACCCCAACGACAGGCCGACCACCACGCCAAACACGCCGACGATAAAGCCCTGGATGAGCACCAACCGCGAGATTTGGCCCGCCGTGGCGCCGAGCGCCTTGAGGACACCGATCTCCTTGGTTTTCTGCACGGTCGAAGTGATGAGCGTGCTCATGATGCAAAACGCCGCCACCACCACCAGCAACAGCAGAATGAAGAACATCGTGGTCTTTTCGACCTGGATGGCACCGAGAATCCGCTGGTTCTGTTCCGCCCAGGTCTGGGCACGCAGCCCGGCGGGAAGCGTTCGATTCAGCCGGTCCGCCACCTCCTTGGCGCCTGCAAACGGATCGTCGGTTGTCAGTTCAATGCCGTGCACTTTGTCGTTGAGATTGTACAGTTCCTGCGCGGTCTCCAACGAGGTAAAGATCAGGCCGACATCATACTCGAACATCCCTGAGTCGAAGATGCCTGTCACGGTCAGTTCCATTGGCAGATAAACCTCTTCGCCCTTCTTCTCGATGTTGCGGGGCGAATAAACCGTAATCTTATCGCCGAGATAAATGCCGTACTGCGCCGACATTTCGCGTCCGATGACAACCTTTTCGCCGTCGAGATCGAGTTTACCCCGGCCCGCCTCGATGTACTCGCCGAGTTTGCTGACCTGCAGCTCGCGCCGAGGGTCAATCCCTTTCAGGTACGGCGTGGCCACGCGATGGTTGAACTCCACCAACACCAGCCCCATCACGAAGGGCGCCGCCGCCTTCACCCGAGGCTCTTTCAGCAACGATTGCGTCAACGTCTCGCTGTCGGAGATCAACCCGCCCGTCACCGTCAAATGAGCGTGCATGCCCATCAGTTTGCCGCGCAGTTCGCGGTCAAACCCGCTCATCACCGAGATGACCACGATCAACGCCCAGACGCCGATGATGACGCCCGCCAACGAGATCAGGGTGATGACCGACACGAACGTCCGTTTCGGCTTCAGATACCGAAATCCGAGAAACAGTTCAAAAGGCAATCGCGTCATGCGTGGGGCCGCAGCAGCGGGAACAGGATGACGTCGCGGATGCTTTCCACGCCGGTCAGCATCATTACCAGACGGTCAATACCGATTCCCATGCCCCCGGCGGGCGGCATACCATGTTCGAGCGCGGTGAGGAAATCTTCGTCCAGCTTCTCGGCGTGCCCCGCGGCCTGGTGCAGGAGACGCTCGCGTTGGACAACGGGATCGTTCAATTCGGAGTATGCCGGAGCGATCTCCTGGCCGTTGATGACGCACTCGAAAACGTCCACCACGGACGGGTTCTGCTTGTTCTGTTTGGCCAGCACAACGATCTCGGTGGGCAGATGCGTCACAAAGGTCGGGTTCAACAACGTCGGTTCAATGACCTTCTCGTACACCGCGTTGCTGACCTCGTAATCGGGCGCATGCGGCGGGAATTCCACCCCCATCTGGACGGCGCGCGCCTTGCGTTCCTCGGGCGAAACCTGGAACCAATCCTTGCCGAGCCGTTCTTCCAGCAGATCGCGGTAGGCAATCCGCTTCCACGGCGGCCGCAGGTCAATCTCCTGTCCGTCGTAGCGTCGAACGACGAGCGTGTCGAGAACGTTCTCCGCCACCGAGACAATCAATCCCTGCAACAAATCCATCATCGTCTCGTAATCGCCATATGCCTGATACACCTCCAGCATCGTGAATTCGGGGTTGTGGCGTCGAGAGATGCCTTCATTGCGGAAATTGCGGTTGATCTCGTAGATTTTTTCAAACCCGCCGACCAAAAGCCGTTTCAGATACAATTCGGGCGCCACCCGCAGGAACAGGTCGAGATTGAGCGCCTCGTGATGGGTCACAAATGGCTTGGCAGCCGCGCCGCCCGCGATGGGCTGCATCATGGGCGTTTCCACCTCGATAAAACCGCGCTCATCGAGGTAACGGCGAATCTGGGCGACAATCCGGCTGCGCAGCAGGAATGTCTCGCGGACCTTGTCGTTGAGAACCAGGTCCAGATACCGTTGCCGGATGCGGGTCTCGATGTCCTTGATACCGTACCATTCCTTTGGCAGCGGGCGGATGGCTTTGCTGAGGAGGGTAAAACTCTCCACGCGAACCGTCAGTTCACCGGCATGGGTGGTAAACAGTTTGCCGGTGACCCCGATGATGTCGCCAATGTCCACGAAATGCTTGAAGAGATCGAACGACTGATCGGCGAGAACCTTTTTCTGGACATAAATCTGGATGCGCCCGGTGGAATCTTTGAGGTCGCAAAACATGCTCTTGCCCATGTCGCGGTGGCTGACGATCCGCCCCGCCAGGCACACCTCGCGCTCGGCCTGGGGATTCTGACGGGCTTCGGCAATCGTCTCGCTGACCTCAAACCGTCCCCCGTACGGGTCAATCCCCTGCTCCAACAGTTTGGCGCGCTTTTCCAAGCGCATCTTCATCAATTCGTGAATCGGTTCCATGGCGGCCAGAAGATAGCGATGCCGTCGGCCGTCGGCAATGCAATAATCACAAAACCGCCCGCCATCTCCCCGTGTTCAGCCCGTTCACTCCCGCGCTGACTCAAAACCGTTCGCGGTGAAGAACCGCGGCGAGCGGACGTTTGGGAGGCGACGGCGTCTCGGCGGCGTACCCGACGGTCACCAGACCGACCAACTTCTGGTCCGCCGGCGCGCCGAGCAGTTGGGCAACGGCAGTAGCGTAGGGTTTCTTGTCGCCGGCAACCCAGCAGGAGCCAAGCCCATGGGCATGGGCGGCCAATAGCATGTTCTGAATCGCGGCACTGCCGTCTTCAAGATAGTACTTCACGTTGCGGCAAAAAACCACAATACAGACGGGCGCATCGGCAATGAAACGACCCGTTTCAATCAGTTCGGCTAGGCGTTTGCGCATGGCGCCATCCGTGACCACCACGAATTCCCACGGCTGGAGATTGCGGGCGGTGGCGGCCAGACGGCCGCAATCCACGATGTCATCCACCACGACAGCATGAACCGGTTCGGGCCGATAGGCGCGGATACAGCGACGAGTTTTGAGGGCAACAAGGGCATCCATAAAGTTATGGCAGGGTTACACGGTGACGGCATCCACTTCAATCTCGAAGAGAAGGTCATCACGGCAGATGTCGTTTTCCGTGACCAGCAGAGGAAGGTCTTGCAGGCCGTTGGCGATGCACATCTCGCGGAAAACGGGTTCGTAAACGGCTTCCTTGACGTAGGCAACGGCGCGACACACGTCGCGCCAGTCCATGCCACGCGATTGCAGGATGGCCTGCACCACTTCCATCGTTCGTTGAATCTGCCCCTGAATATCGCCGATATGGGCGGTCCGTCCGTCCGCCTCAATACTGGCGGTGCCGGAAACCAGGAGCACCCGATGATCGGGCATGTCCACTTCAACAGCCCGACTAAACGAACTGCCGTATTGTAACGCGGGACATTGCAAGGGCGACGGAACGGCAAAAATCTTCACATCGGGATGGCGCGACTCCAGCGCGCAGGCATCGGCAACAAGGGCAGCGCCCGCGGCGTTGCCGCTACCGATGCCGGTGCTGGCGGGAACGAGTTTGTCGAAGATGTTGCGTTCGCGGTAAAATTGGGTACGGACCTGATTGAATTCGCCGTACCAGTCAAGAATCTGATCAAGGTAGAGCCAGGTGCGCGCCACATGGTCGAAACGCATTCCCACCTCGCAAAGGGCGGCTTCCATCATCTCATAGGTTTGACGGGCTTGAACGGCGGGCGGCGCCTTCTGATCGGACGGCCAGAGGTCGCCGAGGAAACAGTGTCGGGCATACCCGTCGTCAAAAATGCTTCCAACCACCCGCCCTGCGAGGCGAATCCGTTGCACATCCATCCCGCCAACGGCATGAGCAGTGACACCACCCAACAACACCCGTTCGCTGGAGCCTTCGACCAACCAGGTTAGCGGCCAATCCACTTCTCCCCAAACATCGCGCAAGGCGCGTTTTCCGGTGTCATCGAGCCGGGGCGCGCCAAACACATCGGCTCGCACGATCGTAGCATCGGCGGCGGCGACAATCCGTTGAATGTCCGCAAACATCCGCAGGAAACTACCTTCCTGGTGAGGCGTGGCGGTGATGAAAAGCTCCTGGATCGGGCCGCGTGTGAGAGTGACAACCCGCAGTCCGGTTTCGGCGTAGTGACGGATGGTTGCCGCGGAAGACATGGCGCCGCTACAGGGAGAGCAGATACTCGACCAGGTCTTCGAGTTCCTGTTTCGAGAGATGGGAGGTTTTTCCGTGGCGATCCCCCGGATTGCAAGTGGTCAGCACGTCCATCATGGTGGCGGCGCGACCGTCGTGCAGGTAGGGCGCAGTACGCCAGCATTCGATCAACGTTGGCGTGTCGAATGGACGCCCTTTGTCGGGACCGACACCGGTGCCGATGTCATATTCTTTGAGGTTGGTATAGTAGGGACCGCTGTGGCAATCGCCGCAGCCGGCCTTCTTGAAAACGGCCTTGCCGCGACGGGCGGCGGGACTGAGGTCGCCCTTGACCAAATAAGGGCTTGGCACGGGTGTCAACGATTTCAGAAACTCGTCCACGGCTTTGCACTCGGCTTCGGGCGGCAACGCAAACTGGATGAACTTGAACCCGGACCGAACCGCCGAGTCCGCTCCCTCGCGCACTCCAAGCCACATCGCAGGCGGCGTGCGATGGGCGTAGAGCATGCTTTTGACGTTTTTGGGGTTGCCAATGCCGTCGTTGAGCAAATCCCAGTTCAGACCGTCCACGCGGGTGTCCGGGTGACAGGAGGCGCAGCTTTGCCACTTCTGGAAACAACGCTCGGCATCGTGAAAGAGCATCTCCCCGCGTCGAACAATCGTCAACTCTGGCTGACGTCCGAGGGAAAAGGATTGCGGGCGAGGATTTGCGGCAGGATCCAACTCCACAGCCGCCAGCGTCCCGCTGAAATATTCGGCGGCATAAGCCCTGCCGGCGGCAATGGCTACGCCGCGCGGACCGTTGCCGGGCAGTCGAACGCGGCGGCGAATACCGACGAGGAACGTCAAATCACTCGGCACATCGCCATAACTGCCCGTGACCTCGGTGACCTTGGCGCCCGAAGCCGCTTTGTTCAGTCGCTCGTGAAGCGCAGGCCGGTCAATAATGCTCAATTCGTGCGATCCGGCGTGCGTCACACAGAGATATTTGCCGTCGGCAGTGCAGGCGACGCCCCACGGGTTGGCCGCTCCCATTTCCACCTCATCGAGCAATACCGTGTTGACCATCTTGCGAGCCGGCACGTCAATGATGGTCAGCCCGGCCGTGCACATCCAGCCGCGCTCCAGTTGGGTTGTCGGAAGCTGGTAATGCGCGAGAATATGCGTCACGTACGCATACTGGCCGTCGGGCGAAAAACAGATGCCCTGCAATGCGGTCGAACCATCGGGCAACGCCAGATTGGTCACGACCTTGCTGGAATCCGCCTCAATCACCGAAACCGCGGCAGCGACATAATTGTTCGTGGCGGCGCCGACGGGCAACAAATTGGCGACGAGAACCGTTTTGTTATCCGGCGACACGGCCAACGCCACCGGCTCGCGCAACACGGGAATTCGTGTCAATTCTTTCCCGCTCTTCAGGTCATAAACGCCAACATTGTTGTTGAAACGGTTGCCCACGTACAAACGAGCGGCGTCGCCCGACACGGCCACCGGCGTCGGCGTGTGCCCGGCGGCAAGACCTTGGACGACCTTTCGTTTGGCCGTGTCAATGACATACACATGGCCTTCCGGTTCGGCACCGGCCACGTACAGGTGAGCGCCGTCGGGCGAAAGCGCCAGACCCGACAATGTCTGCGGCAGGTCCACCGTGGCACTGACCTTGCCGGTAGCGACATCAAAAAATACCACCCGTTTGGCGGTGGATTCCGTGACGTACAGCGTCTTGCCGTCGCGGTCGGCCACAATCGCCAAGGGCGACGAGTAGTCGGCGGCAACCCCGGCACGAACGGCGACAAACATCAGCAATACCATGCAAACGGGAATCGTGAGTTTTCTCATGTTGGTTGTGACAATCAGACGGTTGCGGTGAGTGGTCATTCAGAGATTTTGGGGTGGCCCAGGGCGGTCTGGGTAACGAGTGGCGCGCTGCCATCCGCTTCGCACGCCACACGGAAGCCCACGTCAAACACCCGTTGCCACGCGGGATAACTGAGACGAAACGCCGAGCGCGCATGGTGCGGACGGTTGTAGAACGAGCCGCCGCGGACCACACGTTCGCCCTCGGCGGCGAGATTGTTTCGTCCGTCGTTTTCACGATACGGATAGGGCATGTACAAGGAACGGGTCCATTCGGCGGCGTTGCCGTGCATGCCGTGCAATCCCCAGGCGTTTGGCTGCCAGCGGTCCACGTTGTCGGTCACAATCGCGCCGTCGTTGACCGTCGGGATGTGGGGAATCCACTTCGGTGAATCGCGTTTACAGAGTTCTACCAGCCGTTTGTCGGCCAGATTGGCGAACCTGGCGAAATCGGCGCTGATATCTCCGTAGTTCATCGGTGTGCTCGTTCCCGCCCGGCAGGCATACTCCCATTGTGCCTCGGTCGGCAACACGAACGTTCGGCCCGTTTTCTGGCTGAGCCATGCGCAAAACGCCTGGGCCTGTTGCCAACTCACGCGGACAACGGGTTGGCGGTCGCGGTTGAGCGGCTCGCCGCGTGTGGATTGGTCCTTGTTGAAGTGGCTGATGTAACCGCTGTCGTGGGTCGGATCGAACTTGTGGAATTGTTCGTTGGTGATCTCAAACGTGCCCATGTAAAACGGTTTTTCGATCTTCACCCGCGTCGGCGGCGCCTCATCGGCGTACCCGCTGGCGTCGCCCATCACAAACTCGCCCGCCGGCACCAACGTCAACCGCAACGGCACGCCGTCGAGGTCCAGGTTGATTTCCGCGGGTAATCCCGCCGCGGCCTGGCGTCGTTTCGCCTCCGTCGCGTCAAACGGCCAGCCGTCGGCCTTCACATCGGCGGTGGCAACGGGCTGGACGGTGGCGGGCTTGACGAAGGCAACCGGTTGCGGAGACGGCGCGTTTTCGGGGTACACTTCCGGGTCCACGTTATCTCCCGCGTACTGCTGGTGGTAGGCACAACGCAAGGCATGTGGTTCGGCAACGGGTTGGCCGCGATGTTCGCTCCAGGTCCCGTGGCACGGAACGTTGAGGTCTGCCCAGGTCACGAGACGATTCCAAGCGTCCGAATCGAGTTTCACCCCGTGGTGACCTTTGCGGAGCATCTGAAACAGTTCACTGGTGTTGACGTGGTATTCCATCGGCGTCAACACATGGAAGTCACTCTCCGGTCCGGGGCGCCGCACATAAGGGTGAAGCGCCAGATACGAGGCGTCAAAACGCCGTTCGCCCATTCGTCCGGGGCGAAAATCGGGACGCCCTGCCTGGCTTCCGTCGTGACAACCGACGCAATACTTGTCGAGCACCGGCTGGACTTCGCGTCGGAAACTGAATCCGCGAGGCGGTCCGTTCCACGGGGTGATCTCCGAGGGGGCGCGCCGCATGGCGAGGCTGGGCTTGGCGGGAGGGCCTGAGTTCACCGACTCGTGGCAGCCGACGCAGGAGGCGTTTTCGCCGGGCATGGTTACAAACCAGCTCCGCATTACCGCGACCGCTTCGCCGCGGTCGTTGAGCGGTTGGATGGCGATGGGCGTATTGGCCGGCACCGTGAAATTGGCGGAGCCGTCCTCATAAACGGGCACGGTGCCGAGAATCCGGTGCACATCCCACGGCCCGTCAATACCGATGTTGATGTGACCGCCCATGCCCCAGTAGCCATAATGGAAACTGAAGAGCCGAAGCGCCTTCACGGTGCCGCGCGGTATCCCTTTCAGCCCCGGTCCCGCGTACACATCGCTGAGAATGACGGTTCCTTCTTTCGTTTCGGGGCGAACACGGTCCGGCAACACGGGCGGACGCGGACGGGCGCGAAACGGGATCGGCTCAAACATCGCGTACCCCTCTTCTTCAAGGAGGCAGACCATGTTGTCAAACACATCCACGAGATAGATCCCCCACCGGGATTGGGGTGTCGGCTTGGCCGAGACAAGAAAGTATTTCTCACCGAGCGGATACGGGTGCAGAAATTTTGGCCAGGAGGCGTCCACCAATGTGTCGCGGATGATCGGCTCCACTTTCCTGCCGTAGCCGGGAATCTTTTGAACCGCGCCTGTTGCCTCGAATCGCCCTTTGGACAGGTCAAACAACACCAACTCGCCCATGCGCGGCACGCCGTGATGGCCGGAGATAACGGCCACAAACTTTGAGTTCGCGCCCGGAATCTGGCGCGCATAGAAAATCGAGTTCGGCCAGTAGGAGTTGCTGCCGTAGAGAGAGAGCTGACCCGTGCCGTCGGGATTCATGCTCATCAACAACCGTGTGAAATAGTGCGGCGTGTCGGAGTACTCCCAGCGCGTGTACATGACCCGCCCGTCATTGAGCACTCGCGGATACCAGTTCTGGTCCTGATCAAAGGTCAGCATCCGCACGTTCTGGCCGTCGGCATCCATCCGACAGAGGTTGGCGACCTTATCGCTACCGCCCACGCATGGGACGCCGTGGATGTTCATCGTCGAGTTGAACAAAATCCTCCCGTCCGGCAAATAACAACCATCGAAATTGTCCACCTTCGGAATCTCCGGCGTCAGCCGCCGCAAACCCGAACCGTCCGCTCGGATCTCCCAAAGCTGCCAGCCATGGGACGAGGACATGGAAAACAGCATCCGACTCGCGTCGAAATCCAAATCCACATCCCCCACAAACACCGGCTCCTGGGGTTTGAACAACGTCGTCACTTTCCCATCGGGACGGACCGGCGAGAGCACCGCAATCTCGTTCTCGTACCCGGTTCGCGGCAACGAGGCGTTGCATTGCCAGTTCTGCGGCAGCCCGAGCGCCTTGCCCGGCTTCTTCCCGTCCGGAGCGGTGCCGTCGGCCCGTTTCACAAACAACAAACGATCGAAATTGAGCAGCGGATTCGCCAGCAGCGCTTCGCGCTGGAGCGCTCGAAACGCCTTCTCATCCGGGTTCTGTCCCAATGCATCGAGCCGTTTCAGGAACTCCGCGCCCCGCGTGTACTTGCCGGGGAACGTCTGCATGAGGTCTTCGATGGCCATTCGCAACGCCTGCGTATTGATGCCCATTGCCGCCGGTTGGGACACACCGGTGCCAAAATAAAACCCGCAGCCTCCGCTGATATTGAAAATCTTCACCAACAACCGGTTTTCGCCCGCCACCAACGACATCGTCACCTGGTCCTGTGGGCCGGCCACCACGCGCGGCACATTACGCGAATGAATCTTCTTCCCGTTCAGCCAGACCTCGATCCCGTCGTCGCTGCCGAAGCCGGCTGTGATATTGGTCGCCGTCGTGGCGGTGATGACCCGATAAAGGTAGGTGGCGGAGGACGACGGCGCTGACAAACTGTGAACCGAGCCATCGGCCCATTCGGGGTGTTCCGACCAGATCGGTTGGCCAGCGTCGTCTTTGGCGGCCAATTCAACCGCCTGTTCGGGAAACAGCGCGTCGTCGAATCCTTTTGCCTTCAACGGGACGGTCGCGTACCACGGACCGAAACTCACCCCGCCCCAGGCACTGATCGCGCTCAACAAACCGACCAATAACACAAGCATTCGCATCATGAAAAACGTCCTTTGAGGATTTGAGACGCAAAATACTTTATTCGCCTTCAATACGACAAGTCTTGAATAACATTTTTCCTCCTCGCTAGAAACCAGCCAGCGGCAACACGAAACGATTCGGATTCGGCCAGGCCGCCTTCAACTCCGCCGGCACTTCCGGCAGGTCGCGCCGTCCATCTCCGTCAAAGTCGCCGCGCTGAAACGCGCTCACATCCAACCGAGAACCGCGTCCCGGCTCGTCGGAGCGCACATCGAGCTGGCAATTCGCGGCCGTTTTCCAATTCCAGATCAACGCCCCGCGAAACGGCGGTTCCGGCAACGGCGGCTCAATCTGAATCGCATCGCCCTCCACCGCCGTGATTCGCCGCAACACGCCGTCGCCATTGATCTCCACCTTGTCGCCTGCTTCAAAACCGTCCGCCCCCGTCTTCGTGTGCGCTTGTTGCAACTTCAACCGGTTCGTCGTGTTCGCGTTGTCCCAGGCAATCCATGCCTGTCGCGCCGGCGCGTTGCGCAACTTCGCATCGGCGCGCAGCCCGTGTTTCTCCTGTCCGATGGCTGCAAACACCTCCGGCGGTGTCGCCAGCGGATGCCGTTTCGGTTTGGACACGATGACCATTGGCTGGTTTGAATCCGTCAGTGCATACAGGTTGTCGTCGCTGGTTGTCTCGGCGGACAGGGTAAGGTTGTTGCCGTAAAAAATGTTTCGGAAGAGTTTGTAGTCTTTTCCTGTGAAACTGATTGCCCCCCAACCACCCAGGCCGATGGTGTTTCCCTCGATCGTCCAGTGATGGGAATTGCCGTGACCAAAGATGATCGCGTAGGCGCTCGTGCCCAGCACCACGCAGTTACGCAGTGTCGCCTGCTCCGTCTCCTCCGTCATCAACGCTTGTCCGCCCCACAACAACACGTTGTCCTCCAGTGTCAACCGCTCGACGCCGCGATAGGTCTGGATGTTGTCCGGGTGGCCGAGGCCCAAATGATGATGAATATAGTTGCGACAAACCTGCGCGTCCGTCGTGGGCGGCTCCCCGCCCGGGCGTCCGCTCACGTTGCCCGCAATCACCAGGCCGTCAACAAGGTTGAACCCAATCTCGTTGTCATGCACCGAGACTCCCTGCGTGGAGGCGACTGACACCCCGTTGCCATTCGCCACGACGATGTTCCGCGCCAACTCCACCCGCGCGCAGCGTCGCACGCTGATCCCGTGCCCGTTGTGATGAAGGATACAGTCCGCCACTGTCACCGCTTCCGCCCGACTGATTTCCACCGCATTCTTCAAGCTCCCCTCGATTTCCAGCCCCTCGACCCGCGCCCACGACGCCGTTACGTGAATCAACCGCTGTTGACCGAGCCGCGGAACCTGCGTTCGCCGCAAATCCTCCTCGGACCGCGGGCGGAAAAACAATCGTGTCCGCCCGACCTCCACCGGTTCGAACGCCCACTGTCCCGGTTGCGCGATCAACGCCGCGTGATTCAACAGTTGGTAACGCCCAACCCGGTTCCGCAACGTTTTCGCGTCCGACAACCCGATCACACCGCGTTCGACATCGAGCGACTTTACGCCGACATCACGGAAAAAGTTTCCCTCGCTCAGATACAAATATGCTCGTGCCGAGCCCGGTTTTACCGCGATCGCTTTCAACACCTCCTCGCTCGGCAACCCGTCCGTATCCCGAAACGTTCCTGCCGCCGCATTGCAATCGTTGACCAATCGCCAAACCCACGGTTCCCGCGGCCAACGCGCAATCGGCTGCCGTTCCAACCCCACAAACAAATCCGTCACCACGCCTTCCACCGTCGTGGTGTAAATCCCATCCCGTTGTTTTTCCCACCCCGTCACCGGCAGAAAACCCGACACCACCACCCGCTGTCCCGGTGCCGCTCGCAATACCGTCGGTTGCCCTTCCTGCCCCGCCTTGTTCAGCGTGATTTCCTCGCGGTAAACACCCGCCCGCACTGTCACCGTGTCGCCGCCACGCATGGCCGCCACCGCCACCCGGATTGTCGCAAACGGTCGCTCGGCCGAACCGTCTCCGCCGTCGCGCGCCTTGCCATCCACCCAGAGTTCCGCCGCCTGCCCGCTCATCACGATCCAGAGCAGAATCGTTATCGGGCCGATTGGATTCCGCGACAAAATCATCGCAAGCACACTCTCATACGTTGTCGGGCACGATGAACGGGGCGCGGTACGGGCGGGTGAGCATGGCGTTGGCTTCTTCGTCGCGCGGAAAACGCATGGTTTGCGGATCAAACTCCAGGCTGCGTCCGAGACGGTAGGCGATGTTGCCGAGGTGGACCAGGGCGCAGGAGTAGAAGCCTTCCTCAATACTGGTGTTGAACGTGGCCGGATCGCCTTCGCGGATGGCGTTGACGAAGGCGGCGTAGTGGTTGCCGAGTCCCTTGCCGGTCGGACCGGGTTCACGGTTCTCGCCGAGGAATGTCCGCCATTCGTTGACATTTTTGGTCATGTAACCTTTCTCGCCGTAGAAGAGGTTGCCGATGTTGTTGCGGTCACTGGTCATGTAGGTGTTCGCGTTTTCCGTGACACCTTCGGTGAATCCTTCGCGGTTGGTGCACCAGCCACGGACCTCGAACTGGAGGATTTTCTTTTTATCGGCGGCACCGTCGGGGTTCGGGAACTCAAACATGGCCATCAGGACGTTGGGGGTCTGCTGGTCGTCGTTGAAGAGGAAATGCCCGCCCATGGCAGTGATTTTTGTCGGCAGTTTCACGCCGAGACCCCAACGGGCAATATCCATTTCATGAACGCCCTGGTTGCCCATGTCGCCGTTGCCGTAATCCCAGTTCCAGTGCCAGTTGTAATGGAACCGATTTCGGTTGAAGGGGCGTTGCGGAGCGGGACCGAGCCAGAGATCGTAGTGAACGCCGTTGGGAACTGGTTCGTCCTCATAATGTCGAATGGTCGGACGCCATTTGTAGCACATCCCCTTCGCCATATAAACCTCACCCAGTCCGCCCTCGTGGAGGAACTTCGCCATCGTCTGCGCGCACGGATTGCTGCGCTGCTCGGCGCCGTCCTGGACGATGACCTTGTATTTCTTCGCCGCCTCGACCAGTTTCTGTCCTTCGTAGAGGTTGTGGCAGCACGGTTTCTCAACGGTAACATGTTTGCCGGCCTGAATGGCCCAGATGGCGGCCAACGCGTGCCAGTGGTTCGGTGTGACGATGCTGACGGCGTCAATGTCCTTGTCTTCGTAGAGTCGCCGCAGATCGGTGTAGGTCTTCGGCTCGCGGCGATGGCGGCTGGTGAAATGCTTCTTGATCACCTCGCCGAAAAGGTTCTCATCCACGTCGCAAAGCGCCGCCACCTCAACATCCGGCAGCGCGGCAAACTCCTTGATGTGGTTCTGTCCCATACCATGAATGCCAATGACGGCGATGCGGACACGATTGTTGGCGCCCGCCCATACGAGGTTGGGTCGCCACAGTGCGGCGGCGGCCGCCGTGGTAGCGGTGGTTCTCAGGAACTGGCGGCGGGTGACGGCGGTATGGCTCATGGAATGTTTTCTCCGTCCGATGGACGCGCCGAGTGTATCACTATTCAACGTCAAGACCAGACGAAATCACAATCCAGCGGAGCGCCGGGCAGGAACGGTCCAGATCACTCGATAACCACCACGCGGAACCCGACATCGTACACCCGTTGCCAGGACAGATAACTTCGCCATGAATCCGGCTGCGCCCACCGGGGACGATCCGCGAAAGAGCCGCCGCGCACGATTTTCCGTCCTTCCCGCGTCTCCGACGCCGTCCATTCCGCCGCGTTGCCGAGCATGTCGTGAAGCCCCCACGGGTTCGCCGCGAAACTTCCCACCGGAGCCGTCACGCGAAATCCGTCGTTCACGTTCGTGATGGCGGGACGCCACGGCGGGATCGCCCCCGAGGGCAGTTGCCACGGCGCAAACGTCTCCACCTTGCGGAACGCTGCATCGGCGAGATTGGCAAACTTCGCAAAGTCGGCATCGAGTTCACCCCACCACAACGGCGTTGTCGTGCCTGCTCGGCAGGCGAACTCCCATTGGGCTTCCGTCGGCAAGGTCACCTTCGCGCCCGTCTTCTGCGACAGCCACCGACAAAACGCCATCGCCTGTTTCCACGACACCCGCACCACGGGTTGCTGCGGCTGGTTCATCGGATAACCGCGCTCCTGTTCGCTGAACTGGAGAAAATCTCCCACCTCGATCCCGCTGTCATGACGGGGATCAAACAGCGCAAACAACCGGTTAGTGACCTCGTGTTTCGCCATCCAAAACGGTTTCGACGCCGGAATGCGAACCAATTCCATCGTCACCCCGTTGCCGAGTTCAAGGCGACGAGAGGCACCCGCCGCCGTTTTGTCGTCCGTCGCTCCGTCGGAAAGCGATTCGTAACCGTCCCGCTGCCATGGCGCGATCGTTCTGCCGTCAAAACTCACCGATGCCGACACAACCGCTTCCGGGTCCTCATCCACGTTTGCGTACCGTTTCAACATCTCCCGACGACGGTCGCGTTGGTGGGCGACCTTCGTCTCGCCGACGATCTCCGTCCATGTGCCATGCGCGGGGGTGTTGAGATCAATCCAAGTGATGAGACGGTCCCAGGACTCGGCGTCCAGTTGCACCCCCTTGTGTCCGGCTCGCAAATGTTGAATCAAAAACGTCGTGTCCGCATGAAACTCGCCAGGCATCAGCAGATGCATATCGCTCTCGATGGTGTGACCGCGCACGTATTGGCGGAGGGCGAGATAGGAGGGTGGGAACCGTGTCCCCTTGTTGTAATGGGCGCTGGCTGCTTCCGGGTGAACATCCGGCCCGTCGCGGAACCGGTCATGACATCGAATACAATAGCGGTCGAGCACCGGCTGCACCTCGCGGCGAAACGAGAACCCGCGCGTCGGCCCGTACCACGGCGTGATCTCCGACGGACGTCGCCCCGCTGCCTGCGTGCCGCGCGCAGGCGGACTGGAGTTTTGTCGCTCGTGACAACCGACACACGAGAGTTGCTCACCCGGCATCGCCGTCATCCAACTCCGCATCAACTGAAGCGCCTTCCCTTCCGCGTCGAGAGGTTGCAGGGAAATCGGTGTGTTGGCGGGAACGCGAAAGTAAGCCGAGCCATCCGCCTCCACCGGCACCGTGCCAATGATTCTTTTCACGTCCCACGGCCCATCCAACCCGACCCGGTTTACCTGGCCACCCATGCCGTGATAGGCAAACTGATAGGTAAACAACCGCAACTGTTTCACCGCCCCGCGCGGCACACCCTCCAAACCGGGGCCATTGTAAATGTCAGCCACATACACCAGCGCATCCGTACGGCGGGTGTCCACCTGGCTCGGCAACAGCGGCGGACGCGCCCGCGCCCGCAACGGCACCGGCTCCAACAACGCATGCGTGTCGTCCTCCGCGAGCAACACGAGATTGTCAAACACATCGGCCAGATAAATCCCCCACTTCGATTTCGGCGTCGGTTGGCATGCCACGAGAAAATACCGATCCGAAAGCGGCCACGGATGCAGAAACTTCGGCCACGACGCGCTGACCAGCCCGTCCCGAATAACCGGCTCGACCTTCCGCCCGAAACCGGGAATGCGCTGGATCACACCGTCCGCCTCAAACCGCCCTTTCATCGCGTCAAACAACACCAATTCCCCCATCCGTGTCGTGTCATGATGACCGCTGACAATGCCAACAAACCGCGTCGCGCTCCCCGGCACGGCGCGCGCATAAAAGATCGAGTTCGGCCAGTAGGAGTTGCTGCCGTAAAACTCGCGCTGATTCGTGCCGTCGGGATTCATCGTAAACAAAATCCGCGAGACAAAGTGCGGGATGTCGGAGTATTCCCAGCGCAAATACAGCACCCGCCCGTCATCGAGCATCGTCGGACACCAGTCGTGATCCTGCTCAAACGTCAGCCGCCGAATCTGTCCTGTTGCCCGGTACCAGCGGTAGAGATTGGCCACATGCGAGGACCCCGTCACGCACGGCACGCCGGTAAACGGCGCCGACGACGAAAAAATAATGTCGCCATCCGGCAAGTAACAGGCGTCGTAGTTGTCCACGTCCGGCTCCTCGATCAGCGGAAGCTGGCGCAACCCACTGCCGTCGGTATTCATCTCGAAAATCCGCCAGCGCCCGTTGGCGGCCACCGACGAAAACAACAACCGCCCGGCGTCAAAATCCAGGTCCACGTCGCCGACAAACACCGGGCGATCGGGCCGATACAGCGTCCGCCACGAGCCATCCCGTTTCAACACGACAATCTCGTTGTCAAAACCGCTTCGCGGCAGACTGGAGTTTCCCTCCCAGTTGTGCGGCAGCCCCAGCGACTTCGTCGAGCGGCGAATGACCAGCAGCCGATCAAAATCCAAAAGCGGATTCGCCAGCAGAGCCTCGCGCTGAAGGGCGCGAAACTCGGCGTCGGTCTTCACACTCTCCAACCGCCGCAGAAACTCCGCGCCACGTGGATAACACCCCGTTCGCATCAGGTCTTCAATGGCCCGTCGCAAACTGTTGGTGTCGTCGGCCAGACACGCCGCGGCACACAACAAGAGGCACCAGACGAACTTCATCCGAGCGCTTCCACGTCGGTTCGCATCCGATGAAGCGTTGCGGCATCCAACGTCAGATCGGCGGCGCGGGCGGTCTCTTGAATCTGCTGGGGATGACGCGCGCCGCAAAGCACATGGGTGACGCCCGTTTGGGCGGCGGTCCACGCGACCACCAGTTGGGCCAGCGAGCAGCGGTAGGCGCTCGTCAGGTCCTGCCAGCCGTCAAGCAGGTCGAGAACGCGGCGGCGGTTCTCCAACAGATACCATTTGTTCCAAACCTCGTTGCTGCGGAACTCCTCCTTTTTGAAGACGCGGTCCATGCCGATCTTGCCGGTGAGCAGCCCCTGTTCAAGCGACATATAGGTCAACGTGGCAATGCCGTTCTTCTGGCAAAACGGCAGAATCTCCTTCTCCGCCTCGCGCGAAAGCATGCTGTAACGAAGTTGGTCACTAGCCACCGGACCGGCGGCGCAAAACTCCTGCAACTCGCCCAAGGTACAGTTGGACACACCAAACGCCCGAATCTTTCCCTCTTGCTTCAGTTTCATGAAGCACGCCACCGAGTCCGCCACCGGGGTCTCCACCGGAGGAATCTCCGGCCAGTGCGCCTGGTACA
This sequence comes from uncultured Verrucomicrobiota bacterium, assembly GCA_964541945.1. GTDB lineage: Bacteria > Verrucomicrobiota > Verrucomicrobiia > Palsa-1439 > Palsa-1439 > CAIKAP01. The sequence continues at coordinate 97,148 of CAZISE010000008.1, forward strand.
GGTCAATGTAATCGGTCTTCAATCGCCGCAACGAGCCTTCGATCTCCGTGCGAATCGCCTCCGGATGCAGCGTCCGCCGAATCTGACGCCCGTCGTACTCGTAAAACGGCTTGCCGTGACGGGCGTCAAGCCACCACTGACCGCACTTGGTCGCCAGCACGACCTTGTCGCGACGCCCCTTGATCGCCCTGCCGACGACCTCCTCGCTGTGCCCGAAACCGTAGATGGGGGCGGTGTCAATCAGATTCACCCCCGCATCAAGCGCAGCGTGAATGGCGCGGATGGATTCGTTGTCGTCGGTCGGCCCCCACCACGGACCGCCGCCGATGGCCCACGTGCCGAGGCCGACAATGGAAGCGTTGATGCCGGATTGGCCGAGAGGTCGGTAGTTCATCTCAATGATCTCCTTGCTGTTTACCGCACCAATCCTACACCGTCCATGTCTCCACGGTAAAGTTTGTTTCATTTTGTCGCCAGGCGACACGAAAAGCGAGCGGGCGGCTTTGTGACAAACGTAATCATCTCCCCCTCCGTCCCCGGATGACCGCCCCAACCGACGCTGATGGCCGCCACCTGCGACAAGTCGAGCGTCTCCCGGCTGCCCGGCTTCGACCAGCCCGCGTGACGAAACTGGTCAAATAAAACCCAGGACCGGCTTGCGCCCGGCACGTTCAACATCCGTCCCGTACCGGCAAGAAAATGACCACCATCGCTCACGTGCAGTTGGACCAACACCTCCACCGGCGCCAACGGCGCATCAGCGGGCACAACGGTTTCGATCAGCAAACCGTCGCTGCCGCGCAAATCCACCGGCTGCGGAAACCGAAACGACTGAAACAAATGACTGTCCGGACACGTCTTTGTCACCATCGCCTCCGCGCGCCACCCCGCAACGGCATCGCCGGTCTGCGCGGCGCGAACGAACGCCCCTTTCCCAATGACCGGAGCGTCGTGGCTGAGAACTTCGGTTGTGAAAACCGGCCTCCACCCGCCGCGGCGCGGAATCCTTCGCGGCGCGCCAATCTCGTCCACGCGAAACAACATCGCGCCATACGGACCGAGCTGAAGCGCCACGTTTGTGCCGCCCGCCAACGGCGTCACGACGCCGCTCGACGGGTCCCATTGCTCGCGAACGCCGCGGGACGGGAAACGGATTGCGCCGCGCCACGGCTCGGCGCTGTCGTTGATCACAAAATAAACCTCGTGATCTTCAACCCGCCGGTGCGTGATCCGAATCGGGCCGCTGGAATCGTCCGCCGCCGCGTCGCGTTCCAGAAGCGCGTCCAACAGTTTCGGCAAAAGCGCGGTCATCCCGGACGGCAGGTAGATGCCGATGCCGCCCGACGGATGGCTGAGGAAGGTCGGCTCGGCGGATTCGCCGAACAGGGCGCGGGCGATTTCCTGAACCCGTTTCGAGGGGAACTCCGACTCGCTGTTGGCGGGGCGCGCGCCAATGGCGATCACGAGACCGCCGTTGCGCCAGAAACGCTCGATGTTCTCCCAGGCCGCCATCGGAAGCGTGTCCGCGCACGGCAATACGACAACCCGCCATCGCAATTCGCCGTGGCAAAGCGAGTCGCCGCGAACCCGCGCGTCGGCCAGCGCCCACGCGTCCACGACGGCGAAATCGCGGTTGGCGTTGAAAAGCGCGGAGCCGACCGTGTTGTAGATGCGCTCCATCGCGCGAGCGTCGGCAGTCTCGGTCGCGCCGTGGCGGGCGGGAACGAATTTCGGCCAGACGCTTTCGATCGGATAGAGCACAGCGATGTCGGTTACCTGGTGTCCGCCGCCGAGCATCGTGGCGCATCGGCCCACCCAGCGATTGAGTTGGCGAAGTTGTTCGTTATCGAGACCGGCAAACGAGTAGTAACTGGTGAGCGTGTTAACGCCGCCCCAGAGCAGGCGGTTGCAGGTGCCGCGGATTTCGTCGGCGGTCACGACGCGAATCGGGCGAGTGTCGCCGTCGGGGCGGTATCGCTGGGCGTGATCGGAGACCTCGCACATGATGATCCGTCGGCCTTCGAGGTCGGCGATGCTGCTGATCATCCGCGCAATGTGCCACGGCACTTGCGACGGGAGGCTCGTCAGACAATCAATCCCCGGCGCATCCAACCGCCGGGCGCATCGGAAAAAGTCGCCGTAAAGAGGGACGTGCGCGACCAGCGATTCCTCCATCAGCAAATGGCCGCCGGAAGCCAGGTGATGACGGCGACACCACTGCTGGAGCTGGCCAAAATAGTTTTCCGAGACCAATTCGGCGACGGTCAGCCAGAAATCATGTCGCGCCCTGGCGCCGCGCGGTCCGGCTTCGACGATGAGCGCGGGCAAAAGCGGTTCAAGCGGACGGCCACGACGTTTTTTGAATTCCGACGGCAACGATTCCGACCACGGCAACACCCGATACGGCATCGGACGGAACCAGTAGTTTTGCAACGACGGCTCGTCGGTAAACGTTGCGACGAACCAGCGTCCGAGATTGTTGCCGAGACGGGCGGCGTATTGCTCGTGCGTGACTTCCAGGAATCGCCGGGTCGGCTCCGGCATCAGCAGGTTGATGCAGGGTTTCTTGTAGGCCAGACTGACGGCGGCGTGTGTGTTGGAGTAAATCAGGTCGTCGGTCATTGCCAGCACCCGCCAGTCACCGGACGGCGCCTGCCAACGGAGTTGGCCGTCGTGGACGCACGCGGCCAGGTTTGTGGCCTGATCCAGACGCGCCACGGCGTCGCGCACCGGCAGCGCCACGGCCTGCACCAGCCTGCCCGGTGGTAGCGTCAGAGATACCGTCCCACCGGAGGAGTTTGTCTCGGCAATCAACAGGCCGCGCGCAGCCCAATCGGGATGACCGCGTAACGTCAGGTCGCGCGCGCTGCCGGAGGGATAGCCGCATTCGTCGTAGAGCCACAGCGACATGCCCGCTGTCCGGGCCAGGCGGACGCCGCGCAGAAACGCCGGCCACTTCGTCTCGTCGTCCACATAGCCGTCGAAGGAAACATTTCCGACGAAACCGCCAAAGCCGCGGTCGGCCAGTTGGCGAAGTTGCGAGTCTTGTTTCGCCGGGTCGTCGTGCTGCTTGTGGATGATCGGCAGGATGCGGGCGTTTGCGGGTGGATTGGCGAATCGCTCCGCCAGCGGGCGGTCTTGTTGCGGCAGCGGCGGCAGCGATGGTTCGCCCGCGAAGGCGGTCGCGTGCAGGGATAACAGGCAAACAAGATGGAGCCATTTCATAGGTCGTACACTTTTCGTCCTTCGGCGATGGCCTGGCGGTTACGCCGTTCCACAACGGCGCGCCGCTCGTATTTTTCGTCCCGCGCCTTGTCGGCGGCACAAACGCCTTCGTCCTTCAGCTTGCGTTGACCGTCGCGGATGATGGCGAGAGCCTCGTCGAGACCGTTGGTGGCGGTGGCAAGGATCGGGCTGAGTTCGGGGCGATCGAAGCTGATCCACGGGTGTTTCAGTGAGCCGTGGTTATTGTATTGGTGGAGATCAACGCCGGTGAGTTCGGCGAGGCGTTTGACCTGGGCGTTGTCGAGTGGACAACGTCCGGCAAGGTTGTTGGGAAAGGCAGAAAAATAGCTCGGATAGAAGGGAGCATTGAGATCAACCCAGGTGATGAGCCGCTCCATTTCCTCGTCGGTGAGTCTGACGTTTTGATGACCGTTGCGAAGTTGTTCGATCAAGCGGCTCGCGCTCGCTCCCCACGAGCGGGCGGGCTGAATCTCGGCAGGACCGGCTCCGACACAGGTGATGATTTTCTTTGCCCACAACTCGATGTAGGCGGCGTTGAAAACAAAGTCGCGATCGGGGGCGAGGATGAGTTTTTTCGCGGCGGGTTTCCCGAAATCGTGACAGGACAGGCAGTGTTTTGTGAGGACGGGTTGGACCTCGGTGAGGAAATCAAAATCGCGAGGCGGGCCATACCAGCCATTGAGTTGGCTGGGAGCCCGTTGCCTGGCGAGGATTGCTTTTGACGGCACCAGTCCGGCGGCGCGGTTCTCGTGGCAACCGACACAGCCCTGGGTTTCGCCCGATTGAAGGATGGTGCCGCTGCGCATGGACTGAACCATCATCTTGTTAGCGTCGAGCAACTGGAAAAAAACAAAACGGTCAGAGGGCGCCTCAAAATAGGCCGACCCATCGGCTTCGACGGGCACCGTGCCGAGAATGCGTTTGTTCTCGAAATTGTGCCAGTTCATCGCCGGCGCCTGTTGGCCCTGGCCACCCCACGCCGAATGTGTCCAGGAGCGTTTTTCGGGGGATTCAACAACACGGAGCCATTTGATTGAGCCGCGTTCGACACCCTTCATATGAGTACCGGTATACACATCCTGAACATAAAACCTGCCGGGCCCGTTGCGGTAATCACGGCGTGTCGGGATCGCGGGCGGACGCGGGCGCGACGCGAGAGGCATCGGATCGAAACACCCCAGATGCTCCTCGGCGTAAAGAAGCGTCTCATTACCGTCGAGTTCCACCAGGTAAATCCCCATCCGCTCCTCGCCGGGATGGATCTGGCGGGAAACAAGAAAACGTTTGTCATCGAGCGGATACGGGTCCTCGTATTTCGGGACAAGCCGCGCGCTGGAATCGAAACCGCCGTTCTTGAAAAGGTTCGTGGCACTGGCCGGCCAGGTGCGGACCACGGACTCCAGGGTATCCACGCCACGGCGACGGTCGAGCAACGCGAGCGCGCCCCACGGGCGGTCATGGCAGGCGGCAAAAACGGCCAGCGTAAACGGCGTTCCGGGAATGGCGCGCCCGTCAATGACGCCGCCGGGCGAGGAAAGGTTGCTGCCCCAGAAAATGGCGTGCTGGGTGCCGTCGGGGTTGACGACCCAAAGGGCCTGGGCATCGCCGAAATTGCGGTCAACGTATTCCCATCGGTCGTAGAGAATGCGACCATCGGGCAACAGCGATGGATGTCCCTCGAAGAGCGTGCTCTTGCCGATTTGATGAATGTTGGCGCCATCGGAGTCCATGCGAAAAAGGTTGCCCATGATATGACGGTTGCACATGCAATACTTCGGTTCGCGGGTGGAGACAAAGACGATGGAATCATCGGGCAAATAGAGCGGATCTATATCCGAGACGCCCTTGGCAAATGTGAGCTGGCGCAGCCCGGTGCCGTCAGCGTTGATCTGGTAGATATGAGTGTCGTCCTCGATACTCCTGCGCATCGAGAAAACAATCCGTTTGCCGTCGAAACTGACTTCAGGATCGCGAATCAGCCCGGTCGGCCCGGCATCCAGAAGGGTCCTGACTTCTTTGGTTTGCGGATGGAAAACGCGAAGCGCTCCACCGGGACGATAACTACGGGTGTTGATCTCGCCCGTTTGGAACAAGGTCTCGGTGTTGTGGTGATCTCTGGCGTACTGATGGCGGGTAACAAAAAGAATGGGATCGCTCAGGAGGCCGACAATCATGAGGAGACAAAAGTTCATCGCAGGACTGACGTTGCCGCCATTGCCCTATTCACTGCACCCACCAGGTCAACCCCGTGGAATCCTGCTCCCACCCGCCGGAAGTCGTGGCGCGCCCGCGGGTCCAGAGTTCCACATGCCCGTCCACAAAAGCAATGTTGACGCCGTTGTTGGCATGGCGCCGAGCCACGTAGGTTTCCCAGCCGTCGTAGCGGGCCATGCCGATCTTGTCGGTGGGATTGGTATCGTAACCGCGTCCGTCGAAAAACATCGGCGTGGTGGCCGCCTGATGGACATCGGCCACACGGCGGTACGAGGGCTGGGCATTCTGTAACGGGACATTGACGCCTTCGGCGCGGGAGCCACAGAGTTTGCGGTTCATCTTCACTGTTCGCCAGGCGCCGCGGGCCGCGGGATCAAAGCCGTCCCAGATCGGGTCCTGTTTGATGCTGTGAACGTTATCGGTGCTGCTACTGCCCGCCAGGTACCGATTCAACACGTTGAACCAGACACTGGTGACGCCAAAATCGTCGGTGCAGGCTGGCAAATGATCCTCGTACTCTTGCGCGTACAGCCGTGCCGCGAGAGCGAGCTGTTTGAGATTGTTGGCGCAGGAGACCTGTCGAGCACGGGCGCGAACCGTCCCGAAAACCGGAAAGAGCATGGCGGCGAGCACACCGATAATGGCGATAACGACCAACAATTCAATCAGCGTGAACGCGTATCGCCTCTGTTTCATGGAGGGTTCTGCGCGGGAATCTATCCCAGACGGTCAGGCGGGACAATGCCATAAGTGAATTGACGGCGCCCAGCATGGTCGTTATGGTAACGAGAGAGTATGAGTGATGCTTTGCAAAGTCACCTGTGCCACCAAAAACATCGTCGGCTCGCGTTCACGCTGATCGAACTGCTGGTGGTGGTTACCATCATTGCCCTGCTCGCCGCAATGCTTTTCCCCGCCATGGGGATGGCACGCGAACGCGCCAACCGCGCCACCTGCCTGAACAACCTCCGCCAGTTCGGCACGGCGCTGCTCGCCTACGCCGCGGAACACAACGGCTGGTTTCCGCCCCAAAAAAGCAACACAGGGGGCGACGTTCAAGGCCCAGAGTGGATACGGTCTCGCACGCGCACCGCTCTTCTGCAGTACGGGATGACCACGAACCAGTTTTTTTGTCCCTCCGGCCAAGATTATCAAAACCGTGTCACTACCGACCCCAAGTATGGTTGGCCAACAGCCGATGCGGAAACTCAGATTGCAGTCGGTTTCCTTTGTTTTGTCGGCTGGAGTAACCGGACCGCGTTCGCTCACCATCTGACGGATAATCCGACCAACACGGTAATCGTGACCGACATGATTCGGTGGTACAACAACGGTTGGTATCAAATCAGCCACAAATCTTTGTTTGCCGACGAACCGACCGGAAGCAATCACGTGTATCTTGACGGCAGCGCCCGTTGGGTTCCGTACAATGAATTCCGTAACAGCAAAATCACACTTGGTACCGGCAATATCCCCGCATACGCCAAGTGGAGACCATAACCATCGGGAAAACACGGCCATGAACGCACAACAACGCAACAACGCCTTTTCGCTGGTCGAACTGCTCGCCGTGCTCCTCATTGTCGGCCTGCTAGCAGGCGCCACCATCTCGTTGTCCCGCTACGCCTCCCGCAAAGCCGCCGAGTCTGCTGCTAAAGCCGAGATCGCTCTCATCGAGGACGCGTTGGAACGCTACAAATTGAAAAATGGCACAAACATCTCCGCTACCACGGCCAACGCCGGCGCGATCGCCATCCTGGTACTGACCAACGGTTACATCTCCTGGCCGCGCTCCAAAATCAGTTCCACCGGTTTCAACGATCCTTACGGCGGCGTCTATCTGTATCTCTGTCCTGGTTCTCGCAACCCCAATTCCTACGACCTTTGGACCGTCTCTGCCGACGGTCGAACCACCAATAGCAACTTTGGCCAGTAAAAGAACCGTTTTTTTCCGCCCAGACACCGACGCTCCGCTAACGTCCCGCAATAACGACGGCATGCCAGAGCTTCTTTGGCCCCGCGGGTAATCGCAAACGAACCACCCCACCGTCTGCTTTCAACCACACCGACGATTCGCCGTCAAAGCGCGCCGAAACCGTGCCGGTCATTTCTTCCGGCAACTCCACAGCGCACTCGCCGCCGCCCTCGGCATACACCCACACCTCCGCCCGGCGCGCGTCGCCCTCCGCCACAAACTGCGGTCCGGCCACCATGCCGGGCGCCGTCGCTCGAAAACCGTAATCGCCGCCAAGTCGCGCTGTCACCGTGACCGGGCCGTATCGGGCGCGAATCAAACCGTCGTCGTCGGGTGTTTCGCCGCCCTGCTGGTGCTTGAAGCTCACGACCGGCTCGCCGGCGTAACGGGCGCAAACCGATTTTTGGATGCGATCCAGCCAACGCAACCATTCCCGGTGTTTTGGTTCCGACAGAGCGCGGGCCGCGACCCGATAACTCATGTTGAACCCCAAACCGAGCGTCCAGCTCAACTCGCGCTCATCGGTCACGAACTTGCCGAGGTCATGATGGCAGAACAACACCTTGTCGTGGGCCACCCGCTGCGCGAACGGGTACAACTCCCATGTGCTCGGATGATACACCGTCTTCATCTCGCGCACCCACTCAGGGCGACGTCCCGGCACCAGCGCAAAGGTGAACCCGCAGAACTGAACGTGCGCGTTGACGACTCCATCCCAACCGTCCTCGGTGAACAACGGTTTCGCGCGGGCCGCCTCCTCTGCCGCGGCGATCAAGCCCGCGGTATAGGCGTACGGCGTCGGCGAGGCGGGATTCAGGTCGTAATGCCACTGGCGGGCGCCGTTCTGATCTTGCAACAACAGGTCCACCGGATATACCTCGCAAAACAGGCGCACCGTCGTCGCGTTGGCGGCGCGCACGGCAGGATGCCAAAAGGTTGTCGTCCAGCCGTCATTGGCCCCGTAGCGCTCGTGGTTCAATCGCCCTTCCAACGTTCGCAACAGCGGCGCCTCGCCCGCCGCCAAAAACGTCGGTCCGCGCGGGTGATCGCACCACCAGGTCGGGTTCGTATAGGGCATTGTTAGGTGCCCCAATTCACGCGCCCGACGGAGAAACTCGCCCAATTCCTCCGCCGTTCCGAACGACGGATGCGGCGGCAGATGATCGGGATACTCCTTGTCAAAGCCGCCCTTGAGATAATCGCTCCAGTGAATCAACGTCGGCACGGGCAACTCCGCCAGCGCCGCCAGTTTCTCGCGGGCGTTGCCGTCATATTTCACCAGCACCGCCCGGCGCAGTTTGGCGAACAAGCCCGACGGCAGTTTTTCCCGCAATGTCCGGGTGATCCCGTTCGCGTTCAGGTAATCGCGCAGGCTCTCCTCCGCGCTTCGGCCCAGCGCCAGCCGTACCGGCGGCGCAGTCCATGTTTTGCCCGGCTCGACAAAAGTTCCGAACACCCGTTCACACCAGCCACCCCGTTCGTCGCCGCCAAACGCCAACCAGCCCGGCACGAAAATCCCCGTGTCATCCCGCGGCCGGACCCGATACAGCGATGCTGCGCCCACCGTCGAATCCAGATGCATAAAATCGGAAAACACCGGCGGGTACTTGTGCTCGTAGCGCAGGAATTTTTCCGGCTGTAACGCCGCGAAAAACGAGTAACCGCCTACCTCAAACCAGTTGCCGCCGTGTCGGATGTAACTGCCGATGTCGTCCAGTGTCGCCTCCGGGGTTGAACCGACGGGCACCGGTAACCACTCGCCGTACGGATTGAGAATGGCCAGAAACTCGTCGCTCCGGGCCGCCGCCACCATTTCCTCGGCCCGTCGCAGCTCGGTCAGCGGAAAGGCCGCGAGTTGTTTTCGCCAGAATGACACGCTTCCGTTGGCCAGTCCGCCGTGTTCCGGACCGTTGGTCAAACTCACCAGCGCGACCCGTCGGCGTGTTCCTCCCAGTTTGCGAAGCACCGACACCACCGCCTCGGCCGCCGCGCGCTCGTCACATTCGCCGCCGAACCGCCAGAGTGCCCCCGTGCCGCCGAGGCGGCTGGCGGCGAAAAACGGCCCGTTCGTCGAGTCGAGCAACACCAGGTCCGCCAGGCGCCGCGGAACGGTGCGGTTGACTTTTGCCTTGAGATTCGCAAACCGGTCCGCCCGCAGCCACTCGCGTCCTGCCGTCGTCACCTGCACGGGTATCGGTGGAGCGTCGAGGTCGCGCATCTCCAATCGCGCGCCGAGCAACCGGCGGCAGCCGTCCGGGCCGATTTTTTTGGGTTGCCAACCGGAGGGACGGTCCGTCGGCTGCGGTTCGAAGAACGCGCGATTGAATGCCGCGCCAACACCGAGATGCGGATGCAACGGCGAGATGAACCGTCGCACCGTCGCGGGATCAAACCGCAGCGTGGCGGGCAGAGCAAACTCCAGAACCGTTTTCCGTGTCGGTGTCACCTGTCCGACGAGGTCGGAGCCGTTGACGGTCACGAGGACTGTCGCGTCAGGCGCTCGGAACCGAAATGAGAGTGTCTCGCCCGTCCGTTCCGATTCGCATTGGCACTCGGCGGCGCGGAGAATGGAGCCGTCGCGGAACTTGATCCGCCAAAGACCATCCTCGCCGCTGTGGAAAGCGCCGGCGCGGACGATGGCGCCGTTGACGGGATCGAGCGTGACCGGTTCGGCGGCCAGAACGCTCCCTAACAAACCCAGATATAAACAGAGAATTGTCGGAAGTTTCATTTTTCAATCGTCAGCAGGCGTGGAGAATCGGTGACTGGCAATGTGATTTCGTCGTGGTTGACCGTGAGCGGCACGGGACGGTCTTCGACGGGGTCGTAGCCGGTGATGTTGCCGGGGGCGATTTTCAGGCGAAACATGGCCGGAGCAAACGGACGAGTGGCGTCGCGGGTCATCACATAGACGGCAACGACAAGTTTTGTCGGGTTGACCTGGAACGGCAACACGGCGAGCACCTCGCGATGCCACAGGGGTGGATGCTCGGCGTCGCCCTCGAACACTTTCGTCTGCGGGCCGAGCGCCGTGACTTCGACGCGGATCGGTTCGGTCGTTGTCAGCGGCACACTGCCGTTGAAGGCGCGGGTCAGGTTGCGAATGGCGCGCATGGGCGGCGTTGCCACCGTCTCGAAGGAGGCGTCGGCGGGCAATTTTTTCAGGTCGGTCGGCAACAGGCCAAACGAGGTCGCTTTCGGCTCGTAGGCGTCGAAGTAATGAAGCGCGTCCACGCCCTTGTTGAGCCAGAAACAGAAGCTGCGGGTGGCACACAAGGTTTTCAGGCGCCAAGCGCCTGCGTCGTCGTTGACGCCGCACTCTGTTGGCAGGACGCCGTGTTCGGTCATGTAGTGACGGAAACCGGGGCGGCGGCTGGCGGAGTTCAAGAGGCGCATCAGGCTTTCGGTCTGCACAAACGTGGCAGCCCAGCCTTCGGGCAGACGGAATTCGTAGGTGGGCACAAAACTTTCCAGCGACGGCTGGTCGGGGCGCGACGGTTTGCCTTCGACGCGGCGGGTACCAGTGCCGTAGGGATGATAGCTCTGGCCGTCGGTGCCTGGTGGCAGGTTTTCGATGCGGGTATGGAAAAAAGTGGTGTTGGAGAAACCCCAGATACAGCGCGTTTCAGGAAACTCTTGTTTCACTGCCTCCACGGTGCGTCGGGCCAGTTCCCAGCAACGTCCACCGCGGTGGAGCGGGTCGGGCTGTTTGTCGGGGAGTTTTGGCGCGTTTTTTGGATAGTAGTCGTTGATATTGAGGAAGTGGGTGCCGAAGGTCAGTTCGTTCCAGATTTCGACATCGAACTCTTTCACGCCAGCCGCCCGCGCCAGGCGGCAAACATGGAGCGCGTATCGTGTCCAGCCGTCGGCGGTCTGCTCGAATTCGGGCGAGCCGGCCGGATGCAGTGGCGCGTATTTCAACGTGGCCATCGGGACCGGTCCTGCTTTCAATTCTTTTGGCAACGGTTTGCTGAGGGTGACCTCGTTGTCGTGGATGGCGGTGACGAGCGTTTCGGCAGCCCAGTAGGTTGTCAACTGGCTGAGGCCGGAGCGTCCGATGACAAGGTCGGCGACATTGTCGAGGCGGATGGTTATGGCCCCGGCGGGCGCGTCGGCCAGGAGGCGGCGCTGGAAAAACTTTGCCGGACAAGGCGCGCCGTGGTGGGCGTTGAGCAGGATGGTCGGGCGAATGCCGTAACGGGCGCACAACTCGAACCGGCGACGGAAGGTCGCCTCGTTCAGCAGGCGCGTCTCGTCCCATGACATTGCGCCCCAGCCGATTTCGATGCGGAAGGTCTTGAACCCGGTCTCGGCGAGCAGGCGAACGGCGAGTTCGTCGGCATCGCGGGGGATGTGGAGATTGACGCCGATGCCGCGCAAGAAATCGTAGCCACTGCGCGTTTCCAGGAAGGCCCGCCAGGGTTGTTTGTAGTGGCTTGTCTTCGGCCATGGGCAATCGAGTTGCGTCGGGTCCGTGTACGGCTTGACGGGGAACTCCTGGGCGACGCCGGCGACGGACACCAACGCCAGCAGAAAGAAGGCATTGACGTTTTTCATCTCAGTTTTTTGGCAGAATACCGGCGGGACGAAGGCCGCTGCCGACGCGGTTGGTGAGGTTGTCGCCCAGGTCGGCGCGGGCGGTTTCGGCCAGGGTTTCGAGGCGTTGAACGATGTCGGGGTGTTGCGCGGCGACGTTGGTGGTTTCGCCGCGGTCGGTGTCGAGGTCGTAGAGTTCTGGTCGCTCGATTTTGCGCGACTGGTAACGGGCGGGTTTACCGTCGCGGCCGCCGGGTTGGCCGCCGAGGGTGCGATAGGTGTGGGGGAAGACGAGTTTCCAACGGCCATCGGTGACGGCTTGCAGTTCGTTGTTGGCGTAGTAGAGCCAGTAGGCGTCGTGCGGGTTCTTGGCGTTCGGCTCACCGGCCAGCAACGGCCAGACGTTGAGACCGTCAATTTTGTGTTTGGGCAGTTCGGCACCGGTGAGGTGGGCAATGGTGGGGAGGATATCAATGCTCATCCAGAAAGCGTCGGAGACGGTGTTGGCGGGGATTTTGCCGGGCCAGCGCAGGATGCAGGGTTCACGGAGGCCGCCTTCCCAGGCGGTTCCCTTGCCTTCGCGCAAGGGTTCGGCCGAGCCGGCGTGGTCGCCATAGGCGAGCCATGGGCCGTTGTCGGAGGTGAAGAGGACGAGGGTGTTTTCGTCAAGGCCGTTGTCGCGGAGGGCGCGCAGGATTTCGCCAACGGACCAGTCCAGTTCCATGATGACATCGCCGTAAAGTCCCCGCTCGGATTTGCCTTTGAACTTGTCGCTGACATGCAGCGGCACGTGCGGCATCGTGTGCGCGACGTACAGGAAGAAGGGACGGTTTTTGTTTTTCTCGATGAATTTCACGGCACGTTCCGTGTACCAGGTGGTGAGCTGGCACTGGTCGGCGGCGGTGACGTTGGAGTTGATGATCGTCTCGTTCTCAAACAGCGGCAACGGGGGATAAGCACCCGGTTTCGCTTCGGGATGAAACGGCCACATGTCGTTGGAGTACGGCAGGCCGAACCATTCGTCGAAACCGTGTCGGGTCGGCAAAAACGGCGGCAGGTGACCGAGATGCCATTTGCCGACCATGCCGGTGGCGTAGCCGCGTTGCCGGAGCAATTCGGCGAGAGTGACCTCGTCGGCGCCGAGGCCGTGGCGCGCGTTCGGGCCGAGGGCGCCGTGGATGCCAATGCGATTCGGATAACACCCCGTCAGCAACGCCGCGCGCGAGGCCGAACAGACCGCCTGTGCGACGTGAAAATTCGTGAAGCGCCGCCCTTCTTTTGCGAGCCGGTCAAGGTTGGGAGTGGCAAACCCTTTCGCGCCGTAGCAACCGACATCGGCGTAGCCCTGGTCATCGGTGAAGATGATGACAATGTTGGGCGTCGTCGCGCGGGCGGCAACGGACAACAACAGGCTCAATAACATCAGGGGTTTCATCATGGCTCGATCCTCAATTCCAGGATACCGGCAGAATAATTCGGCTGGAGCTGTGCTTCCAATCGTAATCCCGTGGTTGTCACCGGCCTGAATGTGACGGTGTTATATGTGTCGGGGCTGGTACCGTATCCGGACGCGCCTTCGACGGGCGCCCATTGCCCGTCCTCCTTGCGATACAACAACCGCCACGACTGTGGCACGCGGCATTTTCCTCTGCCCGTCTCGGCGTACCAGTACACGGATACTTTCGAAATGCTGAAAGGCTTCATGAAATCGGCCTGTACCCATTCTTTTGTCCCGAAATGTGGCCACCAGGTGAACCGCGGCACGCGCTGGTCATTGGAGTTGGAAGGCTCGATGTTGTCGTTCATGGCGCTCATGGTGTCGTTGGGAGCGCAATATGAGGCGCTGGCCAGCCACGGCAGCGCTTGAGTTCGTGGCGGTGGGCGAACCAGTGGTTTGCTTTCACCCTTGAACGGCGTGAAGGTAAGCTGGCGTAGATTGATAAAGTGATGCGCATTGGTCCGTCCCGCCCGCACCGTGATGGTGACCGTACCGGCGGGCAAATACATGTGTCCAAGGGTAACGGTTTGAAAGCGTTTCCAATGTCCCGTGGTCTTGAGCGTGGCTTCCAACCGTGATTCGCCGCAGAGAATCACGATCTCGCGGTCGCCGCCAGCGGGGTCAAACCCGTACTCCAACGTCACCACGTACTCGCCTTCGCCCGGCACCGTGGTGGTCCAGGTGGCATAATTGTCGGCACAGGCCCAGTAACCGATGTTGGGGATTCCTTCCCAGTCTTCGAGTTTGATCGGGCTACCGGTGAGGCGAGCGTCCTTGGCCAGCAGTTCAAACGGGGCCCGTTTGTCCACGATCACGGGCGCAGGCGGCGGCGATGGTGGTGATACTGGCAACGGTGTTGGTTTTGTTTTTGGCCAACCCAATGAAAAGCTAATCCGTATCCCCCGTTTTTTCAGGTAATAAGCCGTGACCGCCACGACACCTGCAAACGCCAGAATCAGGGCGAACAAAACAATCCAGCGTTTTTGTGCGAAGCGGGAAACGGACTCGTGAGAAACGGCCTCGGCAGCGGGCGCCGCGAATGGTTTGGCTTCCTCGGTTTCACCCGCGGCCGTCACCGGCGCCGGCGTCGTGGGCAGAGTATAATGGGCCGCTTTCAGATGGGAACGGTTTACCGTTTCGCGCCGCTGGATTTTGGTGACTTCTTCGGCTTTGATGGCGTGATCGAGTTCCAGACGCACCTTGGCGCCGCCGCGTTTGCGCAGGAACCACGGGATGTCCAGTTGCGGGTGCCGTTTCAACTCTCGCAGGAAAGCGGCAGTGTCAAAGGCCACCTGGCGCAACTCCACCCGGTCCGCCGTCGTGTCGCAGAGGCAGTAGCTTGCCTTGTCGGTGCCGTCGCGCGGGTCGCCCACCGAGCCGGTGTTGACGAGGTAACGAGCGCCGTCCGCAAAGGTCAGCCGCGTCAGCGGCGAGAGGATGACTTTGCCGCCCAACGGCAACACGGAGATGACGGGGCGATGGGTGTGGCCGAGGAAAATGAACCGCTTGTCCGTGGCCTCAAAACAGACGCGGACATCCTCCGCTTGTTCCACGTAGCCAAAGGCATCCGGGGCGACTGTCTCGGCGTGAACGAACACGATCTGTTCGTCTTCGAGCAACAAGGGCCATTGCTGGATTTCGTCGAGGAGTGTTTTGTCCAGTTGCGCTCGTGTCCATTCCACCGAGCGACGGGCGGTGTCGTTGAAGATTTCCAGGTCCAGCTTACCCACCACGGCGGCATCGTGATTGCCGAGGACAAAATTGTCGCAATACTGCCGCAGATCATTGAGCACCTGTTTCGGATTCGGCCCGTATCCGACCACGTCGCCGAGACAGACCACTGCGTCCACCCCTTGTTGGAGCAGGTCATCCCGCACGGCACACCATGCCTGCCAGTTGGCGTGCAGGTCAGATACAATCGCGTATCGCATGAGTGGAGCGGGATTATGGCAAAAGCTTCATTGTGGCGCAATACGAACGGCAACGCCGCCATTGACAATGGTTTTCAAGGGCAGGGTCGTTCCCTGCTCCACTGTTCGGCGTTCGATTTTGACGTGCGTGCGCGTTGGGACGGTCGGATCATCCGAGTAGATAGTCGCTGTGTATTTTCGACCGGCGTCCAGGAAACTCAGCGGCACGTCGAAGGAACGGGCCTCTCCGGCATTCATGAATCCGATATACCACTCCGCTCCGCGGCGGCGGGCCATGACGGCATACTCGCCCACCTTCCCTTGCAAGACCTTTGTGTCGTCCCAGACCGTCGGGACGTGATTGAAAAACTCCAGTTCCGGTTCGTCTTTCGCGGACGATGGTCGGTCGTACCAGAACAGAAATTGCCATGGACTGTAGAAATTGACGGCCTTGGCGAGTTGATAGGCGTGGGTGGCAAGCTGGTCCACGCGGGGGTCAAAGTAGCAAATGGTGTTGTCGGCCGCGCCGGCGAGAAAGCGGGAGAACAGGGCGATCAGGGATTGCTCGTTGGTGCGGTCTTTCTCCTCGTCGCCGCGAATGCCTTCCTGGGTCATCAGGTTCGGATAGGTCCGCGAGTAGCCGGTGGGACGATACTCGTCATGGATGTCCACCATCAACCGGTGCGCCGCCGCCTTGCGGACCGCCGCGTGCAACCAACGGGTCCACTGCTGGGAACCGACGTTGACGAAGCCATATTTGACGCCTTTGATGCCCCATTTCTGGTACAGCGGCAGAATCTCGTCGAGTTGACGCTCCAACGCCCGGCGATTCACGTACAGGATGACACCGATGCCGCGCTCGTCGGCGTAACGGATCACCTCGTGAAGGTCGAGCGGCCCTTTTGACCGTTTCGGGTCAAGATTTACCGCGCGGGCATCCGCCTTGTCGTCGTACTCGTTCCCATACCAACCCGCGTCAAACTCGATGTACTGAAGACCGCGTTTGACCGCAAAGTCCACACACGCTTTTGCCCCTGTCGTGGTGAGCGTGACCTCGCGAATCACCTTGCCCGGTCTGATCCATGAGGTGTCCGCAATGGCGCAGGGATCGTTCAGGTTCAACACGAGAAAATTGTTCTCCAACAATCGTCCCGGCGATTCCGCCACCATGACGAACCGCCACGGGGTCGTCAACGGCAACGAGGAGGTCACCGGACCGGCAAGCTCGCTGACCAACGTGGGCGACGCATCCCGCAAGGGCGCCAGCTTCATCCGGGCATAATCCACCAATTTCGCCTCTCCAATGGCAAGGTACAGATCATCGGCCACCTGGATCGTCAAAGGACGTTCGCAGCCCGGTTTGATCCGGCTGATTGGCACTTTCTCATATCGTCCCTGCGCCGCGTACGTGGCCCAGGCCGTGTGATCGGCGGAGAACCGAAACTCCGTGTTCTCGCGCGTGATCGTGACGGCATCGCCCGTCTCTTTCGGCAGCGTATAACAAAACGCCACTCCCTCGTCGTAAGCGCGAAACGTCAACTGCAACTTCTTCAAATCAACCACAAGCTGGTTGTAGTGATCGCGATAACGGTTGCGTTCGCCATAGATCGGCTTCCAAACCTCATCATGGCTGCTGCGCTGTTCCCCCACCACCGCCAGCCCTTCCAGTGCTCCCGACCCGATTTCCAACCCCAACCGCGATTCCACAATGACACGCCGCCCATCGCGGGCCACACTGTAAACCGGCACGCCGCCTTTCAGCTCAAACGTCAACAACAACCGTCCATCCGGCGATTTCAACTCCAGGGCACCGCTCGACACCGTCAGCGCCCCCATCATCACCACCAAAAGAATCTTGTGCATGTACCGCAGCCTACATACACTCCGCGCCGTGATGCAACGGTTTTTACTCGCGCTCTGCCTGTTGGTCGCCGCCACCAACCGCGTCCCCGCAGCCGACTGGCCCCAATGGGGCGGAGCCGACTCCCGCAACATGGTCTCCGCCGAAACCAACCTCCCCTCCTCCTTCACCTCCGGCGAAAAAGACCCCACCGGCAACATCCTCATCCCCGGCAGCGGTCTCAACCTCAAATGGGCCGCCAAACTCGGCAATCAAACCTGCGGCACCCCCGTTATTGCTCATGGCCGCGTCTATATCGGCACCAACAACGGTTCCCCACGCGACCCTCGCCTTAGCGGCGACCGCAGCGTCCTGATGTGCTTCGACGAAGCCACCGGCAAATTCATCTGGCAACTCGTCACCTCCAAACTCCGCTACGCCGGCAACTTCAACGGCGACTACCCCGGCCTCGGCATCTGTTCCACCCCCACCGTCAAAGAGGATCGCGTCTATCTAACCACCATGCGCTGCGAAGCCGTCTGCCTCGACGCCCACGGTCTGGCCAATGGTAACGACGGCCCCTTCCAGGACGAAGGCGCCTACATCGCCCAACCGATGATCAACAAACCAGGACGGCCGCCCGACGGCGGTTACCCCGAAAAATTCCGCAACCTCCCCATCCCGCCCCCGCTCGACCTCGCCCCCACCGACGCCGACATCCTCTGGCGCTACGATTTCATGGCCGAGTTGGACGTGTGGCCGCAGGACGCCACCGATTGCTCGCCCGTTGTGGATGGCGATTATGTGTATGTCGGCACCTCCAACGGCGTGGACAAAGGCCACAAAAAACTCCCCTTCCCTCACGGCCCCACCCTCATCGTCCTCGACCGCCTCAGCGGCAAACTCATCGCCACCGACGACGCCGACATCGGCACCCGCACCTTCCACGGCAACTGGTCCTCCCCCAGCCTCATCACCATCGCCAACCGCAAACTCATCCTCTTCGGCGGCGGCGACGGTTTTTGCTACGCCTTCGATCCCCAACCACAGGGCCACCTCCTGAAAACCGTCTGGCGCGCCGACTGCAACCCGCCCGAATACCGCGAACGCAACGGCCAGAAACTCCCCTACAACAAAAACGCCGAAGGCCCCAGCGAAGTCATCGCCACCCCCGTTTTCTACCACAATCGCGTCTATGCCACCATCGGGCAGGACACCCGACACGGCGACGGCCCCGGCTGTCTCACCTGCATGGACGCTGCCACCGGCAAACTCCTCTGGCGTTACACCGACCTCCATCGCAGCTTCTCCACCCCCTCCATCACCAACGACCTGCTCTTTGTCGCCGACGTCCGCGGCGTCATCCACTGCCTCAACGCCGAGACCGGCGAAGTGCACTGGACACACGACACCAAGGGTATGCTCACCATGAGTTCCACACTGGTGGCCGACGGCAAAGTCTATTTCGGCGATTCCAAGGGCAAAGTCACCATCCTCGCCGCCGCCAAAGAGAAAAAACTGCTCAACGAAATCCGCCTCGGCGGCGCCATCCATTCCACCCCTGTCGCCGCCAACGGTACCCTCTACATCGCCACCCAAACCTGGCTCTACGCCTTTCAACTCCCCCAACGCTAAATCTCTCGCCACCGGCAATGCCCGTTCGTCGCCCTCTTACGGTTTCAACGCCCGCAAGCGGGGCGAAAAAAACGGTTCGTCACGCGATGACGGGATGAGTCAATTCTGAGGACGATTCGCGATAGCCGCCAACGCCGTTGCCGCTATCCACTTTGGCTGTTGGACCAGAGTCTGTTGATCACATAAAGCAGGGTGGCGCCGCTGACGACGAAGACGGCCAACAACGTGAATGCGAGAACATTTCGTCCGTAGAGGAAATTGCCGACCGTGAATAGCGACGACCAGATGGTGGCGCACCCCGCCACCCAACCTAGTAACCCGAGCGGAATGTTCTCATGCGTAGCCTTCAGTTCGGCATCCGACAGACCGGATTCCTTGCGAATGTCGCTCCAGCCGGGACCGAAGGGGCGAACTTTCTTGTAGAACGCCACCAGCGTCTTGCGATCGTTCTGTGGTCCGAAAAACGCCGTCAGCAACCAACAGGCCGTGGTGACGATGATCGTGATGAACAACCCCGCGTGCGTGCTGACCGGTATGCCGTTTTTGTGAAGCAAAAGCAGCCCGACCGAGACCAGGAACGAACTGATCATCGCCACCACCTCGCACCAGGCCGTCACGCGCCACCAAAACCAGCGTACCAGGTACAACAACCCCGTCCCGGCACCAACCTGAAGGATGATGTCAAACGTGTCCTTGGCGGTGTCCAGCAAAAAAACCATTCCTCCGGCAATCAGGAAAAGTCCGACTGTGCAAACCCGTCCGGCGAGCACGTAGTGCCTCTCATCGGCGTCCGTTCGGATGAACCGCCGATAAAAATCATGCACAAGATACGAGGCGCCCCAGTTCAAGTGCGTCAGGACTGTCGAGGAGTTGGCCGCTATCAGCCCGCCAATCATCAAGCCAAAAAATCCGGCGGGCAGAAACTTCAACATCGCAGGATACGCGATGTCGTGCCCCAGCAGTTTCGGGTCGAGGTTCGGAAACGCCTTCTGAATGTCAGCCAGTTGCGGGAAAACAATCAACGAGCACAGCGCGGTCAGAATCCATGGCCACGGGCGCAGCACATAGTGGGCGATGTTGAAGAACAGAACGGCGCCGAGCGAATCTTTTTCCGACTTCGAGGCGAGCATCCGCTGGGCGATATAACTGCCGCCGCCCGGCTCGGCACCGGGATACCAAACGGCCCACCACTGCACCGCGATGGGCATGATGAACACGGCCACGGCCATGTCCCAGTTGTTGGTGAAATCCGGCAGGACGTTGAGATAATGCAACAGGGTTTTACCATCCGGCGCCAGTCGCGGTTGCGAGAAATGCGCGACCATCACCTCCAGGCCGCCGACCTGTTTGACCGCAAACACCGCGGCGGCCACCACGGCGCTCATCATGATGAGGAACTGGATCATGTCAATGACCAGCACACCCCACAATCCGGAGTGCGCGGCAAACACCACGTTCAGCAAGCCAACAAACAACAGGGTCTGCCAACGCGGCAAACCGAACAGGATGTTGGCAATTTTGCAGGCGGCCAGATTCACCGTGGCCATGATCATACAGTTAAAGAACAAGCCGAGATACACCGCCCGAAAACCGCGCACCACGCTGGCCGCCCGTCCGCTGTAGCGCATCTCGTAAAACTCAAGGTCCGTCATCGCGCCCGACCGTCGCCACAGTTGCGCGTAGAAAAACACTGTCGCCACCCCGGTCAATGTAAACGCCCACCAGCACCAGTTCCCCGCCACCCCCTGCCGCCGCACAATGTCGGTAACCAGATTCGGCGTGTCGCTGGAAAACGTCGTCGCCACCATCGAAAGTCCCGCCAGCCACCACGGTACCGAGCGGCCGGAGACGAAAAACTCCGAGGTGTTGCGGCCGGCGCGTTTGCCGAAAAACAAGGCGGGAACAAAACAGATTCCCAGCGACAACACCACAATCAGCCAGTCAATCCAGTGCATTTGCATGTCAACGTTCTTTCCTTTCAGCCTCGTTGCGAGGAAGCGCGGATTTCCAGTTTGGGCCGCAACACGACGGTCTGCCGTTTTGATGACGGATGTTCCTGTCGTTGCCGGAACAGTTGCCAAGCACTCGCGCACATGGCCACCACCGGCTGCACCAGGGTTGTCAACGGACACTCCAGATATTCCGTGTCGGGAATCCCGTCGCATCCCACCAGGGCCACCTGTTCTGGCACTCGGATTTTCAGATCACACAAACCGCGATATACCCCGATCGCCACGTCGTCGGAATGACAAAAGATGGCTTCGGGACACCCGTGTTGGCGAATGTAATCCTGAATCAACTGACGGGCGATGGGACGCTGCTGCAACGACAACGGATAATAAATGAATTCCGTCGGCAACCCTGCCTCGTGCATGGCCTGCACATAGCCCTTGCGACGCGCTTCACCCGGACAATTCTCGCGCACATACGTCATGTGGGCGATCCGTCGAAATCCCTGCGCAAGCAGGTGTGCCATCACCTCGCATGTCCCCGAAGTCAGGTCCACCAATACATTGTCCGTTCCATCACAGCGTTCCGCTCCCATGTTGATCAACGGCACAGACCGCGACGGCGGTTCTTTCAGATAGGCCCGCGCCTGCGGCGCTGTGTCCACGGCAAACACGCCGTCCACCGGCACATGCGACAGAATCGCCTCGGCCTCGGCCGAGGCCACTTCGCTGAGGATCAATTCCTGGCGGGCCTGTTTGACCAGCGTGTTCATCTCGCGAGCGACGTGGTTGTAATGGGACGAAATCTGATCCGGTACCCACAACGCCACGATCCCTGTTCGCCCCCGTTTCAACGCCCGCGCATGCGGGTTTGGCCGGTAGCCCATTTCGCGTGCCGCCGCCAGAATCTTCCGTCGCGACGCCTCCGACACTTGCGGATACCCGGCCAGCGCAAATGTCACCAACTGACGGGACACGCCCAGCTTTCTCGCAATCTGCTCCTGTGTGACCATGCCCGCCTTTTACCGCGTCGTCCTCCGAAGCGCAATGCAAAAATACACTTGAATATCTGCTGATAATTCACTATTGTCCCCGCGCCAATGAACCTGTCAATCCTACTGCTTGCCATGTCACATCTCGTACCGCTTCCCGTTCGGATGGAAGAACGCCCCGGCGTTTTCACGCCCCCGACACCGTCCACCAACCCCGCCGACCTCGGTCCGCGTCTCGAACTGACAACCCACAACGCCAACCCCGATCTTGCGCCCGAGGGATATGAACTCATTGTCAACCCCGACCGCGTCATCATCCGCGCCCCGCAACCTGCCGGGCTTTTTTACGGCACCCAAACGCTTCGCCAACTCCTACCCGGCCCGATTCCCTGTCTGCGCATCGAGGACAAACCGCGGTTCTCCTGGCGCGGCGCCATGCTCGACGTGGCCCGCCACTTTTTTCCGAAGGAGTTCGTGAAGCGATACATTGATCTGCTCGCGTTTCACAAACTTAACGTCCTTCATCTCCATCTCACCGACGACCAGGGCTGGCGCATCGAGATCAAGAAACACCCCAAACTGACCCAAATCGGCGCATGGCGCGAAGAAACCAACGGCGACGGCAAACGTTATGGCGGCTATTATACACAGGATGACCTGCGCGAGATCGTGGCCTACGCAGCCGCCCGTCATATCACCGTGGTCCCCGAAATCGAGATGCCCGGTCACGCGCTCGCCGCGTTGGCCGCGTATCCCGAACTCTCCTGCACAGGCGGCCCGTTCAAGGTCCGCACCCGCTGGGGAATCGAGCAGGATGTCTATTGCGCCGGCAACGAAAAGACATTCGAGTTTCTTCAGGAAGTGCTCGACGAGGTGCTGGCGATTTTTCCGTCGCAGTTCATCCACATCGGCGGCGATGAGTGTCCCAAGGCGCGCTGGAAAAAATGTCCAAAGTGCCAGGCGCGAATAAAAGCCGAAGGATTGAAGAATGAGCACGAACTTCAGAGTTATTTCATTCGACGAATGGAGAAATACCTCAGTTCCAAAGGCCGACGCCTCATCGGCTGGAGCGAAATCCGCGAAGGTGGCCTGCCGAAAAATGCCGCTCTAATGGACTGGATTGGAGGCGCCGTCGAAGGCGCCAGTGACGGACACGACGTGGTGATGTCCCCCACCTCTCATTGTTATTTTGATTACTATCAGTCGCAGGACACGGCCAATGAACCCAAAGCCATCGGCGGTTACATCCCGTTGAGCAAGGTGTACGCTTTTGAGCCGGTTCCGGCAAAACTGGCGCCGTCCTTCCACCAACACATCCTCGGCGCGCAGGCCAATCTCTGGACCGAGTACATCTCCACTCCGCAACAGGCCGAGTACATGACTTTCCCGCGTCTCTGCGCCCTGGCCGAGGTGGTCTGGTCGCCCGCCGACACGCGCAACTGGGACGACTTTTCGGCGCGGTTGAAAACACATCTCAAACGACTCGACGCGCTCGGCGTGAATTATCGCCGCGACACATCCGTCCCGCTCGGTGAATGGCGCCCGGAACAAATCCGAACCGCATCTTCGATCCTGGAATGGGATGCCACGAAAGCGATAACGGCATCGGGCGAATATCGGGTGAGCCTGAGCTGGACCAAGGGCGCACACGGCCTGGACATCGCCTGGGTCGCGTTGCTTGAAGACGGACGCGAGATTTCCCGCGATACCCATACCGGATTTACCGGCGGAAGGCCGAAACAACCTGTTTACACTGTTAACCTGCCGTCGCATCGGGCTGGCGCCCGTTACACCATTCAAGCCTGTGTCGCCGGCAACGGCGGCACCGACTCACACGGCATCGTCACCATCACCCCAAAAAAGGCAACACCATGACTCCCAACATCCCCGCTCCACTCGACCCTGGCTTTCAACCTGCCGTGGTCTTCAACCACTGCTACCGCGCCACCGCCACCGAGCCGCTCGTCATCGCGCTCGAAGGCGAGAACGGGCGCGTCTCGCGGTTTGTCACCAAGGTCCGACCTCGCGCCGATGAGGAGACGCTGCGCTACGTCGAGCGAACGGTGAAGTTTCTGCTCTGGTCGCGTGGCGGCTGGCGGCTCTACCTCGGCGGTCCGACCGCAGTGTGTCGGCGCATCCGCGTTCGGCGGTTCGACGCCGAAATGATGAGTACCGCCTATGGTCGAAAGTTTCAAACCGTGCTCACCACGCCCGGCAAGGTTCCCGCCGACAAGGAAATCCAGCTTTCCGCCGGCGGGCATCTGAAGGGGTGTCGGATCGGTTTTGATCTCGGCGCCAGCGACTACAAGGTCTCCGCTGTTATTGACGGCACCGCCGTTTTTACGGAAGAGATGCCGTGGGACCCGAAGAACCAGGCCAATCCCGCCTACCATTACCATCACATCTCCTCCGCGTTGCATCGCGCGGCTGCGCATCTGCCGCGTGTGGACGCCATTGGCGGCAGTTCCGCGGGCATCATTGTCAACAACGAGATTCGTGTCGCTTCCCTGCTGCGTTCGATTCCCAAGAAGCTCTACCCGCAGGCGGCCGGCGTTTTCAAACGCATCGCCAGAGAATGGGGCGTTCCGCTGTTGGTGATGAACGACGGCGACGTGACCGCATTGGCCGGGGCACTCTCGCTTGGCAGCAAGGGAATGCTCGGCATTGCGATGGGGTCAAGCGAAGCCGCCGGCTTCATCAATAAGAAAGGACGCATCCTCGGCTGGCTCAATGAACTGGCGTTTGCGCCCGTGGACTACAATCCCGACGCGCCCGCCGATGAATGGAGCGGCGACCGCGGCGTCGGCGCCCTTTACTTTTCCCAGCAGGCCGTCAACAAGCTCCTGCCCGCCGCCGGCATTGACGTGCCGAAGGAAATGGGGCTGCCGGATCGGCTCAAGCAGGTGCAGGCGTTGATGGCGCAGAACGATCCGCGCGCGGCGAAAATTTACGAGACCATCGGCGTGTACCTCGGCTACACCATCCCGCACTATGCCGATTTCTACGACTTCGACCACATGCTCATCCTCGGACGGGTCACCACCGGCAAAGGCGGCGACATCGTGCTGGCGAAGGCACGCGAAGTGTTGCGGGCGGACTTCCCCAAACTGGCGGCAAAAATCCAACTCCATGTGCCCGACGAGAAAAGCCGCCGCGTCGGCCAGGCGGTCGCCGCGGCCAGTTTACCGGAGGTAAAACGATGAAACTACAAAGTCCCAACGCGGAGATTTTCCACCCCACCGGCGCGCCCCGACGCATCACGCATCTGGGTATCGGCGCTCATCAGGACGACCTTGAGTTCATGGCGTTTCACGGCATCCTGGCCTGTTATCACAGCGACGAGTTGTGGTTTGGCGGCGTTACCTGCACCAACGGCGCCGGCAGCGCGCGCACCGGTCCGTACGCGAACTTTACCGACGCCGAGATGATGGCCGTACGACGGCGGGAACAGAATGCCGCGGCGGTCCTTGGACGTTACGGGGTGATGATCCAGCTCGGTTATCCGAGTAGCGTCGTGAAAAGCGCCACCGACCCGTCCCTGAAGAACGACCTCAAGACGATTCTGGCCGAGTTGCGACCGCAAATCGTGTACACGCACAATCCCGCCGACAAACATGACACCCACGTGGCGGTGGTGGTCGCCACGCTGCAGGCCATCCGCGAGTTGGCGCCCGAACAACGTCCGCAGAAGCTCTGGGGCTGCGAAATCTGGCGCGACCTGGACTGGCTGCCGGACGACGAGAAGGTGTTGATGGACGTTAGCGCCCATGAAAACCTTGCCGCCGCCCTCAACGGCGTTTTCGACTCGCAAATTGCCGGGGGTAAACGCTACGACCTGGCCACACAGGGCCGGCGGCGGGCAAATGCGACATTCTTCGAGTCGCACGCGACTGACAAGACCACGATGCAGATTTTCGGCATGGACCTGACGCCGCTGGCACAGGATGACTCGCTCGACCTCGTGGCGTATGTCACCCAGCGGATCGATCGGTTCAAAGCCGACGTGCTCGAAAAACTCAACAAACGACTGGGACGTTGACCATGGAAATCATCATTCAACCGACTCCGGAAGCCGCCAGCGCCATTGCGGCGCGCATTGTGGCGCAGACGTTGCAACGGAAACCAAACGCCGTGCTCGGCCTGGCCACCGGCAGCACGCCGCTGCTGTTGTACCGCGAACTCATTCGACTGCAACTCAACTGGCAGCGCGTCCGCACGTTCAACCTTGATGAGTACGTCGGGTTGGCGCCCGACCATCCGCAATCGTACCACCATTTCATGTGGGAACACCTTTTCCAGCACGTCAACATTCCGAAAAAAAATGTTCACATCCCCGACGGCATGGCTGCGGACATCCCGAAGTTCTGCGCCCGCTACGAAAAGCAAATTCGCGCCGCGGGTGGCATTGATCTGCAGGTGCTTGGGATCGGGTCTGACGGGCACATCGGATTCAATGAGCCGACCTCCTCTCTGGCCTCCCGCACCCGCATCAAGACATTGACCGCCGAGACGCGCCGTGACAACGCCCGATTTTTCGGCAGCGAAGAGCAGGTACCGCATCACGTCATCACGATGGGCATCGGCACCATCATGGAAGCGCGTCAGATCGTCCTGCTGGCCTTTGGCGCCAACAAGGCAGAGGCAGTGGCCGGAGCGGTCGAAGGCCCCGTCACGGCCATGAATCCTGCGTCCGCCCTTCAAATGCACCCCGTGGTCAAGGTCTGCCTCGATGAGGCCGCCGCCAGCCGACTCGCTAAGGCGGATTATTACCGTTGGGTGTACAACCACAAACCCGATTGGCAGCAATACCGGTGAACCACGACCTCTCCGTCATTGCCCGTCAGTTCCAGATACCGGGCGAATTCCTTCACGCTGCCCCCTACGGCAGCGGCCACATCAACGACACCTACGCCGCCGTTTTCCAGGAGCGCGGGGAGCACGTTCGCTACATCCTCCAGCGGATCAACCACCGCATTTTCAAGAATCCCGTCGCGCTCATGGAAAACATCCAGCGCGTAACCGCGCATCTGCAAGCCAAACGAGAACCGCGCGCGTTGACGTTGATCCCGACGCCCGACGGCGGTTCGTTTCACCGCGACGCGCTTGGCAACTACTGGCGCGCCTACGTCTTCATTGAGGGCGCTCACACGTACGACGCCGTCGAATCGCCACGCCAGGCGTACGAGGCGGCCAAGGCGTTCGGGCGATTCCAGCGCCTGCTGTCCGACCTGCCGCCACCGCGGCTGCACGACACGATTCCCGACTTCCATCACACGCCGAAACGGTTTGCCGCGCTGGAAGCGGCCATTGCCGCCGACGCGGCAGGACGGGCGCGCTCGGCGCAAAAAGAAATCGAGTTTGCGCTCGCGCGTCGGGAGATGACCGGGCGATTGATCGAAGCCGGGCTGCCGGAGCGGGTGACGCACAACGACACGAAACTCAACAACGTCATGCTCGACGATCTCACCGGCGAGGGGGTTAGCGTGATTGATCTGGACACGGTAATGCCGGGGCTGGCGTTGTACGATTTCGGCGACATGGTCCGCACCACCACCAGCCCCGCCCTCGAAGATGAGCGGGACCTCTCCAAAGTGCGGATGCAGTTCCCCATGTTCGAGGCGTTGGTTCGCGGCTACCTCTCCTCGGCCGGCGGGTTCCTGACGCGGGAGGAAAAACGGTTGCTCGCGTTTTCCGGCCTGCT
Source organism: uncultured Verrucomicrobiota bacterium (assembly GCA_964541945.1). GTDB lineage: Bacteria > Verrucomicrobiota > Verrucomicrobiia > Palsa-1439 > Palsa-1439 > CAIKAP01. Next base: position 124,644 of record CAZISE010000008.1, read on the forward strand.
CATCACCTTCGAGATTGGTATTCGGTTTCTGACCGACTACCTTGCCGGCGACGTGTACTTCAAGGTTCACCGCGACGGCCACAACCTGGATCGTTGCCGGACACAGTTCAAACTCGTCGAATCCATCGAACAACAACAACAAGCGATGGAACAACTCGTGGAGACACTATGAAAGCGCTGGTCAAACGAAAGCCCGAACCCGGTCTCTGGCTGGAAGAGGTGCCCGAACCGAGCATTGGAATCAACGACGTGCTGATCAAGGTCCTGCGCACCGGCATTTGCGGCACCGACCTCCACATCTACAACTGGGATGACTGGGCCCAAAAAACCATCCCCGTCCCGCTGGTGGTCGGACACGAGTTTGTCGGACGCATCGTCGCCATCGGCTCCAACGTGCATGATTTCCGCATCGGCGACATCGTCAGCGGCGAAGGCCACGTCGTCTGCGGCCGCTGCCGCAACTGTCTGGCCGGACGCCGTCATCTGTGCAAGGACACCAAGGGCATCGGCGTCAACCGCCCCGGCGCGTTTGCCGAATACCTGTCGTTGCCAGTCACCAATGTCTGGTACCACGATCCGTCTCTGCCGCGTGACGTCCAGGCCATCTTCGACCCGTTTGGCAACGCCGTCCACACGGCCCTGCAATTCCCCGTGCTCGGCGAAGATGTGCTCATCACCGGCGCCGGACCGATCGGCATCATGGCCGCGGCGGTCGCGCGTCACGCCGGCGCCCGTTATGTGGTCATCACCGACATCAATCCGTACCGGCTCGACCTGGCCCGCCAAATGGGCGTCACGCGGGCGGTGGACGCGCGGACCACACGACTCAGCGAGGTCCAGGCCCAGCTTGGCATGAAGGAAGGTTTTGATGTCGGCCTGGAAATGAGCGGCAACGCCGCGGCGTTCCGCGAAATGCTGGCCAACATGGCGCACGGAGGCAAAATCGCCATGCTCGGCATTCCCGACAAGGAGATGGCCATCCACTGGAACACGGTCATTTTCAACATGCTGACGATCAAGGGCATTTATGGCCGCGAAATGTACGAGACATGGTACAAAATGACCGTCATGCTCCAAAGCGGTCTGGACATCCAGCCGGTCATCACCCACCGCTATCACTATACCGAGTTCGAGCAGGGCTTCGCCGCCATGCGTTCGGGCAACTGCGGTAAGGTCGTCCTCACCTGGGACGAGGGCTGATGCAACTGCTTCTGGATCACATCGGCGTGTTTATCGCCGCCGTCACCGGCGTGTTGGCGGCGCGCGGCAAACGAGTGGATTTGTTCGGCATCCTCGTGCTGGCACTGGTCACCGCGTTTGGCGGCGGCACGACGCGCGACCTGTTGGTCGGCGACACCCCCGTGTTTTGGCTGCGCGGTCCGTGGCTGCTGTTGAATGCGACGGGCGCGGCGGTGTTGACGTTTCTGGTGGGACGACAATGGGTGTTACCCGGCGGCGCGTTGTTGATTGCGGATGCCTTTGCGCTGGCCGCGTTTACTATGATTGGCACGCAAAAAGGCATCGTGATGCAGTTTTCCGCCCCGGTCGCCGTCCTGCTTGGGGTCATCACCGGCGTCGCGGGCGGCATCCTGCGCGATGTCCTGACCGGCGAGGTCCCACTGGTGTTCCGCCCCGAAATTCGCCTCTACGCCACGGCGGCGCTGGCAGGCGCTGTTGTATGTGTCCTATCCCGCATGGCCGGCTTGGGACTACCGTTGTCGGCGCTATCAGGCGCAATAGTGGTGCTCGGCTTGCGTTTGGCGGGGATTTACTGGAAACTGTCGTTGCCGGTGTTCGAGACCAAGAGAGAGACATGAACCGTCGTGCCTTCATCGGGACAACGCTGGCCGGTTTGGCCGCGCCTCTGGCGCCGGTGGCGGGTACGACGGCGACGCCCGTCGGGCGAGACCGCCGGTTTGCGGTTTCGACGTATTCGTTCTGGCGGTTTCGGCCCGACTCGAAACTGGCCGTTGAGGAGTGTATCCGGCAGGCGGCGGCCATGGGGTTTGACGCGGTGGAGATTCTTCATCGGCAAATGGACGGCGAAGACAACGCCCGTCTCCAGCAGATCAAGCGGATCGCATGGATGGAGGGGATTGACCTGTGCGCGCTTTCCATTCACCAGGGGTTCCTTTCATCCGATCCACAAATCCGCCAAAAGAACATTGATCACACGTTGCGCGGCATTGAGCTGGCGTACAAACTGGGCATTCCCGCCATGCGCGTCAACACCGGCACCTGGGGCACGAGCCGCAGTTTTGACGAGCTGATGAAGAACCGCGGCGTTGAGTCGCCTCCGACGGGACACACCGAGGAGGAAGGTTTTCAGTGGGTCATCGAGGCGTTGACCGCCTGTCTGCCCAGAGCACAGGATTGCGGCGTAACCATGACACTGGAAAACCACTGGGGACTGGATCGGACGCCGCAGGGTTTGTTGCGAATTGTGGATGCCGTGAACTCGCCCTGGCTGCGCGTTCACATGGACACCGGCAATTTCCTCGACGACCCGTATGAGAAGCTGGAGTTGATCGCCCCGAAAACGGTCTATGTCCACGCGAAAACCTACTTCGGCGGCGGCCTCTGGTACACGCTCGATCTCGATTACCCTCGCATCGCCGCCATTCTGCGCCGACACAACTATCGCGGCTACATCTCCCTCGAATACGAGGGAAAGGAAGACTGGCGCACCGCCATTCCCAAAAGCCTCGCTCTGCTGCGCGAGGCGTTCAAGACAACGATATGAAACGACATCTCATCATTTTATTTTGCCTGGCATTCAACGCCGTGGCCGCCACAAAACCCAATCTCGTCTTCATCCTCGCCGATGACCTCGGCTGGGGCGAGGTGGGCTGCTACGGCCAGACAAAGATTCGCACGCCCAACATTGATCGGCTGGCCGCGCAGGGAACGCGTTTTCTGCGGGCGTACGCGGGCGCGCCGGTCTGCGCGCCGTCGCGTTGCGTGTTGCTGACAGGCTTGCAACTGTCGCGCGCCCCAATCCGCGGCAACAAGGAACATGGCGAAGAAGGTCAATTCCCTCTGGCATCCGGCTACACAACATGGCCGTCTCTCCTTGCCCAAAACGGTTACGCCACCTGCGGCATCGGCAAATGGGGCTTGGGAATGCCCGACAACGAAGGCAATCCGCTGCGACACGGTTTTTCCCATTTCTTCGGTTACCTCTGCCAGCGCGCCGCCCATAGTTATTATCCCGCCCATCTCTGGAGCGACAACCAGAAGATCACGCTCAACAATGGCCCCGATGGCATCCCCGGCCGCGGCAGAGGTAACGACTTCGACCGGTTCCAGGGAACCGACTACGCGCCCGATCGGATGATGGCAGAAGCGAAACGATGGCTCGATCAACGCGCAAACGACCGCCAACCGTTCCTCCTCTACCTGGCCTTCGTTGAGCCACATCTGGCCCTGCAACCGCCACAACGCCTCGTGGACACGTATCCGAAAGACTGGGACCCGACACCCTATCTCGGCCAAAACGGTTACGTCCCCCACCCTCGTCCACGCGCCGCCTACGCCGCGTTGATTACTTCGATGGACGAACATGTCGGCCAGATCATGCAATGGCTCGACAAACACCAAATGACCGACAACACCATCGTCATCTTCACCAGCGACAACGGCGCCACCCACAACGTCGGCGGCGTGGACACCGAGTTTTTCAACAGCACCGGCGGACTGCGCGGCCTCAAAGGCAGCCTCCACGAAGGCGGACTGCGCGTCCCGTTTATCGTCCGCTGGCCCGGCCACACCCCCGCCGGCGTGACACGCGATGAAATCGTTGCGTTCCCCGACATCCTACCGACCGTCTGCGATCTCGTCGGTGTTCCCGCGCCGAAATGCGACGGCATTTCGCTGCGCCCACTGTTGGAAGGCAAACCGACGGCGACACCGCATCCGCCGCTCACCTATGATTTCCCCGAATACGGCGGCCAGCAAGCCGTCATTGACGGCAAATGGAAACTCATCCGTAAAAACCTCCGTAAAACCGATCCCAACAAACCGACTCCGTGGGAACTCTACGACCTCGGCGCTGATCGCAACGAAACAACCGATCTGGCCGCACAGTACCCCGACGAAGTGAAACGTCTCGAAGCCATTTTCACGGCGCACTGGACACCCAACCCGGATTTCCCGATGCACCCGCCAAAACAAGCGCCCCCTGCTCTTACCCCGTCTGCTCCGCCGTCGCCGCCGCCCTCGCCGTCCGCCGAATCCGTTGCGCCAACCGCCAAAACACCGTTCACGGTTCCCACCGATCCCGTGGCCAAAAAAGAACTGGTCAAGGCCATCCACACCTACATGTCGTTGCCCGTTGCGGAGGTGCGGGCACATCCGTCCGCTCCCGATTTTCCTGGCGTGGCGCCGACCAACGCTCCCCGCGTGAGTCGTGTTTTCACCTTCAGCGCCAAACAATCACGATGGCAGAGTACCGGCCTCTATGCCAATGCCGGCGAAATCGTCACGGTCACCCCCCTGGCCAACCTGCCACCGGGCGTGACCGTCGAGATTCGCGTTGGTTGTCACACGGACCGTCTGTTCGGCGACACGATCACCCAGTGGCGTCGTTTCCCTTCTCTTTCGCGCGTTTTCCCGCTGCTGTCGGGACCGACCCCGGTAGCCAATGCGTTTGGCGGCCCGATCTTTGTCGTGGCCAGGGGCAATGCCGACGCGAATTTTTCGCTCCGCTTTGACAACGCGGTGGAGGCACCGTTCTTCGTGCTCGGCAGAACCAGCGTCGCCGCCTGGCAAACCATCCGCCAGCATCCCGCGCCGTGGGCCGAACTGGTCGGACACAACATGATTCTGCATTTTCCCGCCAGCCAGATTCGCACGATGGACGATCCGACGCCGTTGTTGGAGTGGTGGGACAAGGTCGTTGCCGCGCAAGATTGGCTCGTCGGCTGGCCGACGCGTACCACGCAGGAGCGGGTCGTGCCCGACCGCCAGATCAGCGCGGGCTGGATGCATTCCGGCTATCCGTTCATGTGCCATCTCGCCTCGGCGCCAATGATAACGGACCTGGCCCGACTGCGGGCGAACGGCGATTGGGGATTCTTCCACGAACTCGGCCACAACCATCAGTCGCCCGCGTGGACGTTCCCCGGCCAGACCGAGGTGACCGTGAACTTTTTCTCGCTGTATTGCATGGAACACATCGTCGGAAAACCGCGCGGCACGGGTCACCCGGCCATTAACGGACCGAAGTTTCTGAAATGCCTCGAACGACGGTTCGGCAACCCGCCCAGCGACGACCCGTTTGATCAGTTGGCCGCGTTTATTGTGTTGCTTCACAAGTTCGGCTGGGAACCGCTTCAACGAACGCTGGCCTCCTACCAAACCGCACCGCTACCGCCGAAACTGACGCTGGCCGAAAAACAAGCCGAGTTTGTCCGACGCTATTCACGCCAGGCCGGCGCCAATCTCACCGCGTACTTCAAGCAGATGGGCTACGCCTGCCCCGATGAACTTGTCAAAGAACTTGCCGCCCTGCCACCGTTTGATTACGCGGCCTGGCGCGCCCAAAACCAGACCATCACAACCGCGACACATGAAAAGATTCCTTCGTAAAAAACTTCTCCCGCTCCTGTTGTTTGCCGCCGCAACGGCCGCGCAGGCCGAATTGCGGGTACCGGCGTTCACCGCCTATCTCGAACCGCGCACCGGCAGCGCCCGCGTTTCGGAAAAGAACGGTATCACCCACTGGAACGATCCCGCCCAAAAAGTCGTCTGGTACGGCCTGCTCCGAACCAACGGCCTTCTGCGCTGTTCGGTCGCCTCTCCCACCGAGGGCGCGCGCCTGCGACTGACGATCGCCGGCCAATCACGCGCCGCCACTGTCACCAACGGTCTGGCGGATTTCGGCCCGTTTTCGATCGTCGCGCCGGGATATCAGCGGTTCGCGCTCGAACGACTCGGCGGCAACGATGTCGCACTCGACGCGCTCCTGTTGGACGGCCCCGCCATCGCCGACGCTCACTTCAACCTCAAACCGCGCCGCAACGCCCCCTCCGTTCATCTGAGCTACCCGACGCCGAAAGACACCAAAATCGCCGCGTTCTACTGCGAGGTCACCGCCATCGAAGACCCGCCCGCGACGTTTTACATGGCCACGGGCTGGCATCGCGGTTATTTCGGAATGCAGGTCATCAACGCCACCGAGCGCTGGATCATCTTCAGCGTCTGGGATAGCGGCCACGAACCAGTTGACCGCAAAAAAGTAACCGAGGAAAACCGCGTCCGCCTGCTCGACAAGGGCGAAAACGTCGTTGTCCGCGACTTTGGCAATGAAGGCACCGGCGGCCACAGCCATCTCGTTTACCCGTGGAAAACCGGTGTCCCCCAGCGCTTCCTCGTCACCGCAAAACCCGTTGACGCCACCCACACCGTTTATTCCGGCCACTGGTTTGACCCCGACAAAAAACGCTGGATGCTGATTTCAAGCTGGAACGCCCCCCATGACGGCGGCTGGCTGCGCGGCCTGTACAGTTTCAACGAAGACTTCGGCGGCACCGGCAATCACCGCCGAAAAGCGCTCTTCGGCAACCAATGGATCTGCACCGCAGACGGCCAGTGGCTCGAATTGACCGAGGCCAGCTTCAGCCACGACGCCACCGGCAAGTCCGACCGCCTCGACCGATTCATGGGAATCGAGAATGGCCAATTCTTCCTTTCCAACGGCGGGTTCGTCCCCGGCTTCACCCGTTACGGCGAAAAGTTTACCCGCCCCGCCACTCACAAACCACCCAACGACCTCCCCCTGCCATGACCACCGACGCTTTCCGAGAATACCTCCGCAACCAACTCGCCGCGGCCCGCGACGCCGGCACCTTCAAAACCGAGCGCATCCTCACCACACCGCAACGCCCCCACATCAGCACAACCACGCGCCCCAACGTCCTGAACCTCTGCGCCAACAATTACCTCGGACTCGCCTCCCACCCTGAAGTCATCGCCGCCGCCCACGAAGCGCTCGACCGTTGGGGTTACGGCCTCGCCAGCGTCCGTTTCATCTGCGGCACCCAACAACTCCACAAACAACTCGAAGCCAAACTCAGCGAGTTCCTCGGCACCGACGACACCCTTCTCTACTCCTCCTGTTTCGACGCCAACGGCGGTCTCTTCGAGACGTTGCTCGGCCCCGAAGACGCTGTCATCTCCGACGAACTCAATCACGCTTCCATTATTGACGGCATCCGCCTCTGCAAAGCGCAACGCTACCGCTACAAAAACAACGACATGACCGACCTCGAAGCCCAGTTACAAGCCGCCGGCCACGCCCGCCACAAACTCATCGTTACCGACGGCGTCTTCTCAATGGACGGCACCATCGCCAACCTGCCCGCCATCTGCGACCTGGCCGACAAATACGGCGCGCTCGTCATGGTGGACGATTCCCATGCCGTCGGTTTCATGGGCCGACGCGGACGCGGCACCCACGAATACCACGGCGTCATGGGCCGCGTGGACATCCTCACCGGCACCCTCGGCAAAGCGCTCGGCGGCGGCAGCGGCGGTTACACCAGCGGTCGCCAAGAGATCATTGACTGGCTCCGGCAACGCTCGCGTCCCTACCTTTTCTCCAACTCGCTTCTGCCGCCGGTGCTCGGCGCCTCGCTGAAATCGCTGGAAATCCTCACCCGATCCACCGAACTGCGCGACCGCTTGGAAACGAACACCGCTTTTTTCCGCGCCGCGATGGCGGAAGCCGGATTCAACATCCTGCCGGGTGTTCACCCGATTGTGCCGATCATGCTTGGCGACGCCGCACTGGCCACCCGCATGGCGGATCGGCTCCTGGAAGAGGGCGTCTATGTCATCGGATTCTCCTACCCCGTCGTTCCCCAGGGCAAAGCGCGTATCCGGGTCCAACTCTCCGCCGCCCACACCCGCGCTGACCTCGAATTTGCCCTCCAGGCCTTTCGTCGCGTCAAAAACATCTTTCATGGGAGCCAACCATCATGACAGCTACCACGGTCCTCGTCACCGGTGGCGCCGGGTTCATCGGCAGCCATCTTGTCGAACAGTTTCAGGGCAAAGCTCGCGTCCGCGTGCTCGACAATCTGCGGAGCGGCTTTCGCCACAACCTCGACGGTTTGGCGTGTGAGTTCATCGAAGGCTCGATCCTCGACCGCGAGTTGGTCCGACGCGCCGTGCATGGGGCGGACTACGTGTTTCATCTCGCCGCCATGATCAGCGTGCCCGAATCCATGCAGAAACCGATCGAGTGCTCCGAAATCAACACTCACGGTACCCTCGTGCTCCTGGAAGAAGCCGCCAAAGCCAATGTCAAAAAACTCGTGTTCAGCAGTTCCGCCGCCATCTACGGCGACAACCCGTCGGTACCGAAAGTCGAGACCATGGTGCCCGAACCGAAAAGCCCGTATGCCGTGACCAAGCTCGACGGCGAGTACTACTGCCAGATGTTCACCCGCGAAGGCTGGCTCCCCACCGTCGCCCTCCGTTACTTCAACGTCTTCGGCCCGCGCCAAGACCCCGCCAGCCCGTATGCCGCCGCCGTCCCGATCTTCATTGATCGTGCCCTGAAAAATCGTCCCCTCACCATCTTCGGCGACGGCGAACAAACCCGCGATTTCATCTACGTGAAAGACATCGTGGCAGCCAACGTCTTCGCCGCCACCCACCCCGAAATGAGCGGCGTCTTCAATGTCGCCTATGGCCGCCGCATCACCATCAATGAACTGGCCGCCACCATCCTCCGATTGACCGGCTCGCAATCGGTCATTGACCACCTGGAGGAACGTCCCGGCGACGTGAAACATTCGCTCGCTTCCATTGAGAAACTCCGCGCCGCCGGGTTCCAGCCCACCGGAAGTCTGGCCGACGGGCTGGCGGCCACCGTCGAGTTTTTCCGGAGGAAATCCAAATGAAAGTCTTGCTTTCGCTCTGGCTCGCTCTCGCCGCCACCGCCGGTGCCGCCACGCTGTCGCTGACCAACCAGTTTCTGGTGTTGACCCTCGACACCAACACGGCGACCCTCTCCGTCCTCGACCAGCGCAGCCGGCAAACCTGGCAACAACAGCCCGTCAACAAAAACATCACCACACAATCGGCACGCGTGAAGGACGGCCTGCAACTGGATTGCCGCGACAACAAGTCCGGTCTCTCTTTCCATTGTGCCATCCAGCTCGACGCCGACCGCCCGGAATTCACCGTGACCTTGCGCGCCGACGGCAAACTCCCTTCCAGCCTGGCGTTCCCACACCCATTCGTCACCGCAACCGGCACCTGGCTGGTGGTGCCCATGAACGAAGGCATCTCCTATCCCGTGGACGACGATGCCATCCAACCGATGCGCCTCATCGCCTACGGCGGCCACGGCATCTGCATGGCGTTCTGGGGCGTCACCGACGGCGAGCGCGGCCAGATGAGCATAATCGAGACGCCCGACGACGCCGCCATCCAGATCAACCGCTTCAATGGTCTGCTCTACATTGCACCGTTGTGGGAGGCGCAAAAAGGCCAATTCGGCTACGAGCGACGATTGCGCTATGTGTTCTTCGACCGCGGCGGCCACGTCGCCATGTGCAAACGCTACCGCTGCGCTGTTCCGCTCCGAACACTGGCTCAAAAGCGGCAGGCCAATCCTCACGTGGACCTGTTGATCGGCGCCGTCAACATTTGGTGTTGGGACAAAGACCCCGTCTCCATCGTCAAAGAATTGAAAGCGGCCGGCATCGAGCGCATTCTCTGGAGCAACCGCGCCAGACCGGAGGAAATCGCCGCTCTGAACGAGCTTGGCGTGCTCACCAGTCGCTACGACATTTATCAGGACGTAATGGATCCAGCGCTGTTTCCAAAATTGCGCTACGTCCACGGAGATTGGACGACGGAAGCATGGCCGAACGATCTTCTGCGCGATGCCACGGGCGATTGGGTCCGCGGCTGGCGGGTCGAGGGCAAGGACGGCACCATGTATCCCTGCGGCGTCACCTGCGACAAACAGGCCCTCCCCTACGCCGAAAAACGCGTCGCCGCCGAACTCGCCACGCATCCGTACCGGTGTCGGTTCATTGACACCACCACCGCCTCGCCATGGCGCGAATGCTACGCCCCCGCCCATCCCATGACCCGCAGCGAAAGCCGCCACTGGAAAATGGAATTGTTGCGCCTGATGTCGGAACGATTCAACCTCGTGACCGGTTCCGAAACCGGCCACGACGCGGCGGTCCCTTTTGTGCATTACTTCGAGGGAATGCTCAGCCTCGGCCCGTACCGCGTTCCCGACGCCGGGCGACGGATGCAGGTTATTTGGGATGAGGTGCCGGAGCGCGTTGCCCGGTTCCAACTCGGCGAGCGTTACCGTCTGCCGTTGTGGGAACTGGTTTATCACGACTGCGTCGTAGCGCAATGGTACTGGGGCGACTACAACAACAAACTGCCCGCGCTCTGGGACAAACGCGACCTCTTCAACGCGCTCTACGGCACCCCGCCGATGTTCATGTTCCATCGCGCACTGTGGGAGAAGAACAAAAAACGCTTCGTCCAGAGCTACCAAAATACCATCCCGCTGGTCCGCGAGGTCGGTTACAGCGAGATGACCGACCACCGGTTTCTCACTCCCGACCGCGCCGTTCAACAAACCGCGTTCGCCAACGGCGTAACGGTAACCGTGAATTTCGGCAACACCTCCTACCGTCTGCCGAACGGACAGAGCCTCGGCCCCGGCCAGTTTCACGTCACCGGCAAATCGCGTTGACCCAAGCGAGTCGCCAAGGGGCGAGTTTCTTATTGATACTCGTATAGTAGGCTGACATGGTGTGTTGTGGTGGTGACATGGTTACCACACGCGATCATCCGGTAATGGAAAAGCGCAGGCTGAAGGCTGCCGCCTTCTTCGAGAAGGGTCACAGCGCCAACGCGGTTGTCCGCAATCGGTACGTGCGCCGCCAGTCGGCTCATGCTTGGAAGAAGGCATGGTAAGAGTCCGGTACCGACGGATTGCACAATAAAGTTCCACTGGCCGCAAGCCACGCCTGACTCGGCGGATTCAACGACGCTACGGGGTGCGCTATCATCCCGGCCATGTCTGGCATCTGCTG
>CAZISE010000009.1:0-130417 GCA_964541945.1 uncultured Verrucomicrobiota bacterium
CTCATAAACCTGCCTTGAGCAGAATGAGGATGCAGCCGAGCAGAACAAAGCCGAGGTAATTGGCGGCGTACCGCTTATGCCGCACCACAAGACGACGGTAGTTTTGAAGCCACGCCCATAACCGGGCGATCTTCCAGCGGCACCGATAACATTATACGCACAGCACATCTTGTGTCGCCAGTTTCTGGCGATTTTGTCGGTGCGGCGCAATCAGCTCAATCCCTTTGGCGACCAATTGCTTATCCAGCGGATCACTGTCATAGGCTCTGTCGCCAGTCAAGTATTCGGGACTCTCGGTCGCAAACCGATTCTGGAGGGTTGTCTCCACCAGCGTGACCTCGTGCGGCGAGGCGCTGGCCACCGCAACCGCTAGCGGCCACCCGTGTGCATCTGCCATCACCATCCCTTGGAACTCTTGCCCCGCTTGGTTTTGCCGACGACATCGCCCCTTTTGAGCCGGCGTGAACATCGCACGGATGAACGCTTTAGCCAGATCCAATTGACCTTGTTTGCGCAATTGTTCGACTAGAGCCTGAACGATCTTCTGCCACACACCGGCGCGTGCCCATTACTAAAACCGCCGATGACAGCTTTGGTAGGACGGATAGCGGTCGGGCAACTGGTAACATTGCGCGTTGATGCGTACCCCTCGGAGGATGGTGTTGAGCACAACCCGATTCTCCTTTCACGGACGGCCGCGTCCGTCTGGCGGGCGTGGCAACGGTGGCAACAATGGGGCGAACAATCCCCGCTACTTGTCCGTCAGGTAATCCGGTGAGAAAGCGAATGACACGCATGGATTGCTCGAATCTCCGACCAATTCTACCTGACTTCTTGCTAGTCCGTCATCGGGATCGTTTAAGGAGAGGATCGGAGTCCAAATCGTTGGCCAATTGGTATATGTGCCCCCATTATGCTCAACGACTGCTCCACCAACCCGAGATGTTAAAAGTGCCAGAATTACTGAGACTCATGTAATAGGCTTTCGTGGACGGTGTTGATCGGGTTATGGATTGAGTGTGGGTGTTGTTCACAACTCCACGTCTGCGGGCCAGGGAACGCAGATGCGGCGGTCTCCGACGAGATGGGTGATGGCGCGCAGATAAGCGTCCCGCTCATCGTCGTTGCGAAGATACCGGCGGAAGGCATCGGTCTTCATTGCAAACGATTGCATGTCCTCACCAGTTTCCTCGAAACGGCGGGCAGCTTGGTCACGGAGAAAGTCGGCGACATCGTGGTGGTTTGATGCGGTGATCAATAACGCCAGATGCCGGAGACACGCGCCTTGCGAGCGCGTGTAGGTTTCGCGTCCGTCAGCGGTGGCGAGCGTACCGGCAAACTCAACGGCATAACGTTTCTCCGCATCGCGCATCAACCGGCAGACCCGGCACGTTTTGGTGTCGCGCACCAGCCCAATCACATCGGGTGTTTCCTTCAGCAGTTGCGCGACCCGTAGTGCGAGCTTGCCATAACCAACCGATGCGCCGACCGGCGATGACCACATGTTCATCTGCCAGGTATGCAGTGGGCAGAAACCCAGTTCAGTGGCAAACTCGGTCTGCGCTTTCTCGTCGGTGGCGATGGCGTATTGCCACTGCGCCAGAAAATCGAACACGACCTGATACAGATGGTCGCAAACCGGACAACCGCGCGTCTGGAGGGTTACACCTCGTTGTGGCCGAGCGGGACCGGACGCGATACTTTGCGGCTCAGCACAAGCTCCGCGCGTCCCTCCAGCAGATTCAGCCAACTGCGCTACGCGCTGCGCAATGACATCGAGAAAGGTCTCGTTCTTTTCCTCGGACAAGAACCGAGCGAGTTCCTCCTGCAACGCCGTCAGGCCACTGTCGGGATCATTGGCCAGCGCGCGTTGGCAGGAGAGCGGGAAAATCCGCTGGCCATCCGTGCCCATTTGTTCGCGCAACGTCCGCGCGGCGAACGCCAGTACCTCCGTGACCTGCGAAGCTGGCAGCAGGTCGGTTTTATTGAGGATAAAGAAGATTTTACGAACATGTTGCCGAATCTCTCGGAGAAACTCCAACTCCACGCTCGTCAGCGGCGTGTCCACGCTCGTGACAAACAACACCGCGTCGCATTGCGGGAGGAATGCGTAGGTGGTGGCAGTGTTGGCGACGATGGCCGAGCCGACGCCGGGCGTATCCACAAACCACAAGCCGCGCCGCAGGAACGGCACAGGTACTTCGACGGTAGCGGTCTTGACGCGTTTCTGGTTGCCGGAATTGCCGTTCTCGGTCACGTATTCTTCAAGGCGTGAGAGAGGTAGTTCTTCCGGCCAGAGCAATCCTTCGCGCTCGACCACGAGCCGTTCTTGCGGGCCGAATTTCAGCGCAGTGATGGCCGATGTGACCGGCAACACTCCGGTCGGCAGAAGTTGCCGGCCGATGATGGCGTTCATCAACGAGCTTTTACCACGTTTGAACTGGCCGAGCACGGCAAGCGTGAAGCGGTCTTCGGCGAGTTTGGCCATCCATTCCATGCACTGTTTCTCCCGCACCTCGTCTTTGGCCTGCTTCGCTGCTTCGCGTAACGAGCGCAACCGACCGGCCAATTCGAGTTTGCGGCGGTGGTAGTCCTTGAGAGGAGCGTCTTCGTTCATCGTGTGTTCAACTCCCTGTCAGGATTAATCGGAATCATGCGCTGCTTACCAGGTTGATCGGCGCGCCTTGCAAAAAAGCGCGGATGTTTTCAATGGTGATGGCATTGATACGCTGGACGGCCTCAACGCTGTTGAATGCCACGTGTGGGGTGAAGACGACGTTGGGCCGGGCGAGGACTCGTTGATTTTGCATGAGGTTCTGCAATTCGCGCTGGCCTTCGGGTCGTTGGAGTACGGCTTCTTCAGTCGGGCCCTGGAGGTCTTTGATCAGGCGCTCGCTCACGATCTTGCTGAGAGATTTCTGCATCACGCGCTCATCCTCCAACACGTCGAGTCCCGCCCCGGCCACGATGCCTTTGTCGAGCGCTTCGTTCAGCGCCACGGTGTCAATCAACGCTCCGCGAGCGGTGTTGATAAGCATGACGCCCGGCCGACATTTTGCCAATGTTTCTCGATTCAACAGGTGATATGTCTCTTGCGTCAACGGCGCATGCAGGCTGATCACGTCGGACTGCGCGAGCAGTTCATCAAGACTCACATACCGCAGCCCCAGAATCTCGCCCATCAACGACCGCTGGTAGGGGTCATACGCCAGCACTTTCATCCCGAACGCCAGCGCGATTCGCACCACGCGCAAACCGATGCGCCCGGTACCGATGACACCCAACGTCTTGTCCTTCAAATCGTGACTGCGCAACATCTCGTAGCGGAACACCGACCGGTGGTTCGCATCGCGCACCTCCAACAATCGCCGCGCCACCGCCAACATCAACATAAACGTGTGTTCCGCGACCGAATTGTCGTCGGTGCTGAAAACATTCGCCACGGCCACACCGCGTTTCCGACACGCGTTCACGTCAATATGATCGTAACCGGTCGAGCGGGTCGTAATCAGTTTCAATGACGGATGCGCCACCAGGAAATTTTCATCAATGGCATGATGAATATAAACGCACAGAATCTCCGCGTCGGCTTCGACATTCGCCAGCACGCTGACAAATCGCGTGTCGTGTTCTGCCAACGCTTCGGCGAACACCGTTTCGTCTGACGTCTCTGTCTCGGTGAAATAAATGACGGAACTCATAAGACGTCCTCCTGATGACACCGCTCACCCATCCGCACCGGGCAAGGATAACTCCGGTAGCTGGCGTCACCCATCATCCGACCTCCACGACACTGTTGAATCCGCCCTGCTCATTGGGCACGCGAGCGATGGCGTGCGGGTCGGTAGTGGCCACGCCGTCCACCAGAAAGTGGTATTCGTAATGACCGCGTTCCAATTCGAGCGAGCATTCCCAATAGCCGTCCACCAGTTTTTTCATGGCGTATTTGAGGAATCCGTCACCGTTGAATTTGCCAACAAGCCAAACACGCCTTGCTTCGGGAGCATGAATCCGAAACACAACGGGTTTGGTCAACGGTAACACCCTGCGCCGACCGCCTTGAGATTCGTTGCTCGCATCCAACTCACGGTGTACTTGCGAGTGTTTGGGCCGGTAGCGGACAGAAAAATAGTCGCCACCCAAACTGCGAAAATCACTGATGTCACCGACCTGAAGCTTGTGAGCCATGCGATCGAAAAAACGTAATGTGTCATCGTCAAAACTCGTCTGCCGACACGAGCGGCACACCCAACCGCTTGCGCGCACAATCAGAATATACGGCCAGTGCGAAATACTGTGCTCGACCGGTTGCCAGCCGCCGTTACGGCTCCCGCAATAGCGGCAGCGTTGGAGTGCAGTGGGAGTCATGGGGAACGCGCCTCACGATTGCTGTCGCCGGTCTGGAGAACCTGCGCGAGTTGGGTGGCGATCTCCGGTGACAATGCACTGTTGCGAAGTCTATCCGCCGTCCTGGCAATGTCGTAACTCGCGCGCCGCAGTTTCACCACACCGTCATCCCACACGGCGTAACTCGCGCGCGGATCGCCATCCCGCGGCTGGCCCACGCTGCCGGGATTCACGAACAATTTGCTGCCAACCTTGCGGATGGTGGGGAAATGCGTGTGGCCGCACAAGACCACGTCGGCAAGCACTCCTTCCAATTCAGCGGCCAACTCAATGTCGGTGACGCCTGGCATCAGATACCGGTACAGGTCACCACTTGGCGTGGCATGCGCGAGCCGCAACCGGCAATTCTCCAGCACGATTTCTTCCGTGACCGGCAACTGTTGCAACCAGGCGATTTGTTCGGACGACAATAACGCGCGATTTACTTCGCGCGAGGCTTGCGAAAGTTCCCGGAATCGTTTGCCGCACCGGCAATCCTCGTTGAAGGCCAACGCGAAATCGTGATTACCCTGCACGCACAACGTCGCATGCTGCCGGACCCATTCCACCACCTCGGACGGTTGCGGTCCGTAATCCACGAGATCGCCGAGACACCAAATCTGGTCCACATGCTTTTCGGCTCCCGCAACCGCCCGCAACGCCTCGTAGTTGCTGTGGACATCGGAAATGATCTGAATTTTCATAACATCTTCACAAACAATAAAACTCCTACCGACATATTTGTCAGTAGGAGTCATCAGCCCCTGCGGGGCAATACTGCCGGCGAACTCCATCGCCATCTGCCGTTAACGTAACGTTGTGCGGCCACCTGTCAACGTTGGCGCACACAAAACGTCGCACGCATCGTGCTGATAAGACCTCCACTACCTTCGCCAACCCCAAACTTTCTATGTTAGGCATGAAACAAACCCGGAGATCTTCGGAATTGTCCGTGGCGGCGTCGCACGACGAAAAAAATCGGGACGGCGGCGAGTTGCGTCGCGACGTTGAACACAATCGTTCCGATCACCGAACGGTCATAAATCATCCCCATGATCGCACTGCCGATGAACCAACAGATTCCATAGCCGGCCGTGAAATAGCCGTACGCCGACGCACGCCGATTGGTCGGTACCATTGGTGCCACCACGGCCGGGATGATGGACTCATGCACGCCCATGCCCAACCCCCACACCGCCGCGCCAATCAAGGCCGGCCAAAAACTTCCGAGAAATACCAGCGGCGCAAACGTTGCCGCGATCAGCGTTAATGGAATCAAGAGCGTAACGCCAAACCGGTCGAACAATTTTCCAAACACCAGCGAGCCGGTGCCGCTCGTGGCCATCGCAATCGAGTACGCGACCGGTACCCAATGCGGCGGCACCGACGACGACTTGGCAAAATGAAAGGCGATCAACGGAAAATCGGCGAAGCCCGCCGCCACCAGGGACGCGCCGGCCAAATAAATCCAAAACACGCCGGGCAATCCTTTCGTATGCACGTCGCCATGTTTGATTTCCAGATCGTGCGGTCGCGGATAAAAATGATGCGCCACCAGCACGAGTGTCAGACAAATCGCCATCGGGATTGCCAGCGCGGCAAAGGCGAGACGGTAATCCCCTTTCCACGCCAACACGCCGGCCACCATCAACGGCCCGAACAATGCGCCGAATTGGTCGAGCGCCTCGTGCATGCCAAACGCCCAGCCGAATCCGATCTCGCTGCCCGCGTGCGACAACATCGCGTCTCGCGGCGGATTCCGCGTCGCCCGGCCAAAGCGTTCCAGAATGATCAGCGCCGCCGCGGTCGGCCAGTTGTGCGCCAAAGCCAACGCCGGCACCGCCAGCAATTGCACGAAGTAACCAACAATCGCAATTGGCCAGAACATGTGCGTCCGGTCTGCCCAGCGACCCGACACCAGCCGAAACCCGTAGCCGACCAATTCGCCGAAGCCGGTCACGACGCTGACGATGGTGGCATTGGCGGCCAGCATCGCGAGAAACGGCCCGTACACACTACGCGCGCCTTCGTAAGTCAAATCGGCAAAAAAACTCAGCGCACCTATTGTTAGCACGAATTTCAATGCGGCCGATTTCCTGTTGGTCATCACCGGTACCGGCGGGTTGGATTGGATGGTCACGCTCATCGCCTCAGGAAAGCTTCTCGCAGGCGGACTCGCTCTCCAGAAACCGAATACGTTTGGCCATATCGGTGTTCGGAGAGTGGTATGGTTCGAGTAGATTGCCGACAGCGAACAGCGGTTGCCGCATGTGCTCGACATCGTCCGAACCGACGGCGTGCGAGAAGATCTGTTGCAAGTATTCGATACCGAGGCGCGACGGTTTGAAAAGCTGCGGGTTGTAGAATGACGGGTGAAGCTGGCGGGGGTGGATCAATCCCCACCGGTCGCGGAAACCATTGCCAGGAAAACTATCGAGGTAAAAGCCCCGGCTGCGATTCCACTGGAGCGTGGCCACGGCATTGTTTTGGCGTTCCAGCAGTAGATCCACAGCCTGACCGCCGAGTTGCGCCGCATAATACCGGTCGAATTGTACCGGCCGGCCACCGCGCTGGGTGTGTCCAACTTTACGGGTAAAGATGGTTTCGCGCGCCGTCTCGCCGCGGCGAAAGTCTTTGAAGTATCGGTCTCCAATAGCCTGGATCAAAATCTGGCGCACCGCTTCGGCGGCGCCGCTGAGAATTTTGTTGCCAGCCGGATCGGTGGAGGCGTGTTCCTCACCCAGCACTTGGCCATGCGCGTCCACAATGCCTTCGCCGCAGACGATGACGACATTTTTCTGCAGTTCATAAAGTTCCTTGACCCGCGCCACGAGGGCATCAATTTGAATGGGCGACTCCGGCACCAGAATCAGATCAGGCTGACCGTAGGCCGTTCCCAATGCAATGTAGCCCGAGTGACGCCCCATGACCTCAATGATAGCGATACGCCGGTGACTTTCCGCCGTGGTGCGAACTCGCTCGATGCTGATGGCCGATACAAACGCAGCAGTCGCAAAGCCCGGCGTGACGAAGTTCACCATGTGCTCGATGTCAAATTCTGTGCGCGACGGTGTACGTTCATAGACGTAGCCAGGCGCTACATCGGCCGGTTTGCGTTGCCATTCGTCCGGCTCGTTGCGGTGGTTCAACCCCAGATCATTATCAATCGTCTTGGGAGCGAGCACCGTGGGCAGGCTGTCTGTCAAGGGCTGCATTCCGTTGAGCGTGCCATCGCCGCCGACGCAAATGAGTCCTTCGATCTGGAGCCGCTGGAGCCGGTCGCGGATGGCGTCGAGTGACGGCTGATCGTTGGGATCGAGATAATCGCGCGATGCTCCTAAGATCGTTCCTCCGCGCGTGGCATCGAGTTCGGGGATCGGCTGAAACAGCGGATTCAAATGTACGTGCGGCGCCCGCGGGTTGAACAGACTGTTGAATCCCTTCAACAATCCATACACTTCCACCCGCAACTCGCTGGCGCGCACCACCGCGCCGTGGACGGTTGCATTGAGCGCGGGGGTATCCCCACCGGCTGTCAAAATTCCGATTCGTTTCATCGTGTGTTTTCCTTTCCATTCCGCAGAGACGGCAGACAAAACACTCCTGCCAACCTCAGCGTCAGTAGGAGTCATCAGCCCCTGCGGGGCAATACTGCCGGCGAACTCCATCGCCGTCGGGTGCAACATAACGTTGCCTTGCCCGTGTCAACACTGCCGCCGGTGGGATGTGCTATCCCCAGCACTCCGAATCCCTTTGACCGCGACGCAGTGGCTGGGGTGTCTCGCCCTACCTACCGAATGGCGAACGTGTCATGATCTGCTCCCGGTGTTTGATGTTTCCCGATACATGTTTCGATGAAGATTTCTCAATTCCCGCTCCAACCGGTCCGCTGGTCTCGCCAACTCTCCCTCCAATGCTTCCAGAAACAGCTCTGAGCCGTTTGGAATCTTCTCGAGCGCGTGTTCAAACATTTTTCGCGTGTACGGTCCGAGATCAGTTTGCAGCCGCGCGCGCAACTCCGCGGCCAAGTGTTCCTGTCTCGGTTTGTCATGAGTGGTCATTTTTCCCTCACTTTCATATCAACCACGGGAACAGAATTGTTCCGTGTGGATGTGGCTTGTTTTTCTGGTAATTGCCGACACGCTTGTTGCGGGAACCGTGGTCGGCAAAGTGAGTGGCGTGTTGCAGAAGAGGTGGACCGAGCCAAGGACCGGCTGATGCAACCACTCGACCCGGTTTGACTCTCCCGGTCGCCTGCCATTGTTTGACTTGTTTTAATGCGTTCATCCGACAAAAAAACTCCCCCCATCCCGCTTTGCGGAATGGGTAGGAGTTATCAACTCCGACCACTTTCGGAGTGTAATTGTCGGCGAACTCCATCGCCGTTTGTTTCTAAGTACACCCGAACCACGCCCCTGTCAACATCCTGCATTCATCATCCGACCTCCACGATGCTGTTGAATCCGCCCTGCTCATTGGGCACGCGAGCGATGGCGCGCGGGTTGGTAGTGGCCACGCCGTCCACCAGAAAGTGGTATTCGTAATGACCGCGTTCCAATTCGAGCGAGCATTCCCAATAGCCGTCCACCAGTTTTTTCATGGCGTATTTGAGGAATCCGTCACCGTTGAATTTGCCAACAAGCCAAACACGCCTTGCTTCGGGAGCATGAATCCGAAACACAACGGGTTTGGTCAACGGTAACACCCTGCGCCGACCGCCTTGAGATTCGTTGCTCGCATCCAACTCACGGTGTACTTGCGAGTGTTTGGGCCGGTAGCGGACAGAAAAATAGTCGCCACCCAAACTGCGAAAATCACTGATGTCACCGACCTGAAGCTTGTGAGCCATGCGATCGAAAAAACGTAATGTGTCATCGTCAAAACTCGTCTGCCGACACGAGCGGCACACCCAACCGCTTGCGCGCACAATCAGAATATACGGCCAGTGCGAAATACTGTGCTCGACCGGTTGCCAGCCTCCGTTACGGCTCCCGCAATAGCGGCAGCCTCTAGGTTGATTGGTATTCAGGGGCGTGTACATCGTGTTTGACAACAATCGTTTCATACAAGTCCGCGCCGAAGCTGGTCTCAAGTGGCTCGCCGGGTAGTAGTTTGTAGGTGCGCGTGCCGTCGGGCAGCCGTTCGGCGCGCAGAAACAGCACACGGTCGGCGTGGTCGCCGTTGAGACCGTGCGTAAAACCGTATTGGTGCGTCACGAAGAAGATTTTCACGCGCGTCTCCAGCAGGGCGCGCACAATCTGCCGGGCGATCTCTGCGCCTTCGCGTTCGTTAGTCGCGGCGAATGATTCGTTGAACAGCAGCAGCGCGTCGGGTGTCAGTGCATCGGCGATCTCGCTCATCCGTTTGAGTTCCTCGTCGAACTTACCGCTCTTCATCTTCACGTCTTCCTCGCGCTTGTAATGCGTAAACAGACTCCGACAAAGATCGGCCGTGAACGATTCGGCAGCGACAAACATGCCGGCCTGCATCATTAGTTGCGCCAGCCCAACAGCACGCAGGAAGGTGGACTTGCCGCCTTTGTTTGCACCGGTAATGATGACGAGTTTCTTGCCGTCAGCCTGCAACTCGTTCCCGACGACAGGGCGGCCCATACTCAAGGCCAAGCAAACATCGCGCAGCCCGCGGCATGTGTGCCGGTTGACACCGGCCGGCGCAGGCTCCGGAAAACAGACTGGCACACCGAGCGATCCGAGTCGTTGGTACAAGTTCACTGCACCGAGGTAAAAGGCCAGTTCCGCTCGCAACCTGACGAAGAAACTCAAAATGTGATCGGCCGATTGTGCAGCGGCATTGGCAACAAGATTGATGCCGCGGTCGCGCAGTTCGCCCAGCGCTCGCGCCCCGGCTTCATCACGCGGGTCGAGCCGAAAACTGTACGCAGGCGATCGCCGACCAAACACGCGTGTCAGCCACGATTTGTGTCCTGCCGGCTGATGCAGAACGAAATTGGCGCTCTGATTGCCGGGGCCGAGCGACGCGCTCATCAGAACGCCGTGGCTGAACTTGAGCTCTTTCAGGCGCGTTTTGATGGTAGCGAGGTACTCATCGCTCAACTCTGCCCGCAACATTGTCAGCAACGTCGTGAAACCTTCGGACGTGAACTTCGCAGCGTGTTCATCGGCGATGCGTCGCAGTTTGCTGAGCGCGTCGGCATACAGATTCAGCAATTGCACCGAGCCGTACAACAGGCTGCCAGGTGAACGACCGGTCACACCCCACCATTGCCGGTTCTTGTTTTCAATCACTTCGACAGCGATGTCGTAGATGGCCCTGACAATGGCTGGCTGGCGCAGACAATCCTGGAGCACCGCCTGTCGGTAACGAATTGTGTCCACGTCGTTCTGCAAGCCCGACAAGATGACTTCCTGCGCCGCGTAGAACAAAAAACGGTCATCCCCCGCCATGGCGTTGAACAACGTGTCGAGTTCCAGGTCCTGCCGAACCGCGTCTTCATGCGGCCAGAGCGGCGTACGGTTGTCCCAGCCCCGATGCGGCATCAGCGACAACGCCGTGGGCAAACGGTCGAAGTTCCGGTCACGATAGAGCAGATGCACGTTCATGAGCCGAGTCGCCTCCGTAACTGGTCGTAGGTCAGCCCGTGTTTCTCAGCCAGTGCGTACGCGTAGGCAAGGCCATCGGCGTGCCGGCGCTCGATCTTGTACGTGCGCATCGTCGGTTGGTCCGGCACGACGCCGGCAACAAAGCTGACGGTTTTCTCGTTCAACGACGCCAGTTCGTCCAGAAACGTCACACACACGCACAGCACATTCAGCGCCGCAATGCGTTCCAGAATCTTGCGGCTCAACAGCACCGCGTCGTGCAAGGTCGTGGACGAGAAAATCTCGTTGATGATAAGCAGGCTGTTGGGCGTGGCTGCCGCAAGCATCTCGCGGACGCGCACCAGATCGTCCTCCAGCTTCCCCCGGTGGTTCTTGATGTCTTCCTCGCGCTCGAAATGTGTCAGGATCCGGTCGCACAGGAACAGTTGCGCATCCGTGCCCGGCACCGGCAAGCCGAGGCTCGCCAGAAAGTGCAACTGCCCGACCAACCGCGAAAACGTCGTCTTGCCGCCTTGATTTGGCCCGGTCACAACCGCGATTCGTTCGGACCCGGTCAGTGCGAAGCCATTACAAACGACAGTCGCGCGTTCGCCGATGAGCTTGCCGGCCAGCGCCAGATCGAAACTATCGCGGCAGCGCACGGTCTTTGAGGTGTCGGACACGCGCGGGTAACAGAACGTCAACCCGGCATGACGGAATCGCGCCGCGTATTCGCGCCACGCGATGTAAAATTGGATTTCACGGTCGAACGCCGCAATCGTCGGATCGAGAAACTCCTGATGACTCGCGCAAAACTCATCAAGCGCGCAGAACACGTCTGGATTCAACAGTGCAACCCGGTCAAGAATCTGTGCCGCGATGTGGTCGAGGTTTGAATAGGCCGGGAATTTCGTGCGGTAATCGGTGACCGCGCCCTGCTTGAACTTGGCAAATGTTTCCTCGACGACCGCGCTGTAATCCGCCCAGCCCTCATAGGGCATGACGGTTACCCGGTCGCCGCGAATAAGTAACCCGTATCGGACCGCCGCCAGGTCGGTCTTCAACCGATGCGCCCGTTCGACCGGTTCACGGAAACCCGTGCTGCCGGTATATGCGGCCAAATACTCCTGAAACTTCCGCAGCCCGCGCGACTGCGGTCGGTGCTGCGCCAAGTCAGCCAACAACGTCTCAACCGCTTCGCCATACGTGACGACCGCCTCTAAGAACCACGCTTCTTTCTCGTACTTGTAGTAGCGTTCCTTCGCGGCAGTCAGATGCACGCGCACAGAGCGCATCCGCTCGCTGAAGACTTTGAGGCACTGGAACAGCGCGTCGTTTTCCACATCGCGCATCACTGCCTGCCGGTACTCAATCAGCGCGTGATCCGACAACGGGTGGTAAAAGAACGGTTTCAGATTGTATTCATCGCGCCCCGTCGTGATGGCGTCCACGACCTGATCGAGATTCAGGTCGCGAAAGAACTCCGGCATCTCATTTGTTTCGCTGACGGATTCTGCAAACAAGACGCTGCGGAAGCCTGCCGGTGCGGCTGACTTCTTGCGAGGCTGGTCTAAACTGGCCGTTTGCATGACTCCGTTTCCGGTAGGAGTCATCAGCCGGTGGGCAGTTCCCCCGAATCATCCGGGGCAGGCAAACTCCATTGCCTGACGAAATCTTAGCACCAACCCCCTGCAAATACAACCTCCCCGGCCCACTGACTCATAGCCACTAACGTGCACGAATCAGCGATCTGTCAAAGTGTAGCGAAATACTTGCGGATGCGCGCTGCCATGAGTTGACGACGTTTCGAGAGGAACACGGGGTAATCGGCCGCACTCATGTTTTCAACGCCTTCGGGGATGGCGTGCATTCGGAAGTTTTGTTTTAATTCGTCAAGGTCGGTGATGTTGCCGTATTTCTTTTTTCCGCCGTCGCATTGAGCGAGCACCTGCTTGAAGTACACCTCAGGTGACTTGTCCCCGATGGCGATATTGATTTCGCTTTGCGTGACTGCGTAGTTGGCAATTTGGTTGTATTGGCCACGGTTGACGCCCTCGGCCTTGAGGAAGTTGCGCGGGAAAAGGTGATGCACGTCGGATTTCACTTCAATGAGTTCGCGCACGGTAATGTCGCGGGAGAGGAATCCTTTGTCACCCAATTTGACCTGCGCGGCTTGAAAGCAACGAAAATAGGGGCTGGAGGCGACAGAGGTATCCATCACTTGTGGCAGGGTGACATCCCAGAAGGCGTCGCTTAGTTCACCTGCAATGACAGCGTCACTGTAAACGTTAACGCCCTGCATATCGAACTGACGGATGTCGTAGTCAACCTGCGATTCGGGAGAACCGGAATAGCGTCCGCGCAGCAGGGACATGACAAACCAACGACGAACCCGGCGCTCAATCTCTGCCGGCGGATGCTTCTTGGCGCGTAGGCTGAGGTAAAGGATGTAGGCGAAATTGAGCGCCATTTGCGAACCGATCATTGAAGCGTCCACAAAGCCCGCCGACCGGATAACGAGCAGGAACGTCTTGAAGTCGTGCTCATTCATAAAGCGCAGCACAGATTCTTTGAGCCGTTTGAACGAGTCTTGAACGATGGCCTCTTCGTATTGCTTGGTCTCAAAATTACGCCCGGAAAGAAGAGCAACGAGGTCTTGGAGCTTGCCACGACGAAACTCGGTGGCGAAGGACACACGCAGCATATCGGTGTAGGTTGGATCGTAAATGTCGTCGGTCTCCTTTTTGAGCCACCCCATGCGGTCAAAGTACTCGGTCTTGATGAAGGCGGGGTCGTTCTTCTGAATCTTGGCATAGAAGTCCGGTGCGACTGCAAGGTGGCAGAAATAATCAATCGCTTTGCGAAGAGCATTGCCCCCATAAATTTCGTTGACGGCAATCTTGGACATGGCGAAGTCAGCTTGACTCAGTGCAGTGCCCTCGCGATTAACGCGCACAAAAATCTCAGCAACGGTTTCAATATCTAGGTCCTCAGCAAGTTCGATGACACCAATGTGGTTGTTCACGATCTTGCGAAGGCGTTCGATAGTGGAAAAAATGGCGTCGGGATCAACGCTTGGGTTGGCTGCCGCGTATTTCTTGGTGACCTGCAGCAATTTAACATTGGGAGCGAACAGGTCAGCCACGTCCGCGATCCAACTGGCATCCTTGCGGATTGCCGGGTTGGACACCTCGAAACGCTCCTCTACCGGATGGAAGGCAATGCGGATGCGGACGGTTTCATAGTCCTGAGTGAGCACTTCTTCCCCCAGCAGGGATGCCATAAGTGCAGTGATCCGCTGCTGACCGTCAATCAGGATGCGTTTGCCAGACGAAAGTGAGCCGTCTTTAAGCTTCACGTTTGGATTCCGCCACGCGATGAGATACCCGATTGGATAGCCTTGATAAAGCGAGTCGAGAAGGTTGCGGACTTGAGTAGCGTCCCAGACAAAAGGACGCTGGATCTCAGGAATGGCTATCTCCTTGGACTTTACCCATGTCAACAATGTCTCCACAGAATGTGGCGTCACCGAATAGCGTTGAGTGGACATTCTCAGTTTCTCCTAGGATTGACGAAGCTCTGCATACATACGAATAGCGCCAGTGTAGCTAGGTGGCCGGACGACGGCAAGCACGTGCTGGGCGGCGGGTTGCCGTCGTCCGGCGCGAAGGGCGGCAGATTAGAGTGTGCCGGCGTACACGGCGGACTGGCCGAGTTGTTCCTCGATGCGGAGGAGCTGGTTGTATTTGCAGATGCGGTCGGTGCGGCACAGGCTGCCGGTCTTGATTTGGCCGACGCCGCTCGCCACCACAAAATCCGCAATCGTGCTGTCCTCCGTCTCGCCGCTGCGATGGCTGACCACCGCCCGGTAACCATTCCGACGCGCCAACGCGATGCAATCAAACGTCTCGGTCAACGTGCCGATCTGGTTGAGCTTGATCAGAATCGAGTTGGCCACGCCCAGTTCGATGCCTTTTTGCAGGTACTTGATGTTGGTCACGAAGTTGTCGTCGCCGACCAGTTGCAGCTTTGCCCCCTGCCGCTTGGTCTGCAGTTGCCACCCGTCCCAATCCTGTTCGGCCATGCCGTCTTCGATGGAGATGATCGGATACTTGGCGACCAGTTTTTCGTAGATGTCCACCATCTCGGCGGCGGTGTGTTTTGAGCCATCGGATTTCTTGAACACGTATCGCTTCGACGCCACGTCAAAGAACTCGCTGGCCGCCGGGTCGAGCGCGATGAACACGTCCTTGCCGGGTTTGTAGCCGGCTTGTTTGATCGCGGCGACAATGACTTCCAACGGATGCTCGTTGTCGCGGAGCGCGGGCGCGAACCCGCCTTCGTCGCCGACGGCGGTGCTGAGTTTGTTTGCCTTCAACACGGCTTTGAGCGCGTGGAACGTCTCCGCGCCCATGCGCAAGGCCTCCCGGAAGCTCTTCGCGCCTTTCGGCACAATCATGTATTCCTGAAAATCCACCGGCGCGTCGGAATGCGCGCCGCCGTTGAGCACGTTCATCATCGGCACCGGCAACAGCTTGGCGTCTACACCGCCGAGATACCGGTAGAGCGGCAGGCCGACCTGTGCCGCAGCCGCTTTGGCGACGGCCAGCGACACGCCGAGAATGGCGTTCGCGCCGAGCTTGGCTTTGGTCGGTGTGCCGTCGAGCGCGATCATGGCGCGGTCAATACCGGTCTGGTCGAGCGCGTCGTGGCCAACAAGCGCTTTGGCGATTGGGCCGGTAACGTTGGCGACGGCTTTCAACACGCCCTTGCCGCCGTACCGTTTTTTGTCACCGTCGCGGAGTTCGAGCGCTTCATTCTCGCCGGTGCTCGCGCCGCTGGGCACGGCCGCCCGTCCGAGCGCTCCACCGGCCAGTTGCACGTCCACTTCGATGGTGGGGTTGCCACGCGAATCGAGGATCTCGCGGGCGTTGATGCTGGTGATGGTTGTCATTTCAGTCTCCTTTGGTTTGGTTACCGCAGTTTCAGTTGCGTGAAGAGCTGGACTTTCAGCCAGTCGAGCGCGCTGAAGTACACCAACCCTGCGCCCAAAATGGCGAGCAGAAGCGCCGGGGCTAATACCGGCATGAAAATACCGCGTAAGACCAGCAGCGTGGTCACGCCCAGACCGAACACGGAACTGGCCACCAGAAAACCACTGGGGCGCGACTGCCAGAAATGTCCGCGCTCGCGCAACAGATAGATACCGGCCTGCGAACTGAAAATCAGCGTGGCAAAGGTCAGCGTCTTCAGCAGCGCCGGCTCCAAGTGGAGGACATAGTTACCGCAGATAAAAACTCCTAGCGAGAAGACGAGTTTACCAGCCGCCAACACGGACGCCGCCAGCAGGATGCCGCGCGTGTTCCAGCGGTTGGGTTGGAACGAAAATCTCATGTGGTCGGTCGAAAGCGACATGGTGAGAAAATCGTTCAAAAACAAAATCAGCACCATCAGCAATGGCGTGAGTGGTTTGTGTCCGGTCAGCAGAAAACCAATGACGAGCAACGCCATCATCTCGATTTTCTTCGTCAACATGGCCAGCGTGTAGGTGATGACGCGTTGAAACACGCGCCGGCTGGTCTCGATGGCCGGCACGACTCCGCCCAATCCCGGCTGCGTCAACACAATCGCGGCGGCGGCTTTGGCGACATCGGTGGCGTTGGCGACGGCCACGCCGGCTTCGGCTTGCCGGAGCGCGGGCGCGTCGTTGACGCCGTCGCCGCTCATGCCCACAACCGCGCCGCGACGCTGAAAACCGCGCACCAACCGGTATTTGTCCTCGGGGAACACGCCGGCAAACACACCGCAATCCAGCGCGTCATCGCACAAATCACCATGCAATTTTTCCGAGGAACACAATTCGCCGGGAATGCCAACCTCACCGGCCACACGCCGCGCCGTCAACGCATTGTCGCCACTCACCATCACCACGCGGACGCCGGCATTTTGAATCGCGGACACCACGGTCTTCGAATCATCGCGCACTGCGTCTTCGAGGCCGATCAGGCCGGCCAATCGCAGCGTAGTTTCATCACCGACAGCGACGGCCAACACGCGTTGACCGCGCGCGGACATCGCTTCCGCTTGCGGTTGCCAGAGCGATTCGGCGGCACCGGCCAGTTGCCCGATCACTGCCGGCGCACCTTTGACGTATCGGCACGTGCCGCCGGTCTCACGATAAACCGCCTCGGCCCGTTTGGTGGCCGGGTCGAACGGTTGGAACGCAGTTCGTTCCAATTCGCCCGCGCGCCAGCCCCGTTCGGTGGCAGCTTTTACAATCGCGCCGTCCACCGGGTCCTGCCCGGCTGGATCACTGGCCAACGCGGCGGCCCGGAGCAGATCGGTTTCAGAAAAGCCCGGTGCTGTCCAGAGTGTTTGCACGGTCGCCTCGTTGCGGGTCAACGTGCCGGTCTTGTCGCTGCACAACACCGTCATCGAAGCGATGTCGTGCAACGCGCTGAGCCGCGTGATGAGCACACCGCGCTTGGACAACTCAAGCGACCCGAGCGCCGCCGCAAATGTGAACGTCGCCGGCAACGCCACGGGAATCGAGGCCAACAAAATCGCCAGCAACAACGGCAACACGAACCCAATGGACATCCCGGCATGGTGCGCATAGCCGACGACGACCACGACCATCGCGGCGTTGACGACGAAGAGGTTTTTCACCACGCCGACAATTTCGTGTTCCTGCCGGTTGGCCGAGCCGGCGGTGCGAACCAGTTCGGCGGTCTTGCCGAAAAACGTGCGCGCGCCGGTGGCGGTGACTTCCCCGGTCGCTTCGCCGCCACGCACCAACGCACCGGCAAACGCTGTCTTGCCGGGCGCGACCGACACCGCCGCCGATTCGCCAGTCAACGCCGATTGATCCACGAGCAGCGAACCGTCTGACAGTTTCACATCGGCTGGCACAATACCGCCTTGGCGCAAATGAATGACATCGCCGGGCACCAGCATCTCCGCCGACACGGTGGTCCACTCGCCGTCGCGACGGACTCGGGCGGTGACTTGCAGTTGCCGGCGCAACAGCGCGAGAGCTTTTTGCGCGCGGGCTTCTTGCAAAAGGCTCAAACCCGCGTTCAACACGAGCAACCCGGCAATCACCGCCGCCTCGATGTGTTCACCGAGGAAAAGTTGGATGATGATGGTCGCTTCCAGCAACCACGGGATCGGCGACCAAAACCGTTTGAGAAACTGCCGGAGCGGATGGACTTTTTCCTCAACAACGGCGTTCGGCCCAAATTGTTTGAGCCGCGCCTGCGCTTCGGCGGTGGTCAGGCCGCGTTCAGAGTTGGTTGCGAGAGATGGTGTCATGTTCGGTAAAACAGAGTTTCAGGTAACCACCGCCAACCACGCAAGCAATCCGCCGAGCGCGGCCAGCGTGACCGGCACCCCAAGCCGCACAAAATCACGGAAGGAAATAGTGATACCGAGTTCGCGCGCTTGTTGAACAACGATGATGTTGGAAACGCTGCCGAGAATGATCAGGCTGCCGCCGAAACTGTTGGCCAGCGCCAGCACATAGGCGACCGGCGGATCGGCCACAGGGGTCATTTTCACGAGCAACATCACAGCGGCAGCGTTGCTGATGAGGTTTGATGCGACCGCCGTAACCAGCGCCAGCACTGGCAACGAGGTGAGAGAAACGCCATGGTTCGCCAGCCAATCAACCGCTTGGTCGCCGTAGCCGGTCGTCGCGAACGCGCCGGTAACCACGAACAATCCCATGAACAACACGAGAATCGGCCAGTCCACCCGGCCCAACAAATCTTCTGTCCGAAACTTCGGGCTGGCGAGGTGGATGCCAGCCGCTGTGAGTGCAACGATTTCTTTCGGCAGTGAGGTGAAGAACAACGCGATAACCACCGCGAGGATGACCAGGCCTTTAATTGTGTGGGGACGATTGAACGGCGGATCAGCCACTGCGATAACGGTTGCCGTTGTCTCGCGCAGAGCCAGATGCTGGCGCGACAACCACCAGATCAGGCCAAACGCGCTGCCCAGTGCCATCACGACCGGCGTGATGCACCAGAGCGTGTAACGTCCGAATCCCAGCCCGGCCACCTGGGCGATCATCATGTTTTGCGGGTTGCCGACCAGCGTTGCCGCCGCGCCGATATTGCTGCTGATGGCCAGCGCGACGAGGAACGGGACGGGATTGATTTGCCGGCGCAGCAACGCCGTTGCCACGACCGGCGCGAACACAAAACAGACGATGTCATGGTTGAGAAACGCCGACAACCCGGCAGTCACCAGCATCAGCTCCAGCAAGAACCGCGTGGGATGACCAAGGCGGGCAGAAATTCGCGCCGCCATCAGGTCAAAGAAAACACACAGGCGCAGTTGGGATGAAATGACGAAAAAACCAAATAACAACAGGATCGTCGGCCAGTTGATGAATCCAATCACGGCGGCAGTCGGAAGTCTGGAGAAAACCATGATCGCAATCGCGCCCAACAGCGCGATGCCGGTACGATCCAGTTTCAACCCCGGCACTCGACCCGCCGCGATCCCGAGGTAGGTCAACGCGAAAATCACCAGCACCGCAGTGGTTTCTTCTCCCGTGCGTGTCGCGTTGACCAGTGAGAGGGTCATGGGTTCTCGCGGTTGGGGAGATGCCCTTCCAACAAATCCTGGAACTCTTTGGAAATCGGCGGGCGACTTTGGAAATGATTGTGTTCGTGATTGTGCATGGAATCGTCAGTCGGTTGCGTCAACCAACAACACGGCGTTGCAGCCACCAAAGGGGTTCGGTAACGTTCGCGCGGCGTGCGGATCGTCGCACCAGACGCCATCCACGACGAACCGGTATTCATGCGCGCCCGGCGACAGTTCCAACTCAATACGCCACCAACCGTCGGCTTCCAGCCGCAGCGGCGTGGCGTCGGGCTGCCAATCATTGAACGAACCAGCCACGCAGACGCGTTGGGCGTGAGGCGCATGATGTTGCAGGCGCACTTTGCGGCGGCCGGCGGGTGACGTGGCCGCTGCTGGTTTCTTGGCTCGTTTCGTTTTCATGGCGTGTGTCTCCTTTCTATGGGTTTGGTTTCGTTTCGAGACGCAGGTGTTCGGGCAGGCCATGACCGAGCCGGTGGGCATAAATTAAATGATAAGCCACCGGAATGACCAACAGACTGAACAATGTCGAAGCCGCCAATCCGAAGATCAAGGCCCACGCCAGCCCCGCAAACACCGAATCCATCGTGATTGGCCACGCGCCCAGCATCGCCGCGCCTGCCGTCAACAGGATCGGCCGCAGCCGCACCGCGCAGCTTTCCACCAACGCCGGCACCAACGCCCGCCCACGCGCCAGCGCCAGATGCACAAAGTCCACAATGATGATCGAGTTGCGCGTGACGATGCCCGACAACGCAATCACGCCGATCATCGCCGGTGACGAAAAGAAGAACGGATCAGGAAAACCGCCGACGGTGTGAATGCCGAGATGGTTCAACAGGCAGAACCCCGGCAGCACGCCAATCACCATCAGCGGGATGGCCAGCATGATGACCACCGGCACCAGAAACGATCCGGTCTGGTACACGAGCAGGATGTAAATCAGCACCAGCGCGCCGGCAAACCCGATTCCCAAATCGCGGAAAATGTGCATTGTCAGCCGCATCTCGCCTTCGTCCCACCATTGAACGCGAACACCCGCCGGCACCGCCCACGGTTGGCCGCCGCCTTTGTGGAACATCGTCCGCCGCGCCAACGGCCGGGGCGGCGCGTTGCGTTGACTGGCCGGCAGCGACGCGAGTTTTTCCGACGTCACCTGATCGGCGCGCAGATCCAGAATCGTTTCCACCGGCGGACGACCGGCCATTTCGGCCAGCACGTACACCACGCGCTCCAGATTGCGGTGGTAAATCGTCTTGTCCTCGATGCGCCGCTCCCACCGGCCAAGTTCGGCTACCGGCACGCGCGCGCCGGTCCGTCCCGCCACATAAATGCGCGACAAATCCGGCAACCCGGACCGCTCCGCCCGCGGCAACCAAAGCGTGATCGGCACTGGCGAGCGGTCGCGTTCCGACTCGACGATCCCGGCGTTTTCACCCGCCAACGCCAGCCGCAAGGTGTGGCTGATGTCCTCGGTGCTGATGCCGTGCGCGGCGGCTTTGGTCTTGTCCACGATGAATTCCTCTTTGGCCTGATCCTCCTCGACGGTGTCGTCCACATCCACCACACACGGTTCTTTGGCCAGGCGCGACTTCACCTGCCGGGCAGCGACAATCAACTCCGCATAGCTTTGGTCCGGCCGGCCATACACGGCGGCCACGACGGTGGACATGACCGGCGGCCCGGCGGGCAGTTCCACCAGCTTGAACTTCACGCCGTGTCGTTGCGCGATGCCGGTCAGGTCATTGCGCAACCGCAACGCCAGCTCGTGACTCGGCATGGCCCGTTGGGTCTTGTGAATCAGATTCACCCGGATGTCGGCGCGATTGCCGGCCTCGCGCAAGAAGTATTTCCGCGATAATCCGTTGAAATCCACCGGCGAGTGCGTGCCGACATACGCCTCGAAATCGGTCACTTCCGGCACGTTCCGCAGATAATTCTCGAAATCCCGCGCCGCGGCATCGGTGCGTTCCAACGTCGTGCCGGTCGGCATGTCCAGTACTAGCAACAACTCGTCTTTGTTGTCGAACGGCAGTTGTTTTGGCTGCACCCGGCGGGTCATCACCAACAAAATGCTGCCGATGAACGCCAACCCGACCGCCGCCAAAAACAAATACGCCCGCCGCCGGTGTGTCAGCAACGGTTCGAGAATCGGCCGAAACCACCGGTACAAGCGGCTTTGCGTGATGTCTTCCTCCGCGCTCGCCTGTGCGGCGTCGGTCGCCGGGCGGCTCGCGGTGTAGCGGCGTTTTAAGGCGTGATAGGTCAGCCAGGGCGTGATCGTGAACGACACCAGCAACGACATCAACATCGTCATCGGCACGTTGACCGCCATCGGCCGGAGGTAGTCGTGCATTTCTTCCGTCACGAAAAACAGCGGCAAAAACGAAATGATCACCGCGATGGTCGCGGCGATCAGCGGCGGCCGGATTTCGTTGACCGCCGCCAACACAATGTCGCGCGTCGCCTTGCCGGCCAAATCAAAGTGCCGGCGGATATTCTCCACGTCCACAATCGGATCATCCACCAACAAGCCGAGGGAAACGGTCAGCGCGAACAGCGTGACCCGGTTGATGGAAAAGCCGAGCCAGTAGTTGAAGATCAACGTCAGCCCGAACACGCACGGGACGGCCACCGCCACCACCAGCGCCTCGGTAAACCCCAGCCCGGCCGTCAACAAGCAGATGACCACAATGATGCCGACCACCAGTCCTTCCACCAATTCGTTGACTTTGTCATCAGCCGTGACGCCGTAATTGCGCGTGATCGCTACCGTCACGTCCGACGGCACGATCGCGCTCTTGATTTGCTCGAACCGGGCGAGAATGTCGTGGGCCACCACGACGTTGTTCGCGCCCTTCTGTTTGGCCAGCGCGATGGTGACGGCCGGTTGCTCAAAGGCCGGGCCGTGCGCGCCGACCGCCGTGGCCGCCGCATTCCCCGCGGCCTCGGACGATTCCTGTTTTCCCCAGGCCGGCCCCTGACTGAAGCGAACGTAATTGACGACTTCGCCGGGGCCGTCGGTCACGGTCGCAACATCTTTCAAATAGACCGGCCGCGCGCTGCTGCCGCTGCCGCTGACCGCCACGACCAGCGTTTCCAAATCGTGTTGGGTGCGGAGAAACCGGCCGCTTTCGACGCGGATTTCCTCGTCGTGCCGGGTGAATGCGCCGGCCTGCACATTGACATTACCGGCTTGAATCGCGCGCTCAATCTCCAGCGGCGTCAAGTGATACCCGGCCAATCGTTCCGGCTGCAACCGCACCAGCATTTGCCGCGGTTCGCCGCCAACAATCGAAGTCAGTCCGACGTTTTTGACGCCCTGCAACCGGTCGAGCGTTTCCTCCGCCACACGCCGCAACTGGTAGGTGCTGGCGGTCGGGCTGGTGAACGTCAGCGTCAAAATCGGCACATCATCGGTTTCAATCGGTTTCACCACCCAGCCGGTCACGCCGGGCGGGATTTTGTCGAGGTTCTGATCAATCCACTTGCGCAGCTTGACCAAACTGCGCTCCCGATCCTGGCCGACATAAAAGCGCACGGAGACAATCGCCTGACCCGGCAGCGACCGCGAATAGACATATTCCACGCCGTCAATCTGCGACAGCAACCGTTCCAGCGGCCCGGCGACCAATTGTTCCACCTGCGCTGCCGAACGTCCCGGAAACGCCACCATCACATCCGCCGCCGGCACCACGATCTGCGGCTCTTCCTCGCGCGGCGTCGCCAACAACGCCACCAACCCCGCCGCCAACGCCAGCAGGATCAGCACGATCGAGATATTCGATTCGAGAAACTTGCTGACGATCCGGCTGGTAAAGTTGTGTTGCGGCACGTTCATCAACGAGATTCCGGTTGGGGCGCCGGCACGAGCAGTTGCTCGCCCGGTTTCAGCCCACTGAGAATTTCCACCCGATCACCCGCCGCGCGACCGAGGATGACGGCCCGTTGCTCCACGCCCCACGCCGTCTGCACATCCACCATGTCCAACTGCCCGACCTGTCGCACCGCGCGCCGCGGAATCAACAATTCCTCCGTCGTGCCCGTCGGCAACCATAACCGGCCGAACAGGCCCGGATACAACCGCGCATCCACCGGCAACCGCACCCGCGCCCACACGGTGCGGCCCACGGTATCCGCTGCCGGCACGATTTCCACCAGCGGCCCGCTCCCTTCCCAGTCCAGCGCATCCACGCGCACCCGGTAGGACTGACCGAGCTTGAGCCGGTCGGCGTCCTGTTCGCGGACGCTGGCCTGCAACCACAGATGTTGCGGATCGAACATCACCAGCAACGGTTTGCCCGGCGTCGCCAGGTCGCCGGTATTGGCCAGCCGGTCCACCACCACGCCGTCCACGGGGCTGGTGATTTTGGTGTAGCTCAAATTGACGGCCGCTTCCGTGCGGGCTTGCTCCAACCGCGCCACTTCCGCTTCGGCCTCTTTGAGCCGGGTTTGCGTCAAATCGGATTGCGCGACGGGAATTGCTCCTTGCGCAGCCAGCTTCCGGTCGCGTTCGGCATCGAGCCGGGCGTATGTCCGCGTCGCCACCGCGTGCGCCAACGCTTCCTCGGCCTGCCGCAACCGGGCCTGTGCCTCGCGGTCATCCAACGTCGCCAGTGTCTGGTCGCGCTGCACGTG
Source organism: uncultured Verrucomicrobiota bacterium (assembly GCA_964541945.1). GTDB lineage: Bacteria > Verrucomicrobiota > Verrucomicrobiia > Palsa-1439 > Palsa-1439 > CAIKAP01. The sequence goes on from CAZISE010000009.1 coordinate 24,201, forward strand.
CGCGCCGGCGCGAATGTTGAATTGGTCCACCACGGCCGTGATTTTGCTGGACACATTGATGAGAAACTCCGGTTTGACTTCGCCGACCATCTCCGTGAGCTGTTCCCGCGGCGTCAAGGTGACCGTCCAAACGGTGGCGCCCGGTGGCGGCGGCGTCACGGCGACCGTGACCGGTTTTGTCGGCGCGGGAATCCGGTTCCGGCGAAACGCGCCTTTCAACCACATCATCATCAACACCAACACCACCAACGGAGCGACGATTTGCAGGGCGACCCGCCGTCCTTTTCCCGACGCGGTGATCGTTTGCATCCAAAATTTCATGGGAGTTCTCCTGTGGCCAGACGCAACTGGGCCAGCGCGACGTGATGATCAGCCAGCGCCTGGTCATAACTGGTTTGCGCCTGCAACAACGCCGCCTGCGCGTCGAGCACATCCACAATCGTGCCTTTGCCGGTGTCATATTTCAGGCGTTCAATCCGCAAACTTTCTGCGGCTTGTTCCACGGCCTTTTGCGTGGCCGCGACCCGGTCGGCGGCAGCGGTGATGTTCAACAACGCCGTCTCCACCTCCAACCGCACCTGCAATTCCAATTTCCGCAACCGTTCCTGTGCTGCGCCCAGTTTCGCCCGCTGTTCCTGAACGCGTGCCGTGATCCGGCCACCTTCGAAAATCGGCAGGTCCACCACGACGCCGGCAAAGCCGACATCGTCCGGGTTGCTCGTGCCTGCCGGGCGTTGCGCGGGATCAATCGCCCAGCGGCCACCGTAATCCGCCGCCAGCGCGACCGTGGGCCAATGTCCCGCCCGCGCCGCATCCACCGCACGGGCTTGCGCCTCCAACGCAGTCCGGGCCGCCAAATAATCCGGCCGTTGCTGCAACGCCCGCGCCAGCACGTCCGCCAGCGGCTCGGTGGCGCCGGCCACCGGCACCGGCAATTCACCGGCCACGTTCCAGTCTGACGATGGTCCGTCCACGCTAAGCAACGCCGCCAGCGCGCGGGTTTGGATCGCTTCGAGATTGCGCGCCTGTACGAGTTTCTGCCGGATATCGGCCAACCGTACTTCCACGCGCAGCCGATCCACCGTGGCCGCCTTTTGCGAAGCGATCAAATCGTTTACGCGCTGGAGCTGGTCGGTCAATGCCTTCTCGGATGCCACCAGCGAAGCGATCAGCCGACGGGAAGTCAGAATCGCGTCAAACACGCTGGTCACATTGAACACCAGTTCCTCCCGGCTGCGTGCCAACTGATGCGTGGCGGCCTGCTGCAACAGTTTCGCCGCGCGGATTTCGTTGATAATCCGTCCGCCCGTGAACAACGGCATCGTCAACACCAGATCGCCGCTGGTTATGTTCGGGCCGAACACGCCCAACTCACCGTTGAAATGCGGTTGGATCAGCCGTTGATCATCCAAAAACCGGGTGTACCCGCCGACGGCGTGCAAACTTGGCAAGGCCGCGCCGATCGCCTGCCGGTAGCGCGCCTGCGCTGCCGCCGTGTCCTGCCGCACCGCCGCCACTTCCGGGTTATTCGCCAATGCCAACTCGATGGCCTGTTGCAGGCCAAGGTTGCCGTACGGCGTGCGCGACATCGCAATTGTTGCCGTTGTTCGACAAGGAGCAATCGTTACCGGACTGGGGATCGGCTTCTCTGGGTCGGTGGGACCGACCAACGCGCAACCGGCCAGCAGCGGCAACACCAAAACTGTCATCCACTGCACTCTCCGTCGGACTTGATGCATTCGCCCGTGTGAATATGTTTTGCCACCATTTGCCCGGTTTAATTTTTGTCGCATAAAAACCGTCCGACACTGAGGTCAGCACACGTTCTCACGACTAACGGAGTTTTTCCACGTGTAAAAGTTACAAATATCCGAGGCGCTTGTTCTAATGGCCGCGTTTCCGCCGGCGCTTCGAAGCTGGCACCGCGTGATTCGATTTGGGCGGCGACAGTGACGACTTGCGGGCGCATAGCCGTACAACCTCCCGGCCACACCCGGCAGCGCAATGTTTTCTTTCCCTGCTCCTGTCGCGTTGGCCAGCGGGATGATCATGGGTTCTCGCGATTGGGCAGATGACCTTCCAACAAATCCTGGAACTCTTTGGAAATCGGTGTGCCCTCCACCAGATCGGCCAGCAAGCGGCTGCCCACTGCAACCGGCGAAAACACCAGGTCCGCCCGCGCCAGTTTCAGTCGTCGGATCGAGAGCGACGAACTCGCCACCGCCATCACGCGGACTTTCGGATTGAGTTCCTTGGCGCCGAGCACGATGAAGGCGTTCTCGCCATCGTCTTCCTGCGCTGCAATAACCATCCGGGCGTGGTCAATGCCGGCCTGACGCAAGACCGTCTCGCTGCTGGCGTCCCCCACGAGGATCCGGTCATCACCCGGTGGCGTGGCGGTTTTAGGGCTGAGAATGTGGACGAAAACGATGCCGCGTCGCTGGAGTTCTTTAGCCGTGTTGCGGGCAATGGATCCATCGCCCACCAGTATGACGTGGTTGTTCAAGTCCATCGTGTTCTCCTTTGGGTTCAACAGACGGTTGAGTTCGCGTGACAGTTTGGGGCCAAACACCGTCACAATTGCGCTGGCGAACACCCCAAGGCCGATCACCAGCAGGGAGACAACAAACCAACGCGCTTCGGGCGAATTGGGCACGAAATCACCAAAACCGACCGTCGAGAGCGTCGTGATGGCGAAATAGGTGGCGGTTTCAAAATCACGAATGGGCGGTCGGAACTCGTTGCCGAGCAGAAAGCTGCCAAACACGCCATACATCAACACCGCAAGAATCCCGCTCAACGACAACACGGAATTGGCCAGCATCCTCCGCCGCGTGAAACGGCGTTTGAAGAAAAACAACGCGCCCAGCATCAACGCCTCCAATACGAAGTGAATACCCCATTCCGAACGCAAGATATTGATCCCCAACATCACCAGCAACAACAACACCGCCAGCGTCCAGGCCGAGACCAGTCGCCACAACAGACCGCCACCCGCGACCACAAGCCATAAGCCCAGAATCGCCTGCATCGTGCCGCCCAGCGCGGAGAGCGATTCGGCGAGGTCGCTCACGGCATGGATTCGCAGAAACACCGGCAGTGGCAATTTCAAACCAGCGATTACATTCAGGATTCCCACAAGGATCAACACGGCCGCCAGCGGCCCTTGCGGCCAGAGCGCAACTGGTTGTTGTCCACGAGCCGACCACGGCCACCGTCGCTCGCGGACGTTGCTCACTGAATCAGTTTGGGCCATACGCTTTTTCACCGTCACTTCCATTTCCAACAGCGGATTCCTGCCACGCCCCGATCATGTTACCCGAGCGTTCCCTTGATTCAACGCGTGCCTCGCATTATTGTTAGTTCGTTTTCCAAGCGAGGACAATTGCGCCGGCTGTGATCAACAGACCTCCCACCCAGTGTTGCCACGTGACACGTTCCTTCAGAATCAGCGCCGCCAATAGAATGACAAAAACCACGCTCAATTTGTCCACCGGCGCGACGCGCGAGGCCTCACCGAGTTGGAGCGCGCGAAAATAGCAAAGCCACGACAGCCCGGTCGCCAGCGCCGAGAGCGCGAGAAACAACCAGGTGCGCCGCGATAACGTCAGCACCGCGTTCGGACTCGTCGTCGCCAACGCAATTCCCCACGTAAAGACCACGATAAAACTCGTGCGAATCGCCGTCGCCAGATTGGAGTTCACGTCGGCGACCCCGATTTTGGCGAAGATCGCCGTCAGACCGGCAAACAATGCCGATAAAAGTGCCCAAATAATCCAGTTCATCGTTTTGATCTCCAAATCAACACGGTGCCGGCGATGAACAACACCGTGCTGTACGCGAAAGCGACTGATGTGCCGAACGCCGTCCAAAGCACTCCCACCACCAGGCTGCTGAGGAAATCGCCGACACCGTTGACCGTCGCCAACACGCCAAACCCCATTCCGTGATGTTCCTTGTCCACCAATTCCGCCGCCAGCGAATCTTCAAGCGCCTCCTCGGTTGCCACGAAAATGCCGCCCAGCACAAACACCACCGCAAGCACCGGTAAATTCATCGGCGCAAACACCAGCAACAAGCCAGTCACTGCCGCCAAACCGTAACCGCCAGCGAGCAACGCACGTTTGTTGAAATGGTCCGCCAGCCAACCGGCAATGAATGCAAACCCGGCATACAGCACGTTGTGCAGCACATACAATGACACCGCAAAGGTCGCCGCCTTGGCGGCTCCGTACACGGGCGTGAGTTTCTGCGTGGCCAACAAAATCAACATGGTATGCGCAAAGTCACCGGCCCCAAACAAACCCACCGCCAGCAAAAACTTTCGGTAGGCCCGCGGCAACGCGCTGAGCCGTTCGCCAAACGAGATGTATGGCACATGGGTTCGTTCCTTCTCCTTCACCAAAAACGCAATCGCCGCTGCCGCCAACAAGCCCGGTATCAGCGTTAAATAGAAGACGTGCGAGTAGTTGTGGTTCATGGCCACCAGCAATGCCGTCGCCGATGCCGGTCCGACAATCGCGCCGCACGTGTCCATCATCCGCTCGAACCCGAACGCCCGTCCGTAGGTCTCCGGTGTTGACGCGGCTGCCAGCAGCGCTTTCCGGACCGGCGTGCGCACGCCGCGCCCCAGCCATGCGGTGGCCCGCGCCACCAACACATGCCACGCCTGCGTCGCCAACCCGAAACACGCCGTGCCGACGGTTGTGACGACGTAGCCGAGCACTGCGATGGGTTTGCGTCGCCGCATCTGGTCGGTGTAATACCCTGACGCCATCTTCGCGAAACTTGAAAGTCCGTCGGAAATGCCCTCGATCAGTCCCAACCATGCCGCCGCCGCACCCATCGTCGCCAGAAACGCCGGCAGGATTGTCGTCGCAATCTCATGCGCCGTGTCGCTCAACAACGACGCCAGCCCGATCCCAAATACCGTTCGATTGAGCCAGCGGGGTTGGGTTGACGATGAGGGTTTCATTGAACACGCGGAGCGAAGTAGATTACCGCAGCACCGATCAAACAAATCAGGCCACCGGCAACGTCCCAACGGTTGGGAAGTTTCTCTTCCACCAACCACAGCCACAGCAGCGACGCGGCGATGTAGATGCCACCGTAGGCTGCGTACACCCGGCCTGCGCCCGCGACCGGGTGCAGACACAGTAGCCAGGCGAACAACGCCAACAACGCCGCTCCAGGCGCGAGCCACCATGCGCTGCCGCCGTTACGCCACCAAGCATACACCGCGTAACAGCCGGCAATTTCCGCTGCTGCCGTCAGCCAAAACAACCAAAACCCTGTCACTGCATTCATAACTGTGCCTTCAATACGACGTGAACCAGCTACCGGGGGTTTCTTTCTGACTCCAAGCGCTCCATGTTCTCGACCTACCCCGATTGCCATGTGCAGGAGCCTACGCCACGCCACTGTCCCGGTCAACATTGGCATTGAATCAAATGCCACTGACAAATTCGCAGCCGACGCGTATGATCACGCGCCGTGATTTATTTGGACCATAATGCGACGACGCCCGTCCTGCCGGAAGTGTTGGAAGCCATGATGCCGTATCTGACCTCCGATTGGGGGAATCCATCGAGCAGTTACAAGTTTGGGGCAAAGTTGAAAGGCGTGATCGAGGCGGCGCGAGAGCAGGTGGCCGAGTTGATCGAAGCGCACGCCAGCGAGATTATTTTTACCTCCTGCGGCACGGAGAGCAACAACACCGCTATCCACGCGGCATTGCAGGCCACCGGCAAACGACACATCATCACCTCGGCAGTGGAACATTCGTCGGTGCTGAATTACTGCAAAGCCATCGAAGGAAACCACAAAATATACGAATCACACGAAAGCGGATACCGGGTGACGTACCTACCTGTTGACCAGGATGGGTTGCTGAAGCTCGGCGACTTGGAGGTGGCCATCACCGACAAGACCGCAGTGGTGTCGTTGATGTGGGCAAACAATGAAACCGGCGTGCTGTTTCCTGTGAAGGAGATTGCGGAAATATGCCGGGCGCACGGGGTGTTGTTCCATTGCGATGCGGTGCAGGCGGCCGGTAAAGTGGAAATCGATCTGCGGAATTTGCCGGTGGATTACCTCTCGATTACCGGGCACAAACTCGGTGCGCCGAAAGGGATTGGAGCGTTGTTTGTGCGAAGGAAAGCGCCGTTTGTGCCGCTGATTCATGGCGGACATCAGGAAAAGAATCGCCGGGGCGGGACGGAAAGCGTCCCGCTGATTGTCGGGCTGGGCAAGGCGTGCGAGTTGGCGAAGAAGAAGCTACCCGACTACGACAAGACGGTGCGTCCGTTACGGGATGCGCTGGAGGATGGGATTTTGAGTTCGATTCCGGGCACGGAGTTGAACGGACATAAAACGCTGCGCTTGGCGAACACAACAAACATTACCTTCCACGGGATCGAATCCGAAGCGTTGCTGATCCTGTTGGATCAAGAAGGCATCTGTGCCTCATCGGGTTCAGCGTGTCTGGCCGATTCCGACAAGCCGTCGCACGTCGTCAAGGCCATGAAACCGGACTCGACGGCTTCCCGGCAGATGATCCGGTTTTCGTTGGGTACGGGCAATGCCGCCGATGATATCCAGAAAACCCTGTGCGCAATCCAGCAATCGGTTGGAATGTTACGCGGATGAATCATCATGAAACTACCTTCAAATGCCATCATTCCAAAAGAGAAAGCGACGGAGTATCTGCTCGTGCCGCAAGCACGGGGCGACAAATCTGGTTATCTGAAATTAGCCGGGTATGGGATAAACGATGCCGAGGCACTGTTGGCTGAGTTGAGGCGACAACTGGCATTCGAAGCTGTTCCTACCAAAACAGACAAGTTCGGCCAGTATTATGAGATTTGCGGCAGCCTGACTGGCCCGAATGGTAGAACATTGCCGGTGCGCACAGTTTGGATGACGGAACACTTGTCGGGAGAGACAAGATTCGTTACATTGCTTCCAGACAAACGGAAATGCTGATGACATTTGAACTCTACAAAGACGTGGTATTGGCCCGCGACCTGCCGGAGGAACGGCTGCGGCGGGGCGACATTGTCAAGCTCGTGGATCACCACGTTGCGCCCGATGGCGAGGAAGGCTACAGCGCCGAGGTGTTCAACGCGCTGGGCGACACCATTGCCGTTATCACCGTTCCTGCGTCCGCCCTCGAACCGCTCCGCGAAGACGAAGTCTGTTGCGTCCGCTCGCTTGCGTAGAACGGGCGTCCCGCCCGCTTACTTCCCTCCATCCTTCCAGAACTGCCGGGCGAGGCCGGTGGTTTGGAGTTTGCCGCGTTGACACAACGCGGCTTCGGCTTTCTTGAATTGCTGGTGAACGACTGTGCCCAGCACAAGCTTCTGATCGGCGGGGCTGAGCGTGTGCGGGGAGAAATGCACGCCGCACTCGGCCAGTTGAGCGAAGTTCGTTCCTTCCTCGCCGCCGGTGACAAACTTGTCGGCATCCTGTGACGCCAGCCAGACCGGGAAACCCCACGACCGGCCTTGCCGGGCCAGTTGACTGAGCAGCCCGGCCTTGTGTTCCTTCGGCAATAACAAGTGCGCTTCGTCCACGAACAACACCATCTTCAACGGCTGGATGTCGTTCTTGACGGCCAACTGTTGCCCCAGCTTCTTGATCAGGAAATTCAGGATCAACGCCGCTGCCAACGCTTTCGTCTCGCTGTCGGTGTGAAAGCTCTTGAAATCAATCACGAACGACTGGCTCAGCCATTGCTCCGGCGGGATGGCCGTTTGCGCGCTGGCGAAGATGTTGAACCGCTCGATCTTCTGGATGATGGCCAAGTCCACTCCGGTCGCCCCGCTGTTCTCCAGTTCCATCGCCAACGACGGGAAATCAGGCGAGGGCAACCGCTGATAACAATCGCTGATGTTGCGTTCCTGTTTCGCGCCCAGTTGCGGGGCGAAACACCGCACCAGATTGGCGATCTCGTAAGCGACCTGCGCGTTCTCGGTCGGATTCGGGAGCCGGTACAGCGGATTGATCGGTAAATCCTGCTGAATAGTCTGCCAACACTACTTGGAAAACCTGAGCCAATATGGGTTAAGCGCTTCCCGAAGAACCCATACCTTCATAGCGAAGAAAGCGTGAATCATCGCAGGATAATCATTTTGCTCTACGAGTATAACCAATTGCTGGCCGTCATTCCCGGCTGTTGTGGTAACGGCGTCCTTTTCACAGATTTGTGATTCGAGCTTTTTGAACCATTTTACCTTCAAGAGAGCATTCAGTTCACACCCCGGAACGACACGCTTTGTTTGCCAGCCATCGGCCACTGCCAGCGTGATCTTGCAGTAATACCGGTTTTTATGTGGAGGGATTGTCGCCCTCTGAAATGTAATCGCGCGCTTCAGCAATTGGGCGAGGACTTTGATATTTGGAACTTTGATCGGACGGACTTCGAGCCGCTCCGATTTGTTATCCGGGATGTGAATCACAAATTCCCATTTGCTGCCGGGATGGTAGTTGTGGTCGCGAACCTCATACCGGATTTCGTCGCCTTTTACGACTCGACCGGTAAAAGTCCACGAAGCATGCCGTCGCTCAATTTCAGTGATTGCGATCTTTTCGAAGCGTGGGTTCATTCTAATCAGTCTCTATTCTGTATTTGAACTTTTCTTGCCGGTGCCACGCCAAGTGCGTTGGCTCTGGCCAGTATTTGGGATCGCCCGGCAGGAATAGCCGGTGACCGTCGAAATTGGCGAGCTTCTGGCCGGGGACGCCTTCTTCTATGAACTTGTCGCGGTTAACGATCACCCGGTAATCATCCGTAATTGACCACAACCCCCGGTCAAACTGCCAGTGGGCATTCTTGCACAATGCCAAGCCATTGCGGGGATCGTTGTTGCGGCTGTCGCTGAATTCGTGGATGTGCGCGGCGTCCACGATACTTTCCATATCGAGTGTTGTCATCCGGTAGCCCGTCAACGCACATGTGTGCTTGTAGGCGACAACCACGACTTCGATGCGGAAGCGGGCGTCGCGTCCGCGCTCGGCGGGTGTGGTATAGAGCGCGCCGGTTTCCTTGGCTTTGTGGGCGTGCGACGGTTTGAGACGAAGCATGGCGTAGAGCGCAATGCGTTCCTCCGGCCGAAAATACGGCGGTGTTTCGATCAACACGCGCTTGGCCTTATCGCGGAATACCGGATCGCGCAGGCAATCGAGGAATGACGGATCAAAGCGAACTTTGGCGGTCAAACTTCGATGTGGCGAGGGTTTGCCGTCCGCCATCAACGGCTGCCAGATACCGGATGTTTTGAGGTGATGGAACGGGAGTCGTAATTCGAGTGGCGACCGTTTACGATCAGCAATCACGGAGTTGAACAGGCTGAAACGGAACGCGAGATCGGGCGAGAGCGGCAACTCTGGGCCGGTAATCTCACCCCGGTCGGCCATTTCCAAGATGACCAGAAGCAGAAACGGCTTGTGTGGAGCTGGGTCACCCCGCGCACGGTCAATCTGAAGCGTGGCGAGCTTGTGCAGCCAGTATGATTGGTCTTTCTTCATCCACCCACGTGCGTTAAATGATCCCAGCAAGTATTCCCGTTGATCTCGATGGAATCCGCATTGTTTCTAAATTCTTCGAGCAGCGCTTTCAACCTATCAGGCGGGTACTGACGCCGAATTTTCTCAATCTCGCTTCGGGCAAGAAAATCACATCGTTCGTTCAGTGGATGTCCGGCGTGCCCTTTAAGCCATTTCCAAACAATCTTGTGCTTTTGCGATTCGGCATCCAGTTCCTTCCACAAGGCTTCATTCTTGACGGGTTTTCGATCTTTCGTCTTCCATCCACGCACTTTCCAATCAGTTAGCCACTCAGAAATACCCAGTTGGACGTACCTCGAATCGGTAAAGAATTCGACCTCACAGGGTTCTTTCAAGCATTTCAACGCTTCGACTGCAGCTTGCAGTTCCATTCGGTTGTTTGTTGTGGCGGGTGAGCCGCCACTGATTTCTCGACTATGACCTTTATATGTGAGGATTGCTGCCCACCCGCCGGGTCCCGGATTGCCCTCGCACGCACCATCGGAATACACTGTTACTTTCTTCCTCACTTGTCTAGGCCGTTGCGCGGGCAATTGCTGACGCATCAAGGTTGAAACCTGCTTGATTCAGCCGTTCAACCAATTTGGGAACAGTTTCTTTCACGTGTGCATTGAATCCGATGTAGATGATGCCCTGAATGTCTGAGGGAATTTCTATATGGCCTTTCTTTAGAATCACTACATTCTGACGGCGCAGTGCTGCTAAGACCATGCCCATCTCCAAAACCACATTCTGGCGGGCGCGTGGTTCGGCCTTGTCTGGGCCATCATTTTTGGAGTAGCCAAGATCATCAGGTGTGAGTAAAACAATGCCAAAACGGCACTGACCCGGTTGTGGACCGATTTCCTTCTCCAACGCCTCGATTAGGGTTAGGCCTCCCCCAGCCGTGTTCGCAAGGACGAATGGATCAAGCCCAAGCCTGTGGAGTATTAACTCAAGCTGCTCCCGCGCCGTTTGGTCATGCCCATGAACTACAAATATTCTTTTGTTTTCGCCAGATTTCTGTTGGGGATGGGGATTAATTTGAGGTAGTGACGTTTGCTCTGGTTTCCAATCTTGTATGTTTCTCACCAACTTTGCCTCTAGTTCTTCCTTGAGCGCTTTTGGACCCTGAAACTGGATGGTCTTTGTTCCATAAAAATTTAAAACTGCACCTTCCGTCGAAGTAAACTGAAAGGCATTGTTTGGCAATTCCTTCCACACTCCGGTGATACCTTGTGCAGCTATGAGTTGTTTTAGATCATCAATTGATCCACGAAACTTCGTCATTGCTTACCTCCACAGTCTATGCGATCGACGCGACCAGAAGCGAGAATGCATCGGTCGCCGGTAAGCCGAATGCCCGGTGGCTTTCGCTGTATTCGTCCACCTTGGCAAGCAGTCGGCGAAGCGTTTCGACACGTATGCCTTTTTCGGTAGCCACCTGCTCCTGTAGCTCACGCAGCCGATTGGTTTCTTTCCAGTCGCTCATAAGGATTCCTCTCTGGCGGGTCACGATTCGCGCCACACCTCCGCCGTCGTCGGGGCGACGCGCGCTTTTCCAAAGTTGTTGAATCAGAAACAATTCGTCGTCGGTAATCAGTTTGATCCCGACTTCCTCTTGCAATTTGAGCAAGTCACGGAGCAGTTCACGGCGAGCTTCGATGGTGAGCGGACCGGGACCGACGCTGCCGTTCTTGCGAATCATGTCGCGTTTGCCGTTCTTGGGGTCTTGATAGAACTGGAGTGTTTCGCGGAATTGAATCAAGTGCTCCATCCGTTCATCCCCACTGGCCAGCAAGCCCTCGCTGGCCTTGTCGCGCTCGCCTACCGTGCAAGTCCAGCAACCGAACCGGGAATTCCCACAACTCGGCGTGCTGGTGTCAATCTGGATGGGGCATTCGCCGTTGGAGGCGCTGGCGTAAAGTTTGTAGAGTGCCCGGTTGTCGCCACCCCACGGATTTGGTTTCTGCAACAAATACGCCCAGACTTCTTCGGTCGTGAGATGCTGGATGGGGTTGCTGACCCATACGTTGGGAAGGTCGGGATGGCGAGACAAGCCGTTGCGGGTCTCGCGTCCAGCCATCGTTTGCGCCCGGCTGGCGCTCTCTGCCCGGCGCGCGCCCAAATGCAGGATTGCTTCCCCCCAATGCCCCATCCGCCGGTTTACAAACTCCGTCACCGGATCGATCTTTAGCCGCTGCGTACACCAGTGGAAGATGCGGTTGGGCGGCGGATAGCCCCGGCCGATGATGTTCACCCAAAACGATTGCTCCGCTGGCGGACGCAGCAGACGAGTCTCGATGTTCAGGTGGTGTTGCTCCGAAAACCGTCGAATTTTCGCCAGGGTGGATTCCACCATTTCGACAATGGCAGGGATCTCGACACGGGTGTCGGTGCAGAGGATGCTGACCGGCTTTTTGCGCGCCTCCGCCGGCACGGCCAATACCGCATCCACCACCAACGACGCGACCATCGTCTCATTTGCACTCGCTCGCGCCCGCTCAGCTCGGCCTGCGGCTGTCCGCTGCGCGTCCCTGCGTCTCGCCGCTCCCAGCGGCTCGGCTTTCCCGCCACTGAAACCGACCAGCCACGGCCGGTCATCCTGCTGGTACAGTTCGACTAATGAATCGCGAATCTCCGCAAACATGCGGTTGGCAGTGTAACGGGTTGGCCGTGGAGCGGCAAGCACGTCGTTAGGCGTGTGTGTGATCAAAAGTGGCGGGTAGCGAGAGGATGATTTGGTAGTCAGGGGGCTTCCAAAGAGGAACAGGTGCAACCACCCGTCTCGCATCCATTCGCCAGCGCTCCGTTTGGGGAACCGGATGTCCGCAGTCTCGACCAACATCTGGTTGCACCACCGAATGCATGTTGCGGGTCAGCGGCGACTGTGAACGCTATTGGCAAGCTTCCCCTCATCACCGCAATAACTGACCGTTTCTTCTGAGAGCACCCGTTTGGCTTCTCGGTTAACCACGCTCACCTACGCAACTGGCATCGCCTTTGCCGGAGTGTGTGTGGTATCCCGTGCACAGCGGATACCGGTGTAGAGGATGTTCACCAGGGCGGGTGGGTTGGCGCGGCGCATGGCGCAGCGGAATTCGAGTTTGTTGCGGCGCAGGCACGCGCCGCCGCGCGCGATCCGACCGAGGCCGTGCGTTGGCGGACGCAGGTCGCCGGTGGCGTAACGCTGATATATGTCCGGCTGATACCAGTCGGCGCACCATTCCTCGACGTTGCCGGCCATCTGGTAAAGGCCGTAGGGTGACCGTCCTTCGGGGAAAGCGTCCACCGGTGCGGTGGTTTCGTTGCGGCCACGGTTGCTCCACCAGCGGAGTCGGTCAGGCTGCCAGTCGTTGCCCCACGGAAAGAGGCGGGCATCCGTGCCGCGGGCGGCTTTTTCCCATTCGAGTTCGGTCGGCAACCGCAGCCCGGCCCATTTGCAGTAGGCTTTCGCGCCGAACCACGAGACGTTGATGACCGGATGCCGTTCGAAGCCGGGCAGGGAACGGTAGGGGTCGGTGAGAATGCGATCGTTCCACGGGAGCCAGAGTTCAAGTTGTTCGGGTGAAGGCTGCGTTTCTGTGAGGAATCGGGCGAATTGTTCGTTGGTCACGGTATAAACGCCGATGTAATAGGCCGGTAACGTGGCGGTGAACTGCGGTGTTTCGTGGCGCAAGGCGAATTGCTCACCATCCTTGTCCATGCGCGCGGCGGCCGCGATGTCGTCGGGTGTCGAACCCATCGTGAAGGTGCCGGCTGGGATCAACCGCAGCAGTGAGCCGTCGCGCGGGTTGGCCCAGAAGTCAGCAGGTGGCATGGCGGATTTGACTGGTGGCGGTTTGGGCGTGGAGGGCGGCGGAGGTGGGCAGGCCGGTCGTGGCGTCGGTTTCGCGGGCGAGTCGGGCGAGAGCCGGCAGGGCGCGTTGGTCGCCAATGTTTGCCAGAGCTTGGGCAGCTTCGCTGCGGACCCGCTCGTCGGGGTCACGCAGGGCAGTTATGAGGGCGGTCACGGCAGACTTGCCGCCGACGTGTCCCAAAGCGCGGGCGGATTCCCAGCGGACGCGCGGTTCGGTGTCGCGAAGGGTCGTAATCAGCGGCTTAGCGGCACGCGCATCGGGGATGTTGGCGAGGGCGCGGGCGGCTTCCCAACGGATTTGGGCTTCCCGGTCGCGCAAGGCGGTCAGCAACGGTTCGAGGGCACGAGTATCACCGAGGCTACCCAAGGCGCGGGTTGCCTCCCATCGCACCCATTGGTCGGGGTCGCGCATGGCGGCAAGGAGCGCTTCGACGGCGCGCTGTCCGCCGAGGTTGCCGAGTGCGTGAGCGACTTCCCAGCGGACCCAGGCATCGGGGTCTGTGAGCGCGGCAATCAACGGTTCGACGGCGCGGGTGTCGCCGGCGGTGGCCAACGCTTTGGCGGCATGCCAGCGGATGTTCCAATCGTGGTCGCGCAGAGCCGCAATGTGCGCGTCCACGTCGGATGGGCTGATGGGTTTCATGGCGGACCGGATACGAGGCGTTGCCGGAGGGTTTGGAGACGGGTGATGTCGGATTCGAGGCGGGCGAGTTCGGGGGCGACGCTGGCGGAATCTTCAGCACGGCGGCGACGGGCGGCTTCGATGGCGGCGCGGGTGGTTTGGATGGTTTGTTCGATGGCGGCGTTGAGCCGGTCGCGAAAGGTCTGGACGCTGGCGTGGAGGTTGTCGGTGATGCTGGAACGAAGGTCGCCAACGTTGCGGGTGGCCAGGTATTCGACGTACTCGGCGAGCCGGTGACGGATACGGGCATGCCGAAGGCCTTGAGGAAGGAGCCGGTCAATCCAGCTCGGCGGGAGCGAGGCGCTGCCTTCAAATTGCCAGCGATGAGTGCGCCAATAAGGGCGATCCACGGCGGTCAGGGTAATTTCCTTTGGCGCGGCGTCGCAACGCAGATCAAACAACTGGCTGACAATTCGTTGTACGGAGGCGATGAGTTCCTCGGCACGGTGGCGGTGCGGTTGCAACGCCTCGCGCAACTCGGCGTCGCAGGCCTGATGCGCCGCGCCGAACTCACGCTCGAAGAAACCGGGAATGGCATCGGCGATGGCGGCGCGGGCGGATTCTTCCGTCCAATGGGCGTTGTCGCGTTCCTGGGATGCCTGCACGACGCGTTGGAGGAAGTGAAGGCATTTCGGCAGCAGTGGCGCGGCCCGTTGCGCGACGGCTTCGGCCAGTCGTTCCTCGTCTTTGGCGAGTCGGGCGAGCAGGACAATGCGTTGCTCGTCAATCTCGACCAACCGAGCGGCAAACTGTCGGATACGCTCATCGAGGTCGGCCAGGGGCAGTTGGAGCGAGCGGCGAGTGAGTTCGAGGCGGTGCGCCACGTCGGCGAGGGTATCCGCGGCTTGGCGGGCGAGAGCGTGTTGGAGCACGTCGGTTTTTTCGCTGAGCAAAAATCTGACGATGCGTTGTTCCACGTCGTCCATGCCGCTTTGTTCCCAGGCGGCGTCGTCATTGCGTTGCCGGGCGGCCAAACCCTGCCGGGCGGAGACGCAAAAGATCGGCGGCGTGTCGGCAAACCCGGCCTGCTCGCGCAACACGCGCTGGAGAAATGCCACAGCCGTGCGTCGCTCGGTCGCGTCAAGATAATCGGCCTTGTTGAGAACGAAAAACACGCGAGCCAGTTTGCCGCGCACGAGTTTGAGGAACTCGACCTCAACCTCCGTGATCGGCGGGTCGGCGGACACGACGAAGAGGGCGGCGTCACATTGCGGCAGGAAGTTGAGCGTGGCTTCCGTGTTGTGGCGGAACGTCGAGCCGATGCCGGGCGTGTCAATCAGCGCCAGCCCCTGACGCAACACCGCAGCCGGGTAGGTGACCTCCACCTGCTCGACGCCAAGCCGGTTGTGGGGGTTGTGTTCTTCAGTGACGAATTGTTGCAGAAACTCGCCGAGCGCTTCCGCGTCCGGCCCGGCAAACCGCTCATCGGGTTTGCCGTCCTCAAAAACGACCCGCGCCGTCAACTCGTCGCCACCGTGTAGAAAAGTCGGGATCGAAGTGAGCGGCACGATGGCCGACGGCAGGACCGGCGCGCCGAGCAGCGCGTTGATCAGAGTGCTTTTGCCGCGTTTGAACTGACCGAGCACGGCCAGATGACAACGTTCCGCACGCAACCGTTCTCGCAACCCGTCGAGTCGGTCCCGGTCGGCATCGAACTCCGGGCCGAGCGCGGTGACAAGTTCACTGGCCTCGCGCAAGAGATTTGGCAGAGCGGTTGGGACCGGCGGTGTTGATTCCGCCGGTGCGGCTGTGTCCAGTGTGCGGACTTCCATGTTCTCGTTACTCCTGAATAACGTTGTGGCGTTTCTTCAGGAGTCATCAGCCACCTCGGCGGTTACGGTGGACTCCATCACCTTTTGGAGCAAACCACGCTCCAAAACACTTCTTATACCTACCCCGACTGGCAAAGACTGTCAACATGACGGCGCATTGACATTGCCGTGTGGGGCTGGCAATTTGTTGTCGAACGCCGTGGCGATGGAGTTCGCCGAATGTCGCGCTACCGACGACTGATGACTCCTACTGAAACGAACCGTTTCGGTAGGAGGTTTTTGCTATGAGCGATCAACCGGCAACAACGACCGATCGCTGGCCGCTGAACGAATCACAGCGCCGGGCGCTGGCCGTTCGGCTGGCCGGGATTGATCGGGATTTGCGTCGCCTGCTTGACGTGTTGGAACATCCGCCCGCCGAAAGCCGAATGACCCGTTATGTTGATCCGTTGACCGTCTCGTCTGACCAGGTACGTGCGCGGATCGCTCCCATTCAACGCGACATTCAGCAAATGGCCGATGAGTTGCGGCTTCCCTTTCAGGAAGAGGCCGTGCGTCGCTCGCTTCGAGCCGCGTTGCTTCTCGATGAGGTGGGGCTGGAAGAAATTACGCCGTCCCGGCTTCGCGGTTATGGCGACGTGGATGCTGCCACCGCCGATTACCTGGACCGCCGCTTGTCCCGATTGCGGGCGTTACTCCAGCAACTCCGCAACCTCCTGGACGACGATCACGGCCGAACCGAGGTGTCGCGGTGAACCTCATCGGACGCGACAGGGAATTGACGGTGGTGCGCGAACATTTGCGCGCCGGCCGCAACCTCGTGGTGTGCGGCGCGGAAGGCGCGGGCAAGAGCGCGTTGGCGCAGGAAGCGATCCGGGATTGGCCGGGCGCGGTGTATTGCGCTGACAGCGCCACGTTGAAGACCGCCTGCGAATCGTTGCTGACGGCACTCAAGCTCACGGTGCCGGTGGCGGACAACATCGCCCGTAAACGCGCCATTCTCCGCGCCACAGTTGGTAAGAAACACGTGTTTGTGTTTGATCATGTTGGTTGGGTCAGCCCGAAGTTGTTTTCATTTTTGGAAAACATACACGATGCCCACCCGATGATCATTGTGACGCGCAGCCTCGCCTGGAAGGAGATTGGTCACCTCAAACTGATCCTCTACGATTTCGACACGCTGGAACTCCCGCCGCTTTCGCATGACGCGATGTTGGAATTGTTACGCGCCAGATTGGGTGTGTGCGAGTCGTCGTTTGAACGCGACCTGTTGCGCCTGTCGCGCGGCAATCCGGGCCGTCTTGTTGCCCTATGCGAACAGGCGCGGCTTGGCGACTACAACTCCGCGCAATTGCTTGACCTGGATCAGCGGATTGCCAATCTGCGCTTGGGCCGATAGTCGCCGAGATCAGGGCATCAGGGGCGCCGTTGCAGACAGCGGATCATGACGTAGTAGGCAGTCGGGGTTGCCAGCAATGAAAACAGGACAGAGATGCAGAGCGCGCCGATCACGCCAATGGCGAGGGGTTTCAGCATGTCCGCACCATGCCCGACGCCCCATGCCAACGGTGCCATGCCGAACACGGTTGTCAGAGAAGTCATCAAGATTGGACGCAATCGGCGACGACCGGCCTGCGCCAAGGAGTCTTCCAGGCTCAAACCCTGCGCGCGAAGATGCTCTACGAGGTCCAACATAAGGATGCCGTTCTTGGCGACGATTCCGACACCGATGATGGCGCCGAGGAAACTGACGATGTTCAAGGGGGTGTCCGTCATCCACAACGCGGCAATCGTTCCGAACAACGCCAACACCGAGCCAAACACGATGGCCAGCGGTTCATAGAAGGAGCGGAACTCCATCAGCAACACCGTAAACACCAATGCCACGGCCAACAACAACACCACCAGCAGATTTCGGAATGACTCGGCCTGTTGCTGGTAAAGACCGCCGTATTCGATCGTGCCGGGCGGGATGGTTTTGTCGGTTTCGAGTTTCTGTTTGATTTCGGCCATGGCGCTACCCATGTCGCGGTTCTCCAACGCGGCGGTCACGGCCACCAGTTGCCGCAGGTCCTCGCGGGTCAGTTCCAGTTGGCCGGGTTCCTCGACGACATCGGCGACCTGCGACAATTTCACCGCGCGGCCATTGGAGGTTCGAAGAAGCATCTCGCGCAATGCCGCCATCCGATCCAACTGGCGCGGGTCGGCCACAACACGAATGGCGACAACCCGGTCACCTTCCAACACTGACGAGACCGGTGTGCCGAGCATGGCCGTGTTGACGGCCGCCGCGATGGCATCAGCCGTCAAACCGAACCGCTGGGCATCGTGATGGCGGACGCGGAAGGTGATGGTTGGCCCGGTCATTTTCAGACCGTCATTGATGTCCACCACTCCTTTAATTTTTTCGATGGTTTCCTTGACCTGAGGCGCCTTCTTCATCAGCCAGGCCGTGTCGGTGGAGAACAGTTTGATCTCGATGGGTTTGGGCGACCAGAGCAGGTCGCCGATCAAGTCGCCAAGGATGCCCGGAAACTCCCATTCGCCGCCCGGCAACGCGGCATTGAATTTGCGGCGCAAGTCCTGTTTGACCTCTTCGGTGCTGCGTTTTCGGTCCGGCTTCAATTTCACCAGAAAATCGCTCTTGTTCGGTTCCGCCACGGCCAGCGCCAGCCGTGCGCCGGTGCGGCGCGAATACCCCTCCACTTCCGGAGTGGCACGCAGGATCGCTTCCGCCTGCTGCATCATCCGGTCGGTTTCCTCCAGGCTCGTGCCCCATGGCGTTAAGCAGTCAATGACGAACCCGCCTTCGTCCATGTCCGGCATAAATCCCGTTTGCAATTTTCCGTACAACAGCCACGCCGAAACCCCGATCAGCGCGCACGTCAGCAGCGTGACCCACCGCCAGCGCAACGCCCCGCGCAACAGCCGCTCGAACCACCGCGTCAACGGGCGCATGATAAACCCGCCATCCACGCTGGCCGGCGCGTGACCATGTTCCAGATGCGAGCGGTCGCGGATCAACAGTGAAGCCAGCGTTGGCGTCAACGTGACGGCCAGCACCAACGAGGTCAGCAGCGTTGCCGTCATCGTCAGTGCCAGCGCGCGGAAAAACACGCCGGGCAACCCGTCCAGTGTCGCCAGCGGCAGGAACACCACCACGGGCGTCAGGGTCGAGCCAACCAACGGCAGAAAGATTTCACCGATGGCTTCCGCGACCGCCTGACGACGCGGCACGTTTTGCGTGATCTTGGTGACGATGGCCTCGACCACGACGATGGCGTCGTCAATGATGACGCCAATGGCAGCCCCGATGCCGCCGAGGGTCATCAGGTTGAAGGTCATTTTGCTCAGGTACATCACTACGATCGAGACCAGCACGGAGATCGGGATCACGATAATGGCCGTCAATACGCTGCCCCAGTTCTTCAGGAAAAAATACAAAACAAGCGCCGAAAACAGCAGTCCAACAATGATCGCCTCCCATACGCTGATGACCGACTCGCGCACCAGCAGTGATTGATCGTAGTAAAACGACAGTTCAAGGTCCGGGGGCAACACGCGTCGGAGTTCGGCCAGTTGTTGTTTGAGATCCCTGGCGATGTTGAGGATGCTACTGCCGGTCGGCTGGGCACGGATATTCATCAGCACCGCCCGTCGGCCCTGGGCGTTGACGACGTTGAACACCGGCTCCGGTCCGCGTTCGACTCGTGCCACATCGCGCAGCCGCAACACCTGATCGCCGCGCGCCGCCACCACCAACTCGGCCAATTCCTCCGGGCCGCTCACGCGTCCATCCACCAGTGCGAGGTAAATCGTGTAATTCTCCATGTGAAATCCGGCCGGAGCAAGCAGGTTGTTTTTTTCCAGGGCCGCGGCAACGTCGGACATGCTGAGGTTGAGTGCCGCCAATTTCATCGTGTCCACGATGACGTGATATTCCGGTGTGCGTCCACCGACGAGATCCACGCGGGCGACGCCGGGGATGCGTAGGAACCGCGGTTTCAGTTCATAGCGGGCCACTTCCCACAGTTTCATGATGTCGCGGTTTGGGCTGGTCAGGCTGACGCCGATGATCGGGAAAGCGTTGAACGTAAGTCGCCATACGGTTGTTTGAGCCGTGGACGGCAGCGTGTTTTTGAGCTGGCCAATGCGGTTGAGCACATACAACTCGGAGGTAACCATGTCCACCTGCCAGTTGAAAAAAACGTTGACCTCGGCGCTGCCGCGTCCTGTGGCCGAGCGCACCTGCACCACGCCGGGGATGTCCTTCATGGCCTCTTCGATGGGGCGAGTGATCGTGGCCATCATCTCGTTGGCGGGCATGACCCCGTTATCAATCAAGATTACACAGCGCGGGAATTCCGTTTCGGGAAACACCGAGGAGGGCATTCGCAGTGTGCAATAGGCTCCTGCCACGCAGATGGCGATGGCGATGAAGATGATGGCCAGCCGGTGACGGATCGCGAATCGTCCGAGCCATGAGCCTTCTTTCTCGGTGAGTTGATCCAGTTTCATTGCCGCTTTTCTCGTCCTAGTGGCTCAATACGTGGATTTTCGTTTCCTCTGGCAACGCATACGAGCCTTCCGTCACCACGGTCATGCCTTCCGCCAAACCATCAGCTTCGATTTCCACCAGATCGCCGTCCTGCAAACCTGTTTTGACCGTCTTCCGCTTTGCCCGGTCGCCTTCGATCACGGAAATCGTGCTCCGTCCCTCATGATCGGTGTAAACACTCGCGCGCGGCACAGCCAGACGGTGGGGGCGTTCTTCGCAAATGATTCGCACCCGCACAAATTGGCCCGCCCGCAGTCCTGTTTCCCTCGGCAGGGCCACCCGCACCAGGACGCCGCCGGTCTTTGGGTCAGCGTGCGGCGCGATGAAGGAAACATTCGCCAGTTTCCCGTCCACTTCGACCGGCAAGCCCACTTTCAGCAAGGGTAGTTCTGCGATTGGAACGCTTGCCGCCACCACCAGCCGACTCAAATCCACGATTTCCGCCAGCACCGTTAGCGGTTCCACTGCCTCGCCGGGGTTGATCAATAACCGCGTGACTGTTCCGGCGAGCGGGGCGGTCACGCGTAACAAATCAAATTGCGTTTGTGCCTCGGCGAGCGCCGCCCGCGCGACCCGCAACTGTTGTTCGGCCTCCTGAAACTGTTTCAGCGAGGTGCCTTCGCTCTGCAGCAGTTTCTTTTGTCGCTCATACGTCAGTTCGGCGAATTCCACTGCCAGTTTTGCTTTCTCCAATTGCGCCGCCGCCAAGCGCGCATCCAACTGGAACAACACGGCCCCTTTCTCGACCCGTTCGCCCTCGGCGCATTTGACCTCCGTCACCACGCCCGCCACCGGGGAGGCCACGCGCGCGCTGGCTGCGGCTTGTCCGTCATGCGCCGGTGATGGCTCGACGTTACCCCAGCCCTCGACGTAGCGACGCAGTGTGGTGCGGACTACCTTGCCGGCGCGTACAGCGACTTGCGTGGGGATATTTTCCGCGTTGTCTTCGGGAGCGGATGGTTTGCAGCCGGCCATCAGGACGGCGACCATGAGAAGGAATGCTGGTTTCATTGGGTGTCTTTTTGTGGAAGAAGTTGAGATTGGAGTGCGTCTTCGAGGGCGCCCAGCGCCTGATGTGTCTTTACCAGCGCTTCCAGGCGCGCCAGTTCGGCCTCGTACAGTTCCAACTCAGCTGTGGCCAGTTCCAGCCGTCCGATCTCGCCGGCCCGAAAACGATGTGCTGCCGTTTCCCGCAATTTTTGTTGTTCGGTACGTAATGTTTCCGCCATCGCCAACACGCGACGGGCCGTCTCGTAACCGACCAGCGCCCGGTCCATCTCGCCCATCACGCGCGCCTGCAATGCCAGAAACCGCGCCGCTGCTTCTTCGCGTTTGGCGCGGGCCTCGGCGATGCCGCCTTGGTTCTGGTTCAACAGCGGCAATTCCACGGACAGGCCGATGGACCATTTGTTGTCGCCCTGATCGTATTCGTAGCCGGGGCCAAGACGAATGTCGGGATATTGCCGGGCGATTTCCAGTTGCAACGCCGATTGACTGGCTGCGTATTCGGCCAGTGCTGCCAGCACGTCAGCGCGACCAGTCAATGCCTGTCGCCGGGCGTTTGTCGCATCAAAGGGCGGCGGTGGCTGTTCCAACCCGTGAAACGAAAGTTTCACGATGGCGAGCGCCCGCGCCGTCACTCCAACGGCGTCGGCCAGGGCCGCTTGCGCTTCTTCCCGCTCGCGTTGGGTCTCGGCCAGTGAAAGCGCGGTGTTACGCAAGGCCACCCGCGACTGGGTCAGTTCAAACGGTGAAATCGCGCCCGCAGCAAGTTGTTCCTGAAGTAGTTTGACGACTTGTTCCTGGGCGGTTTGTTGCCGGCGCAAGCATTCTTCTTTCTGTGTGGCCGCAAAGAGGTCAAGCCAACGGCTGCGCACCCGGCTGCGCACCTGCCACGCGACGGATGCCAAATTCAATCGCGCCGCTTCGGAGTAATGTTTGGCCTGGGCGAGACGATAGCCGCGTTTGCCGGCGGTCTCAATGGGGATGTCGAAATTGAGGCTCACCATCCACGGCGAGGGAATGGAGGTCGTTGTATTGTAACCCGGCGAGACGCCCACAGTCGGATTGGGGTGTTCACCTGCTTTGATTTCCGAGGCTTTGGCAACACGCCATTGTGCTCGTGCCACATCGAGGTCGGGGTGAAAATAGAGTGCGGCCAATGCCAGTTCCTCAAAGCTCCATTGCGTGACGGCTCGGTGCAGATTGGTTTCAATGAACCGACACAAGCCCGCGTCGTCAAGCGTCCGCGCCTCAAAGGAGGCGGCCGTCTGTCCTGGCAAAATCGGTTGCGACTGAAAACGTGCACAACCGCCTGCGGCCAACATCAGACAAACCGCCATGAAATGTTTCATGAGTGACTTGATCTTTTACGCGAATAAAAAACCCCCACCCCCCATTCGTGCGTCAGTAGGAGTTATCAGCATCGAGCTAACCGAAACTCAAGCGGTTTTCCTCTGTAGGACGGCAAACTCCATTGCCTGCACAGCTTCTACCGACAAATTCCCGTGCTGTCAATGATGAGGCTGCTAAATAGCTTGATTCAGCGGACATCGGCTCTAGAATGCGCCGCCAAGGAGAAATTGCTTACCATGACAAAAATCACCCGTATTCAAGCCCGCGAAATCCTCGATTCGCGCGGCAATCCCACCATTGAAGTGGACGTCGAACTGGCCTGCGGCGCGCTCGGCCGCGCGGCTGTGCCCAGCGGCGCCAGCACCGGCGAAAACGAAGCCCTCGAATTGCGCGACGGCGACAAAAAACGCTACGGCGGCAAAGGCGTGTTGAAAGCCGTTGCCAACGTCAACACCAAAATCGCCAAGGCACTGACCGGCATGGATGCGCTCGACCAACTGAGCGTTGACAACACCATGATCGCGCTCGACGGCACCCCCACCAAGAGCAAACTGGGCGCCAACGCCATCCTCGGCGTCTCGCTGGCGACGGCCAAGGCGGCCGCCAACGCGCTCGAACAACCGCTGTTCAAATACCTCGGCGGGCCGAACGCGAAAGTCTTGCCCGTACCGATGATGAACATCATGAACGGGGGCGCGCACTCTGACGCTCCGATTGATTTGCAGGAGTACATGATCATGCCCAAAGGCGCGTCGAGCTTCCGGGAAGCGCTCCGCATGGGCGCCGAAGTCTTCCACGCCCTCAAAAGCGTTCTTAAAGCCGGTAAGTACAGCACCGCCGTCGGCGATGAAGGGGGCTTTGCCCCGAACCTGAAAAATAACGAGCACCCCTTCGAAGTGATTCTGGCCGCCATCAAACAGGCCGGATACAAGCCCGGCAAGGACATCTTCATCGCACTGGACCCGGCTGCCAGCGAGTTCTACG
Source organism: uncultured Verrucomicrobiota bacterium (assembly GCA_964541945.1). Classification (GTDB taxonomy): domain Bacteria; phylum Verrucomicrobiota; class Verrucomicrobiia; order Palsa-1439; family Palsa-1439; genus CAIKAP01. The sequence continues at coordinate 47,957 of CAZISE010000009.1, forward strand.
ATCCCAACACCAAAATGTACGTGTTCAAGAAATCCGACGGCTCCAAACACACGCCGGCGGAGATGGTCGAATTTTATGCCGATCTCTGTAAGAAATACCCCATTATTTCCATCGAAGACGGGCACGCCGAGAGCGACTGGGACGGTTGGAAACTGATGACCGACAAGCTCGGTGACAAGATTCAACTGGTCGGCGACGACATCTTCGTGACCAACACGAAGTTCCTCAAACGTGCCATTGAGACCGGTACGGCCAACTCGATTCTCATCAAAGTCAATCAGATCGGTTCGTTGACCGAGACGCTCGATTGTATCGAGATGGCCAAAGAGGCCGGCTACACCTCCGTCATCAGCCATCGCAGCGGCGAGACCGAGGACAGCACGATTGCCGACATCGCGGTGGCCACCAACGCCGGCCAGATCAAGACCGGCTCGCTCTGCCGCACCGACCGCATCTGCAAGTACAACCAACTGCTGCGCATCGAGGAACTGCTCGGCAAGAACGCCGTGTTCGGCGGCAAACTCTAGGTTGTACCGATGAACTGGCGCGCGCTCTGGCTGCGACTGCAATCGCTGGGATTTTGGGTGTTTCTGGCAATGGTCGCCGCCGGAGCCGCGCTGTTGTTTGTGCCGCTCTGGCACCGCCAGCATTCCATGCAACGCGACATTGAGCGGCTGGAGAAAGAGCTTTCCCGATTGGAAGCGCTGGAACGACAGCACAAAAGCGAGATCGAAGCGCTGAAAAGCGATCCCGTTTTCCTGGAACGAGTGGCGCGGGAAAAACTCAACCTGGTCAAATCCAACGAGACCATCTTTCAGTTTGTTCCCTCCACCGTAACGACCAACCGTCCGCAGCGTCCGTAGTTCGGTTTCTGCCAAAAAAACGTCCGGCCTGGAATCAAGCCGGACGTTTTTTTTCAATTGGTAGCGGGGGTAGGATTTGAACCTACGACCTTCAGGTTATGAGCCTGACGAGCTACCGGGCTGCTCCACCCCGCAGTCGAAATTCGGCTTTACCTTAGAGAAGGTTGGCGCAACCGTCAAGCCCGTGTTTTGCCATCCTGCGATTGACGGTTCTGCGGGTGAGGCTGAGGCGGGTGGAGACGTTGCGGGGCGCGAGTGCTCCCTCCCGTGTCGCCCACCAGTTGTTCGGCCCGACGGCGGGCTTCGGCCATTTTGGGGTAGCGGACTTCACGGTAACCGCGGACCTGTTCGACGCAGCGAAGGGCTTCGACCCAGCGGTCATAAGCGGGACGATCGGCGCCAAGGGTGGGCAGGATGTGACAGAAATCTTCCACCAAGCGGATGTACCAGTCGCGGAATTCGCGTTCCGGGCGGTGCCAGTGTGGGAGGACGGCGCGGAGCCAGCGCATGTGTTTGAGGAGGTTCAGTTGCCAACGTTTGGGGCTGAACTTGAAGCGAACGGTTTTGCCGAAGAGGACAAATTCGGGACGGTTGAGGTGATGGTAGAGGATTTTGTCGCCGCGGGCAGGATCCACGTGGTAGCGGTGATTGTCGCGGCGGTATTTTTCCTCGCTGGTCATCAGGTGGGCGACGAAGACCTCGTCCTTGATAATCATCGCCTTGTACAGGTTCCAGATGACGGCCTTGGTGGCGGCGTACTCGCGTTCGGCGCTGTCGAGGCGGTACACGCGTTCGACCAGGTCAAGGTATTGGCGGGCGTAGGCATCGGTACCGCCGTATTCGAGGAGATTGTAGAGACGCCAGACGATGTCGCGTTCGGTTTGTTCGCCGAGGTGGATGCTTTGTTCGCTGCGATGGATGAGGTCTTCGAATTCTTTAACCCAACGATCGCGGGCCCGGTGGTTGCGTTTCATGACCTCGATGCGTTCGGCGATGAACTGGTCGTAGGTTTCGTGAAGTTCGTGCCGATGGGCCAGGGGCGGGTCGAGAACGAGTTTGCGTCCGAGGTGGAAGGCTTTGATGTTGTCGTCGGCGGCGCTGCCCATGGTTTCGCGCAGTCCCCATTCGATGCTTTCGAGGGAGAGCGGCACCAGGCCGCGTTGGAAAGCGATGCCGAGCATGACGATGTTGGCGTAGAGTTTGGTGCCGAAGAAATGTTCGCTGATACCGCTGACGTTGAGGCTGAAATAGTCATCAGCGCGGGTACGTTGGCGGATGAGGTCTTCGCATTCGGCGATGTGGAAGTCGTGTTTGCCGAGAAGGGTGAGGATGGTGGGGGTTTTGTAGGTGTTGATGACGGCAGCGGTGTGTTGGGGGCTGCCGCAGCGTTGGTTGCCGTTGGGGTCGAGGCTGCGGGCGGCTTCCAAGGGGTCCACGCCGATGAGGAGGTCGGCTTTGCCGTAGGGGATGACGTTGGAAAGATCGCGTGGTTTTCGGGCGAAGGTGACGTGGGAATAGACGCCGCCGTTGCGGACGGCGAGGCCTTTTTTGTCGCAGAACTGGACGTGGTAACCTTGTTTGAATCCGGCGCGGACGAGGGTGGCGGTGCAGACGCCGATGCCCATGCCACCGACGCCGGCGAGGTAGCAGTGCCAGAGGTTGTCGAAGGCGCGGGGGGTGGGCAGTGGGATGCCGGTGAGGTCAATCTGATCAATGGGAGCAGGAAGTTTTTGTTGGCGGATGACGGTGATTTCTTCGAAGGCGGGGCAGGCGTAGATTTTGGCGCAGGCGGTGTCGGCGACGCACCAGCTCAGGTCGGTTTGCATTTTTGGGCCGAACGGAGTGTCGGTGATGGTGAGGCCGGGGCAACCGGTGGCGAGGGTGCATTCGAGGCAGAAGTCGCAGACGTCCTGGTTGATGTTGATGAAGCGTTTTTGGCGGAGGAATCCGTGTTGTTTGATTTCGGCGCGTTCTTGTTGGGTTTGGCGTCGGTGATGGGTGATGCCGCATTCTTTGTCGGCGATGAGGACTTTGACGCCGTCGCGGAGGATGGTTTGTTCGAGGATGGCGCGCCAGGCGTCGCGGTCGGCGGGGTTGGCGCGGATGACGGGGATTGACCGGCCGAGCAGAGCGTTGACGATGCGGTCAATATTTTGGCGGTAGGTTGGGGCGCCCACGATGTCGTGACCGGTTTGGGGGGTGGGTTGGTGACCGGTCATCGCGGTGGTTTGGTTGTCGAGGATGATGAAGGTGATGTCCTGGCCTTGTTCGAGGGCGTTGGAGATGGCGAGCATGCCGCTGTGGAAGAAGGTCGAGTCGCCAATGAACGTGACCTGTTTGTTGGTGATGAAAGGGTCAATGCCGGCACCGGTGCCGCCGCCGAGGCCCATGCCGCTGTAGTTGTGCATGAGGTCCTTGGTCGGCTCGAACATGAGCATGGTGTAGCAGCCGGTGTCGCCGTGGAACACGAGGTCCACGGGGGGACGCTGGTGGGTTCGCCGCATGTAGTCGGCGTTCATGAATTGTTTTTTGATTTCGACGAGAACGCTGGCGGAGTCGCGGTGGGGGCAACCAGGGCAGAAGGTGGGGGTGCGTGGGACGAGGGAGAGAGGGGGACGGCTGGTGGTGCGGACCAGACGGGCGGCTTGTTCAACCCGCTGGCGGTCAATGCGCAGGTCAGGGTCATTGAACACGTCGGCCAGTGGGGCGAGGCGTTCGATGATGATGCTGGTGTTGAGGCCGCGTGTGGCGGGGATGCCGGGGAGGTTGGCGGGGAATTGTTTGCCCCAGACGTTGGTGCGGTTGGCAGCGCTGGTGTCGCGTTGGTTGAGTTTGTGGGTGATTTCGACCAGTTGTTCTTCCATGAAGTCGCGGCGTTCTTCGATGACGAAGAGGTTGCGGACCTGGCCGCAGAATTCCTCGACCAGTTTGGGGTCGATCGGGTAGCTGATGCCGAGCTTCAGGATGGGAACTTGATCGGCGACACCCAACTCGCGCAGGGCGTCGAGCAGGTAGCAGTAACCGAGGCCGGAAGCGACAAAACCGATTTCGCTCCGCCAGCGGCGGTTGGCGCGGGCGTTGACGATGCGGTTGACGCCAAGTCGGCGAGCCGCCTCGAAGAGGAGACCGTAGCGGCGCGGGAAATCTTTTTCCCGGTTCCACGTGCGTGGTGGCAGCAGGACGGTACGATCAAGGTCAATGGCCGCCGTGTCGAGCGTGTAACGGTGGGCAGTGTTGATGTCGGGGTATTGGTTGGGGCGAACAGTGACGCTACCGCCGCCGTCCACCTGGTTGGTGGTGACGAGGTAACCGAGGAAGAGACCGGCGTGGCGCGAGAGTTTGTAACCGAGGTCAATCCAGTCTTTAAGTTCCTGATTGGTGCTGGGTTCCAGCACCGGCATGTAAAGGTGTTTGCAGAGGTAACGCGAGTCGGCGGGAACCTGCGTGGAGTCGCTCCACGGGTCGTCGCCGATGATGACGAGTGCGCCGCCCTGCGGGTGTGCGCCAGCGAGGTTACCCAGCGCCAGGGCATCGGCGGCGACGTGGAGTCCGACAGATTTCATGATGCAGAGGGCGCGAAGAGGTCCCATTTGGGAGCCGTTGAGCATGGCGGCGGCGAGCGCTTCGTTGTTGGCAATCGAAGCGCGGATGCCTTTTTCGCGGAGCAACGGGCCGGCGAGTTCCATGGCATCGAACACGCCGGAGACGGGTGAACCGGGGTAACCGGTGAGCAGATGGGTGCCGCCCTCGGCTTCCAACGCGCCTTTGAGCAACAATTCATTGCCGGTGAAGACTTCTACTCCCTCAGCTTGGAGAAATCGGGGGTCCACGCTCATGATTTGGTTGTAACAGGCGCAAACCTAGCATAGAGTCCCGTTCCCATGCAAACGGATAAACTTTTTCTCGCGTTTGGTCTCGGCCTGTTGTTGGCGGCGGGATGCGCGACTTCGGGCGACAAGGAGGATGTGGCCCTGCGCCTGCACGAGCAGATCAGCTCGACGTTGCCGAGTAAATTGTATCGCGAGGTCCAGGTCCCGAAAACCGGCCTGACCCTGCAGGTGGACCGGTATCCGGCATTGACGGAGCGCGACGTGCACTCGGCGGAACTTTACCCGACCGCAGGCGGGGCGGCGATCTTGTTGCGGATGGAACCGGGCGGCGCGTTCGCGTTGGATGAACTGACCACGCGCAGCCGGGGCCGTTATCTGGTGACCTTCCTCAATGGCCGGCCCGTGGCGGCCTGGTTGGTTGACAAGCGAATTACCAATGGCCAGATGCTTCTTGTCGGCGATTTCACCGATGAGGAAGCCCGTAAAACCGTGGATTCGCTCAACCGAATGAGCAAACGCCGCAATAGTCAATGGTAGCCATGTCCCGCTTTCGTTGGCTTGTGTTGGGCGGCCTGCTCTCGGGCGCTGCTCATGCCCTCGACCTGACGTTCCCGACCGACAACGACGCGCTCCGCCGCGGCAATCCGGCCGCGTTTTACCAGCCAACCGCCGAGGGCAGTGTCGAATCCGGCATGTTTGGCTGTGTCCGACGTGGTGGCCGTCGTTTTCATGAGGGGATTGACATCCGGTGTCTGCGTCGGGACAAACGAGGTGAACCGCTGGACGAGGTGCGAGCGGTGGCCGACGGCGAGGTTGCCTTTATCAATTCCAAACCCGGTCTCTCCAACTATGGCCGTTACGTCGTGCTCGCTCACCACTGGGATGGCGTGGCAGTGTACACGTTGTACGCTCACCTGGCCGACGTGGCTGGCGATCTGAAAGCGGGCCAACCCGTGTCCAAAGGTCAACGGCTCGGCACGCTCGGCCATTCCACCAACACCAGAGAAGGCATCCCATCGGAACGCGCCCACCTGCATTTTGAGGTGGATTTCCTGCTGAACAACCACTTCCACATCTGGTACCCCAAACGGGAACCCAAGGCCCCGCCGTTTGGCAACTTCAACGGATTGAACCTCTACGGGCTTGACCCGTCCGCCTTGTTGCTGGCGGCAGGTGCCAACCCGAAACTGAACTTTGCCGAGTACGTCGCCCAACAACCTGTTGCCTTCACCGTGCTCATCCCGGCAAAACCGTTCCCGTGGCTGAAACTGCATCCCGAACAAATCCAGACCGCTCCTCAAGGCCCCATCGTCGCCTACGAAATCGGCGTTACCGCCTGGGGCCTCCCCGTGGCCATCTGGCCCCGCAGCGAAACCCGCTCACGACTGCCCGTGGTGGCGCGGGTCAACGAAGCCGAGCTGGCTCGAAATGGTTGCCGCAACCTCGTTCAACGGGCGCGCAACGGCTGGATTCTCAGCGACCATGGCCGGGAATGGCTCCAAATCCTGACCTACACCCCCTGACCGACGGTTTTGTGCTTCCCTTTGACGAATGGCGTCTCTACACTCCCGCGCCGGACGCCAAGAACCCGCAAAAATAAATTATGAGCACAAACAACAAAAAACCGTTGGTGGGCATTCTGATGGGCAGCGACTCCGACTGGCCGACCATGAAAGCCGCCGCCGAAGCCTGCGCGGAATTCGGCCTGCCATGGGAAACGCACGTGATGAGCGCCCACCGCACGCCCGACGACGTGGCCAACTACGCCCGCGCCGCCCACGAGCGCGGCCTGCGTGTTATCATTGCCGGCGCCGGCGGCGCAGCGCATCTGGCCGGCGTGGTGGCTGCGTTGACGCCTCTGCCCGTGATCGCGGTCCCGATCGAAACAAAACTGGCCGGCGGCCTGGATTCGTTGCTGGCCATGGTGCAAATGCCGTCGGGCGTACCCGTGGCCTGCGTGGCCGTCGGCGGCGCCCGCAACGCCGGCATCCTCGCGGCCCAGATCATCGCCTCGGGCGACCCGACCCGCACGGCGGCTCTGTTACAATTCAAACAACGACTCGCCGAACAAGCCCGCGCCAAAGACCAAAAATTGCAGCAGCAGTTATAGACCGTCACAGACATTCATGAACGAAACGTTATTGCAAAAGGCCAAGTCCATGGGGTTCTCCGACCGGCAAATCGCCGCGCTGGTCGGCTCGACCGAGGATGAGGTGCGGGCGTTGCGCAAAAAACTCGGCCTGACACCGAGCTACCGTCTCGTGGACACCTGCGCTGCCGAGTTCGAGGCCTACACCCCCTATTATTACTCGACCTACGACACCATGGACGACGAGGTCCGACAGACCGACAAACGCAAGGTCATGATCCTCGGCGGCGGCCCAAACCGCATCGGCCAGGGCATTGAGTTCGATTACTGCTGCGTTCACGCCGCCTTCGCGCTGAAAGAACTCGGTTTCGAGACCATCATGGTCAACTCCAATCCCGAAACCGTCTCGACCGATTACGACACCTCCGACAAACTCTACTTCGAGCCATTGACACTGGAAGACGTGCTCCACATCTACGAACGCGAAGGTTGCTGGGGCGCCATCGCCCAGTTCGGCGGCCAGACCCCACTCAACCTCGCGCTCGGCCTCCAGAAGAACGGCGTCAACATCATCGGCACCACCCCTCAAAGCATCGAGATCGCCGAAGACCGCAAACTCTTCGCCGCCATGCTCGACAAACTCGGCATCCCACAGCCGCCCAACGGACTGGCCACCAACGAGGAAGAAGCACTCACCGCTTCCGGACGACTCGGCTACCCCGTGCTCGTTCGCCCTTCTTTCGTGCTCGGCGGACGCGCCATGCAGATCGTCTATTCCGACGACGAACTCCGCCACTACATGCGCCATGCCGTCGAAGCGTCGCCCGAACGCCCCGTGCTCGTGGACAAATTCCTCGAAGAAGCCATTGAAGTGGACGTGGATTGCATCGCCGACATCGGCGTCGGCGGCGACACCGTGGTCATTGGCGGGTTCCTCGAACACATCGAGTTTGCCGGCTGTCACAGCGGCGATGCGGCCATGGTGTTGCCGCCGCACTCGTTGGGCAAAGACGTGATCGAGACGATGCGCCACTACACCCACGCGATGGCCCGCGAACTTCGCGTCGCCGGCCTGATGAACGTCCAATTCGCCGTCAAGGGCGACAACGTCTGGGTACTCGAAGTCAACCCGCGCGCCTCCCGTACCGTGCCGTTTGTCAGCAAAGCCATCGGACAACCGCTCGCCAAACTCGCCGCCAAGGTCATGACCGGCAAAAAACTCGATGAACTCGGGTTCACCCGCGAAATCTGGCCGAAATACTTCTGCGTCAAAGAATCCGTCTTCCCCTTCAGCAAGTTCCCCGGTCAGGACATCCTGCTCGGCCCCGAAATGCGCTCCACCGGCGAAGTAATGGGCATCGGACGCGACTGGGGCATGGCCTACGCCAAATCCCAAATGGCTGCCCAACCGGCCCTGCCGGACCGGGGCAAAGTCTTCATCAGCGTGCGCGACTCCGACAAACCGCACGTCGTCAAAATCGCCCGCGACCTCGTCGCGCTCGGATTCGAGCTATGCGCCACCAACGGCACCGCCGAGGTGCTCGCAAAACACGGATTACCCGTCCAACGACTCTTCAAGGTCCAGGAAGGTCGTCCCAACGTGCTCGACCTGATCAAAAACGGCGAAATCCAACTCATCATCAACACCCCCGCCGGCAAGGCTCCGCGCGCCGACGAAGTCAAAATCCGCACCACCGCCGTCCAACACCGCATCTCGATCATGACAACCCTCGCCGGCGCCCGGGCGGCGGCTCTGGGCATCAAAACCCTCCGCGAGCGCGGCCTGAAAGTCCACTCGTTGCAAGAGTTCCACGCCCGAACACGCAAGGCGGAGACTTCAACGACCTGCGGGGATGCGGCGACATGAACGCCGCAGCCAGAAGGACAAGAGATCATGAGTGAATTCGCTGCCGTTCGCGCCAATAACGGATTCATCATTGATATGGACGGCGTTCTCTATCACGGCAACCGCCTGTTGCCGGGCGCCGCCGAATTTGTGGCGTGGCTGCGTCAGGAAAAGAAAAAGTTCCTGTTCCTCACCAACAGCAGCGAACGTACCCCGCGCGAACTGCGCCAGAAACTCACCCGCCTCGGCATCAAGGTCGAGGAGGAACACTTCTACACCAGTGCCCTGGCCACGGCGGCGTTCCTGGCCAGCCAGAAACCCGGCGGCAGCGCCTTCGTGATTGGCGAGGCCGGACTGACCAACGCGCTGTACGAGGCCGGGTTCACCCTCAACGAGATCAACCCCGACTACGTGGTCGTGGGCGAAACCCGCAGCTACAACTACGAGCAGATCACCCGCGCCATCCGCCTCGTCCTCAAAGGCGCCAAACTCATCGGCACCAACCCCGACGTGACCGGGCCGGTCGAAGGCGGCCTGGTGCCGGCCACCAAGGCCCTCATCGCGCCCATCGAGCTTTCCACGGGAGCTGCCGCTTACTTTGTCGGAAAACCCAATCCACTGATCATGCGCCACGCCCTCCAACGACTCGGTTGCCGACGTTCCGAAACCGTCATCATCGGCGACCGGATGGACACCGACATCGTTGCCGGCATCGAATCCGGTATCGAAACCGTCCTGGTGCTGACCGGTGTGACCACCGAGGCCGATTTGCAACGGTTTGCCTATCGGCCACGCCATGTCTGCCGCGACCTGACAGCATTCCTCTCATGAAAACGCTCCTTGGCCTACTGCTGGCGTGTATCACCGCCTCCCTGGCGGCGGCACAAACCGACACCAACCGACCGCCACAGTGGGCACAACCGATCGTCAAACCGGGACTACCGAATTTCCACAAGGTCAGCGACACCCTCTATCGCGGCGCGCAACCGACCCGCGAGGGAATGCGACAACTCCAACGCCTCGGCATCAAAACCGTCGTCAACCTCCGCTCCTTCCACAGCGACCGCGACGAAATTGGCGAATTGCCCCTGCGCCGGGAACATATCTATTTCAAGGCCTGGCACGCGGAAGACCACGAAATTACCCGGTTTTTGAAAATCGTAACCGACACCAACAACACCCCCGTCTTCGTCCACTGCCAACACGGGGCCGACCGGACCGGCTTGATGTGCGCCATCTATCGCATGGCCGTTCAGGGCTGGAGCAGGGACGACGCCCTCCAAGAAATGACCACCGGCGGCTTCGGCTATCACGCCGTTTGGAAAAACCTCGTTGAGTACCTCCGGCAACTCGACATCGAGAAACTCAGGCGCGACGCGGGTCTGCCTCCTCGCCGCTGATCAGCTTCTGAAAAGCCGGCAACCCGCGCAACGGCTGGAAATCCGGCTCGGCTCTGGCCAGGTCGCGCAGTTTCGGATCCAACGACAGAGCGTTGCGCAACAACGCCAGCGCCTCTTCCGTCCGGTTTTGCGCCGCCCGGTAACAGGCCATGTTGAAGTGCGCCAGCGGATCGCGCGGATTCGCATCGAAAGCGTGCTGCAGCGTTTCCGCCGCCGCCTCCACTGATTGTGTGCGCCGGCGGATGTAGGCGAGGTTGATCCAGATGCCCGAATCTCGCGGATTCAGCTCCGCCAACTCGGCCATGAACGGCTCTGCCTCCTTCAAGCGGTTCTGGTACCAGAGAATCGCCGATTTCATCGCGATGGCGTGCGGGTTGTGCGGCTCCAGCGCCAGCGCCGCATCGGTCTCCTGCAATGCGTCATCGAGCATCTTTAATTCGAGATAGCCGGAAGCGTACTCAAGATGTTTTTGGACTTCCGCGTTCACTTTACTTCCTCCGCCACCCGAATATAGCAGGCTCTTGTGTTGTTTGCCAAATCACGTTAGAAGTCTCCTCGTGCTGCCAATCCTCATCCAGAATCTCCTCGCCCGCGACGGCTGGACCCTGCGTGGAACCGAAGCCGTCCGCAAGGATCGTCGCATCCACTTCTTCAGCCGGCCCAGCCCCGAGATCGCCGCCATCGCCCGACACGACGGCCAACGGTTTCGGCGCCTCGCCGTCGTGATCGCCCCCTCCCGCGCCGAAATGGAACGGCTCCGCGCTCCCAAACTCGCCGACAAATTTCCACGCGCCTTGTTTGCCTCGCTCGAAGAATTGCAAACCGGCCATCCCGTCGAGCTGCCGCCTCCCGCCATCGCTTCCTTTACCGCGACCGTCATCGCCAACACCCCTGTCGGCGACACCCATTACCAACTCGCTTTCCAAGCGGAGGAACTCCGTCACCTTCGTCCCCCGCAATTCTTCATGATGGATGTCCGCCCCGTCCGCGCCCCGCTCGGCCTCCGCGCCGTCTGTCGCGGCAAATGGCGCGACGCCGTGGACCGGACGCCACAACCCCTGTTGAAACGCCCCTTCGGCATCTGCCGGGATTTTCATCCCCATTTTCCCGCCGACTACCTCAAACGACTTGACCTGCCGCCGTCACTCACGCCGTTCCTTTATTTGCCCGCGCCCGACCGATTTGACATGCTCTACAAGGTGTTGCCCGACGCTCTCGGCACACCGCTGATGACCCGGCTCAAACGCGGCGACCACGTCCACATGATCGGCCCGCTCGGCCAGCCGTTTGACGTTCGCCGCCTCCGTGCCGACGGCATCGAGGAGGTCCACCTCGTCGGCGGTGGCGTCGGCATGGCACCGTTGATCACTCTCATCGAGGCGCTGCGGTTCCATGCGTTTCGTGTGAAAGTGTTTCTCGGCATCGCCACGGTCCAATCCCTGCGCTACCGCGATGAACTGGCCGCCACCTTCGGCGAAAAACCGCGCGACGCCTATGTGTACGTGGACGATTTCCTTGCCGCCGGGGTGGCGCCCGCCGACATCTTCGTCTCCTGCGATGTCGCGCCTCCCCGACGCATCCGCCGTCTCCCGCCGGAAAATCTCTTCCACGGTCTGGTTCCCGAACAATACCGGCGGTTTCTCGCCACGGCTTGCGGGAAACCAATGGCCATTACCTGCGGCCCGAACCGGATGATGGAAGTGATGGCCGACATCTGTCGCGACGCCGGTGTGCCGCTGAAAGTGCTTTTGGAAAAACGCATGGGCTGCGGCATCGGCGTCTGTTTCTCCTGTGTGCAGAAAGTTCGTCGCCCCGACGGCGCCGAAGAGTTTGCGCGGGTCTGCAAGGAAGGCCCGCTGTTTGACGCAAAGGACATCCTATGGAACAATCACCTCTCCAAACCACCCTCGGTCGCCTGCGGCTGCGCACCCCGCTGTTGACCGCCTCCGGCACCTCCGGCAGCGCCGATGAACTGGCCGCGCTGGCCGACGCCCGAGCGACCGTCGCGGCGCTCGGCGCATTCGTCACCAAGGGCGTCACGCTCGCCCCGCGCCAGGGCAACCCCGAACCGCGCATCATCGAAACCCGCGCCGGCATCCTCAACTCCATCGGCCTCCAAAACAAGGGCGCCGACCGTTTTCTGGCCGAAGACCTCCCGAAACTCCGCCGCTACGGCCTGCCGATCCTCGTCAATATCTCCGCCAACTCCGTCGAAGAATACGGCGCGCTGGCTGCCCGCATCCTCGAAGGCGCTCCCGACGTGGCCGGGCTGGAAATCAACGTCTCCTGCCCGAACATCAAACACGGCGGCGTCAGCTTCGGTATTGACCCCGTGGCCGTCGAGCAGATTGTCCGCGCCGTGAAAAAGGAATCCGCCAACGCGCTGATCATCACCAAACTTACCCCCAACATTACCGACATCACCGTCCCCGCCAAAGCCGCCATCGCGGCGGGCACCGACGCGCTTTCGATGATCAACACGCTGCGCGGAGTCGCCATTGACATCCGCGCCCAGAAACCGTACTTCGCCAATGTTGCCGCCGGGCTGTCCGGTCCCGCCGTCAAACCCGTCGGCCTCTGCATGGTCTGGGATTGTTTTGCCAGGATTCCCGAATGCCGCAGTCGCCGCGTGCCGATCCTCGGCATCGGCGGCATCTCCACGTGGCAGGACGCCGTCGAGTATCTGCTGGCCGGCGCCAGCGCCGTGCAGGTCGGCACCGCGTGGTTTGTGTACCCGGACGTGTTTGTTGAGATCAAGAAGGGACTGGAGAAGTATCTTGCCAAACACAAGACCACCGTGTCGGCGCTGGTGGGAAAAGCGCACGGATAAGGCTGTCCTGGTCGCGCCGACCGCTGCCGTCATTGTCGCTGGTCATTCCGTTGATGATCTGGCATCATCGGCGCGTCCATGAGGGTGATGACGGACAATCAAAAGGCGTGGCGGCTGGCCAAACCCTTGATGTGGGCGCAATGGCGCAAGGCATCGGCGGGATTTGCGCTGTCGCTGTTGTCGGTGGCGGCGAGTCTCTATCAACCGTGGCCCATCCAGGTCCTCGTGGACTCGATTCTCACCGACAAATCGCCGTTGCCGCGATGGTTGTCGGTGTGGACGACCGACAAAACCGCGGCCCTGCCGGTGGTGTGCGGACTGTTGCTGGTGGTCTATTTTGCGCGGCACGGACTGAACGCCTGGGGGACACTGTATCTGGTGCGGGCCGGACTGGAGATGACCCACGATCTGCGGTGCCGGTTGTATGATCACATGCAAAAACTGTCGCTGCTGTTCCACGAACGACGGCCCGTGGGCGACACCAGCTACCGGGTTACCTGGGACACGTACTCGATCCAGACGATTTTCAACAGCGGCGTGGTGCCGCTGGTCAACGCCGTGGCGATGTTGGCGGGGATGCTGGTGGTGATGTGGCAATTCGACCGGACGCTGACATTGCTGGCCTCGGCGGTGGCGCCGGCGTTGTGGTGGACCATCAAGTTTTACGGAAACCGCATCGGCGCCTCCTCCGTGCTGTACCACGAACGCGAAGGCAAACTGAACGCGCTCATCCAGGAAACACTCACGGCCATTCGGACGGTCCAAGCGTTTGTGCGTGAGGACGACGAGCGGCGACGGTTCGAGGAGGGCACCAACAAATCCGTCGAAGCCAACCAACAAATGACCCGCCAACAGGTCATGGTCGGGTTTGCCGCCAGCATGATCACGGCAGCGGGCACGGTGGCCATTGTCTGGGTGGGCGGACAACGGGTGCTGGCGGGCCGACTGAGCGTCGGCGAATTGCTGGTGTTCATCACCTATGTCGGCATGTTTTACGGGCCAATGACGCAGATCAGCGGATTGGCCACGGCGGTTCAGGGCGCCATGGCGCCGTTCCGACGGGTGGTGGAAATCTTGGGAACCAACCCCGTAATACGGGACTCGGTCCATGCGCGACCATTGACACAGTGTCGGGGCGAGGTCCGATACGAACAGGTTTGGTTCGGATACGATCCGGAAAAACCCGTGCTGAAAGGCGTGGATTTGGAAGCTCATCCCGGCGAACTGGTGGCGCTGATCGGCCCGACCGGTTCGGGCAAGTCCACCTTGCTGAGCCTGTTGTTGCGGTTTTACGACCCGCAAAAGGGACGGGTACTGGTGGACGGCACGGACATCCGCGAGTATCAGTACCGGTCGTTGCGGCGACAGATCAGCATCCTGCCGCAGGAACCGGTGTTGTTCTCCTCCAGCGTCGCGGAAAACATCGCATACGGACGGCCCGATGCCTCCCGCGAACAGATCATCGAAGCGGCCAAACAGGCCGAAGCGCACGAGTTCATCTTGGCAATGCCCCAGGGCTACGACACACCACTGCAGGAACGCGGCGGCAACCTCAGCGGCGGCCAACGACAACGGTTGGCGCTGGCCCGCGCCTTTCTGAAAAACTCGCCGATCCTGATTCTGGACGAACCGACCACGGCGCTGGACGCGGAAACGGAGGCGGCGGTGTTGCAGGCGCTGCGACGGTTGCGGGTGGGGCGAACCGTGCTGGTGGTGGCGCACCGACTCTCGACGATTCGCGACGCGACCCGAGTATTGCTGTTGGACGAGGGTGTCATTGCCGAACAGGGCACCCACGCGGAACTGGCGGCGCGCGGCGGCCGGTACGCGCGGCTGGTAGAACTTCAGTTTGGAACGACATCGTGAACGAGCCGGTGGTGCTTTTCGAGGATGCCGATTTGTTGGTGGTGGACAAGCCGGGCAACATGGTGTGCCATTCGGCGTCGCGTCCCGCTCAGGCGTCGTTGACCGCCTGGGTGCGCGCGCGCGGCGTGACAACGCCGCGATTGTTGAACCGACTCGACCGCGAGACCAGCGGCGTGGTGGTGGTGGCCAACAACGAACGGGCGGCGCGAATCCTGGGAAAACAGATGTTGCGGCGGCAGATTGAAAAGGAGTACATCGCCATTTGCTGGGGACGATTCGCGCAGCCGCGCGGGGTGGTGGATCAGCCGATTGCGGTGACCAAAGATTCGATGGTGTACACAAAACGCGTGGTGGACCCCGCCGGCGGGCGACCGAGCGTGACGGAGTACGAGGTCACCGACTGGCTGTCGGGCGGACAGCAGCGGGTGGAAACCAGCCAAACATTTTGTCATGATGATCACAACAATATGGGCCGGGGATTCTCGGTGGTGCGCGTGTGGGCGCGGACGGGACGAGCGCACCAGGTGCGGGTGCATCTGGCCTGGCTGGGACATCCGATTGTGGGCGACAAGGTGTACGGCCCGGATGAAAAATGGTACCTGGAGTTCATCGAGAAAGGCGTGACAGAGGAGATGTTGAAACATTTGTTGTTGCCCCGACAGGCGTTGCACGCGGCGGCGGTGACGGCCCGGCATCCGACGACGCAGGAACGGATGACCTGGCGGGCGCCGTTGCCGACGGACATGAGAACCTTCATCGAGGAACACCGCTAACCATGTGGAGCCTGTTCCAAAACGCCGGGTTCCGTCGGTTGTGGGCTTCGATGGTGGTGTTGGCGCTGGGAGATGCCCTGATGCAGATGGGGCTGTTGGAATTGTTCCGCACGCATCAGTACGATGAGCGGGTGGAGACGGCAAAAATGTTGTTTGCGGTGGCGTTGCCGGGATTGTTGCTGGGACCGGTGGCGATGGCCTATCTGGACCGGTGGCAACGGCGAACGGTGTTGATGGTGAGCGACGCCTTTCGTGTGCTGGTGGTGTTGGGGATTGCGTTGTGGTTGCAACCGTTGCTGACCGGACGGGTGGAAGAACGGCATTTGTGGGTGGTCTATTCGTTGATCTTCGTGATCGGAGCGGTGACGACCTTTTATTACCCGGCCCGGTATGCGTTGTTGCCGAATCTGATCGGCAAAGAACGCCTGGTGCAGGCCAACACGTTGTTTGCGGTGACACTGGCGGTGACAACGGTCGGTGGACGGGCGCTGGGCGGATTTGTGGCGGAGACCTGCGGGGTGCAGGTGGGCGTGCTGACAAATGCCGTGGCCTACATGGCGAGCGTGGTGTTGCTCTGGCGGATCAAGATGCCGGCGCATGCGACAGCGCAGGATGCCAACGGGAGAGCGCCGGGAGGATGGGAGGAGTTGCGGACGGGATTGATGTATCTGGCGCGACATCGGACGGCGTTGCCGTTGGTGTGGTTGGCAGGAGTGTTCGCTTTCTTGCTGGGAGTGTTGGTGGTGGCGCTTGTGGGGTATGCGTTGAACACGTTGGGGTTGCGAACAGGCGGATTGGGGTATTTGATCGGCGCGGGCGGTGTGGGAGCGGCAATCGGCCTGGCGGCGTTTGGTCGGGGAAAACCGTGGACGAAATCGGAGTGGGTGCCGTTTGTCCAGTTGGTGCTGGGCGGAGTGGCCTTGTGGTTGATGAGCCGAACGGCGGAGGTGTGGCGCGTGGTGCCCTTGATGGTGGCGCTGGGAGCGGTGGGCGCGACGGTGATGATCTTCATTGATGCGAAAATGCAGGAGCAGGTCGAAGAAACACGGCGCGGCGCGGTGTTCGCGGCGCGCGGGATGTTGACGTCGCTGACGATGCTGGTGGCATTCTGGCTGCAATTTGGGACGAAGTTTTTTCAGGAAACGCCGTCGGAGACGATCTTGGAGTGGCTGGGGATTGGGGCGGTGGCGTCGGCCGTGTTGACGCTGGCGGCGATGCGGTGGCGTCGGTAACTCAGCGCATCTCGATGCCAAGAAGACAGACGTCGTCCGGAAACTCTTTTGTCCCTGTGAATTGCTGCACATCCGCCAGTAACTCGGTAAACAATGTCCGGGGCGGTTGGTGGAGCCGTTGTTGGATGGCCTCTTGGAGTCGTTGCAGGCCGTATTCTTCCTCGTTGGCGTTGGTCGCTTCGAAAAGGCCATCGGTATAAAGGAAGAGCGTGTCGCCGGATTCGATGGGAGATTGGATGGTACTGTAAACAGAATTGGGGAAGAGTCCGAGGGCGGGGCCGGACGCCTGATGCGAAGGAATGGGGATCACGCGATTGCGATGGGGTTGAAGGATCAGCGGGGACGGATGGCCGGCGTTGGCGTAACAAAGCCGGCGTTGCTGAAGGTCCATGACCATGTAGAAGGCGGTGGCGAAAACGGTGGAATTGGCCTGGCGGAGAATGGCGACCAGTTCCTGGTTGATTTCGCCGAGCAACACATCGGGGTCGGACGCCTTGGAGGTGAGTTCGTCCACCAGGGGACGAATCATCGCGGTGATGAGGGCGGCACGGATGCCGTGCCCCATGACATCGCAAATGAAGACGCCAACGCGGGTGTCGGTAATGGAAAAGACATCGAAGAAATCGCCGGCAAGATAAGCGGCCGGTTGGTAATGGTGGTGGAACTGGATAATGGATTGTTCGGGCGCGACGTTGGGGGGATAGATGGGATAGGAATGAGGAAGAAGGGCAAGCTGAATCTCACGGGCGAGCAGAAGGTCGGACTGGATTTGTTCGTTACGGGCCTGCAGTTCGCGGGCATAGCGGGCGAGTTCGGCTTCGGTGCGTTTTCGTTCGATGGCGTAGCGAACGGTGCGGATGATGAGTTCGCTGTCGGCCCAGCCCTTGATGAGGTAATCCTGCGCGCCGGCGCGGAGGGCGGCAATGGCTTTTTCGTCGCTGGAAGAACCGGTGAGGACGATGATGGGGAGATCGGAATTTTGCTGGCGGGTGCGGATCACGGTGTCCAATCCGGTCGCATCGGGCAGGGATAGGTCCGCGAGAGTGACATCTACGTTGTTGTGCGCAAGATAGTCGAGGGCCTTGGCCAGGCGATCCATCCAGACCAATTCAAAAGCAAAGGGAGCGGTCTCTCGAAGCATTTCGGCGAGCAGACGGGCGTCGGTCGGGTTGTCCTCGATAAGCAGGATGCGAATGGCGGAAGGATTCATGGGGTCAGGATTCGGGCAGTTTCACGACGGTGAACCAGAACGATTCGATACTTTTGACGACTTTCATGAATTGTTCCAAGTCAATGGGTTTCTGGACGTAACAATTGGCATTGAGGGCGTAGGCTTTGAGGATGTCTTCCTCCGCCTGGGAGGTGGTGAGGACGACGACGGGAATGTTGCGGAGCGCGAGATCATTTTTGATTTCGGCCAGCACTTCGCGTCCGTCCTTTTTGGGGAGATTGAGGTCGAGGAGAATGAGGTCGGGACGAACGGCACGGGTGTAGGCGCCGCGGCGACAGAGGTAATCCATGGCTTGCTCGCCGTTGTTGACGACGTTGAGGTTGATGGTGAGCTTGTCGTCGCGCAACGCTTCCTTGGTGAGAACGATATCGCCGGGGTTGTCTTCGACGAGGAGGACTTCGATGGGTTTGTTGAAGGGGAACTGGTTCATGGGGATGCCTCTCCAATGACGGGTAGGGTGAAGAAGAACGTGGAGCCTTTGCCGGGTTCGGATTCGACCCAGATGCGTCCGCCGTGGCGTTCGACGATTTTTTTGCAGAGCGACAGGCCGATGCCCGTGCCAGGATATTCGTCGCGGCTGTGAAGACGCTGGAAGATGACGAAGATGCGGTCGAAATCTTTCGGGTGGATGCCTATGCCGTTGTCGCGGACATGGAAACGCCATTCGCGACCCTGGAGAACGGCGCCGACATGGATTTCGGGCGGTTGTGGGCCGTGGAACTTGATGGCATTGGCAATGAGATTTTGGAACAACTGGCTCAGCTCAACCGGATTACCCATGACGGTGGGAAGCGGATCCCAGGTGATGCGCCCGTGTTTTTCGACGAGATCGGGCTGGAGATTGGTGATGACCGTTTTCAGGATGACGGCGCAATCCACCGGCGACGGGGATTGATCGCGCCGCCCGACACGCGAGTATTCCAGCAGGTTGTCAATGAGCTTGCGCATTCGCAGGGCGCCGTCCACGGCGTAGTTGATGTACTCGTCGGCATCCGGACCGAGTTTGCCCTCGTAACGATGTCGAAGCAGTTCGAGAAACCCGTAAATGCTTCGCAGTGGTTCCTTCAGGTCGTGGGAGGCGGCATAGGCGAATTGTTCCAGCTCGGCATTGGAGAGGCGCAGGTTTTCCTCCATGCGCTTGCGTTCGGTGATGTCGTTGTTGATGCGCAACGTGCCGGTGGGGCGCCCCTGTTCATCGCGCACCAACACCCAGCGACTGGCGACAACGACGTGTTCCCCGTTGCGCGTCAACTGTTCCAACTCGCCCTCCCAACGGCCGGTTTGGAGCAGTTCCTCGGTGATTTGGTCCAGCGGCTTGGGGAAATGAGTGCCCAGCAATTGCTGCGCTGTTCGCCCAATGACCTCGTTCTGTTGCCAACCGTAGGTTTCCTCCGCGCCGCGATTCCAAAACTGGATGCGTCCCTCCATGTCGCACACAAAAATGGCGTCGTGCGTCAACCGAAGCAGTTCGGCCTCGCGTCGGGCCGCCTGTTCGGCGCGGCGGCGTTCCGTGACATCGAGAGCGATGCCGGTCAGGCCGGCGATTTTGTTTTGGGCGTCGCGGAGCGGTTCAACGGTGAGATCAAAAAAGTAAGTGATTCCCAGATGGGTAAAAGGCAGTTCCGCGCGGGCGCCGGTGCCGGTGGTGAGGACGCCGCTCTTGAATGCGGTCCACTGTGCCGCTTCTTCGGTGGGCAGAAGTTCGGCATCGGTCTTGCCGATGAAATCGCGCGTGGGGAAGGGCGCCTTCGGATAGTGAAACCAGGTGTAACGGAGACTGCGGTCGTGGTGGAACAGCGCCAGCGGCGCGCTGGTCATGGCCAGGCGGAAACGTTCCTCGCTTTCGCGGAGAGCTTTTTCGATGCGGGCGTACTCGTTGATTTGCATCTGGAGCGCGGCGTTGGAATGGGCCAGCTCGGAGGTTCGCTGGCTGACCAGCAGTTCGAGGTGCGTCTGGTGCTGGCGCAATTGCTCCTCGATATGGCGGCGACGAAGCAATTGCCACATGCCCGTCATCAGCAGGCTGAGTTGCCGTTTGTCCGCTTCGTCGTAGGGCGGGTTCTTGTTCGCAACGGTGACGACGGCGACAAGGCGGGAGCCGTCAAATACCGGCAGGCTCATGAAACGAACAAGAAAAGGATGCGATTGTCTTAAGCGCGGGAAGGATGAGCAGTCGTTGACGATGACAGGAGTTCGTTGTTGCGCGGCTTGCGCCCACCATGTTCCTTCCTGGAGGGGGATGGCTGTGGATTTGTTTTCGAGCCGACATTCGGCGGGCGCCTCCCTTGACCAGTGACGGATCGTCAGTGCGACCTCTTTCTCATCGAGGAAACCGAGACAACCGAATTGGCTGACGGTGAGTCGGACCCCTTCTTCCAGGGCAAACTGGGCAATCGCTTCCGGCAGCGCGTCCGACATCTCGTAAAGGCGCACCAGGGCTTCGAGACGTTGCTCGGTGCGTTTGAACGGGGTGATATCGCGGATGATGGCTTGAACGATTTTCTTGCCACTGCCGGGATCGGTGGCGAGGAACGAGTCGTGCAGCACCCAGCGCTCCTCGCCTTTCAGTGTCTTGAAGTGATACTCGAAGTTGTGGATTTCGCCGGTTTTTTCCAGGGCGCGGCGGATGGTGCCCGGTGCCTCGACATACACCATGATTTCCGTCAGTGTCCGGCCCACCACGGCTTCTGGCGGGACATCGAGGTCCAGGATGCGGACAAACCCGCGGTTGGCCATCAGGATCCGGCCCTCGTCCACGGTGTAGCAATGCACGCCGTCGCCGGTGAACTCCAGCAGTTTCCGATAGAGTTCGTTCATTTTTCTCGCGGATCCGCGGTTGCAACGTACTGGAAAATAGCCGTGTCAGCCAGCACTTTGTGAGAACGCGCTGGAGACGGGTAGGGTGAAGAAGAACGTGGAGCCTTTGCCGGGTTCGGATTCGACCCAGATGCGTCCGCCGTGGCGTTCGACGATTTTGCGGCAGATGGCCAGGCCGATGCCGGTGCCGGGGTATTTGTCCTGCGGGTGAAGGCGCTCGAAAATGACGAAAATTCGCTGGAAATACTGCGGGTCAATGCCAATGCCGTTGTCGTGGACACTGAAGACCCATTCCTCATTTTGTTTGGTGGCGCCGATGTGGAGCCGGGGCGGTTCTTCGGGGCGTCGGAACTTGATGCCGTTGCCGATCAAATTCTGGAAAAGCTGCGTCAATTGGGTGATGTCGCCCCGCACGATCGGCAACGGGTGATCATGGGTGATTTCGGCGCGGGTTTCCTCAATGGTGGTGCGGAGGTTCTCTTTGACCAGTTGGAGGACCGTGTTGCAGTTGACGGGTTGGAACGGCTGGGCGCGCGTCTCCAGCCGGGCGTACTGCAACAGGTCCTGAATCAGCGTATCCATTCGTTTTGTGGCGTCGGTGATAAATCCCATATAACGCTCGTCTGTCGCGTCGAGCTTGCCCTTGAGTCGTTCCTGGAGCAGTTGGACAAAGTTGATAATGGTGCGCAGCGGCTCGCGCAGGTCGTGGGAGGCCGCATAGGCGAACTGCTCCAGTTCGGCATTGGAACGGGTCAGCGCCTCGGAGGCCTGTTTCAGGCGGTCGTTGGCCAGTTGCAGGGCGCCGGTGCGTTCCCGGACCAGCTCTTCGAGATGGTCGCGGTGACGGCGAACTTCCTCCTCTGCCCGGCGGCGTTCGACGATTTCGCGCTGCAGTTTTTCTTCGGTCTGCTGGATGCCGTCGAGCATCTGGTTGAAGATACGGGTGAGTTGGCCGATCTCGTCCTTGCTCGGCGACACGGCTCGCAGGGAATAGTCGCCGCTCTGGGCAATCTGTTGGGCGGTCCGCATCAACGCGAGCACCGGTTCGGACACCGTGCGTTGCAGGATGCTGGACAATACCAGCGAAACCGAAATAGCCATCAAAATAACGAAAACCGCGGCGACGCCGTACACGCGGAGTTGTTCCCGGACCGGTTCCAGCGAGCTTTCAATGTAAATCGTTCCGATCCGACGGTTCTGGAGCGCGACCGGGCGGGTCACTTTCAGGCGGTCTTTTCCAAACTGCTCGCCATCCGGCGGAGGCGGCGGAGGCGACGCCAGCGGATCGCCGTCCGGCCCCACAAACGAGGCGAAAAGCTGTCCGTTCCGATCGTACAAATCGGCCCGCAGAATATGGGGACGCGCCCGTAAAGCCTGCAACGTTTCCCGTCCCGCCGCGGCATCGTCGAACGTCAGGGCTGCCGTGCTGTTGTTGGCGATCACGTCGGCCAGCACGATCAGGTCGCGTGCCAGCACCTTGCGGACGTTGAACCAGATGTAGGCCATGAACACGGCGCAGGCCAGCAACACGGCCACTCCGCTGGTGACCTGCATCACCAGCAACAGTTTGCGGCGAACACCCATCTGTGGCCACCGTCGCATCTCAGTCGCGTCCTTTCCCCTGTTCGGAGTACACGGCAATGGCCAGGGTGATGAGCTTGGAACTGATCCTGACCCCGGCCGCGTCGGCTGCCTTGAGATTGATCTCGAAACGCAGTTTGTTTTCCAGCGTCATAAATCCAATCATGCCTCCCTGACGAGCAAACTGATCAATGTCGCTGACGGTAACGACGGAGCCGGCTTTCAATGCTGCCAGAATCTGTGGCAGGCGGTTCTTTTCGGAGCGGCTGATGAACACCAGATGGCAGACCCGCAGATCTTCGAGGCGACGGGAGTGTTTGATGACGATGTTGCGGCCATGGACGGTTTCGCCTTCGACGGTCTCGGCCAGCGCCGTGCCAAACGGGTTGTCGCCAAGCACGCCGATCAGCAGCGGCGCGTCGGCACGGGCAAAGGCGTTGGTGGGCCATTCGATGAACTGGGTGAAGTTGAACAGGAAGGCCGCTTTGAGCTGGTATTCGGTGTACGCTGCCGGTGCGGTCTGCGCGAAACATGTCGCGCCAGACAATGCGGATAATGCGATTAGAAGAGACGCCACCGTCAGCCACCGTAGTTGTTGATGAATGAGGAACGCACAGGGTCGCATGGGAATGCCTGTTCAATAGGTCAATCGCGCCGAGAGCATCACGGATGGAGCCTCCACGGAATATTCGGAGCCGCGCAGGATGTAGTTGCGCTTGCTGAGTGTCTCGTCGAACCAGCCGACGATGTTGAACAGATCGGCACGGATGGTCAGATGTTTGTTGGGCCGAAACTCCAAGCCGGCGTTCCAATAGACGTTCGGCCCAAATGCCTTGTCGTAACCGGGATCGGTCAATGCCAGGTTGTAGGGAGTGGCCAGGGAGTTGTTCCAATGCGCGAGGTCCTCCGCTCCGGGCAGCCCCCAATACACCCGCAACGAGGTGCTGGCTGACCATTGTTTGGTGAATTCATGGATG
Organism: uncultured Verrucomicrobiota bacterium; assembly: GCA_964541945.1. Classification (GTDB taxonomy): domain Bacteria; phylum Verrucomicrobiota; class Verrucomicrobiia; order Palsa-1439; family Palsa-1439; genus CAIKAP01. Next base: position 71,292 of record CAZISE010000009.1, read on the forward strand.
ACGGTCAATTTGGTGACGTGATCGGCCCAGTTCGCCAGGCTGTCGCCGTAGCCGTAAGCCATGGCCGAAATCCCCTGACCGGGTTGCGCCCGCCGGGCATCCAGCAACTGTGTGTAAGCGTGCGACAACGTCACGCGGGTCTGCCGGTTGCTCCAACTGATTTCGGGTTCAAGGCCGAAGATGAGGAACTGGCCCGCGGAGGTTGAGTATGCCGGTTCGCCAAATTGCTGGACGATTCCGATGGCATAATAATCCTCGATGTAGGTGCCCATGCCCAGCCGCCAGCGCGCGTCCGGCTGGCGATCGTAACGCAATTCGAGGCTGTACATTGTTTCTTCCTGCCCTTTCTGACCCGATGTGACATAGATACGGCGCAACTCCGCGTCGCCGCTGCGCCGCATGGCGCGGGCACCGATCAGTTTCCAGGTGTCTTTCTCGCCGGGCGTGAACACCAGGGCCGCCCGCGGCGAAAAAAGCCAGTCGGAGTAACTGTCCTTATCCACGCGACCGCTCAGAAAGCTGGTCCACTGTTCGTTGATGGTCCACTGGTGCTCGGCCATGAACGAAACGGTCTCCGTCGCCCAACTGTCCAACGGCACCCGCTCGTCATTGGAGGTGCGTCCGTGATAGAGATTGTGCGAATACTCCACACCGAGAGCCAGTGCATGTGCTTCGAGCGGCTTCCAGTTGCCAATCAGCCGACCACGAATGACGTTCTCCTCCCGGTCCAGAGGAATCAGACTGTACACCGAAGGAATATTCGTCACGCCGGGCGCGCTTCGGTCGTAGGTGTTCAGATGATAGGTGTAACTCAACTGGGCATCGAGATTGAACGTTGGCGAAAGATCCCGCTTGTAGGCCGTGACAAACGTAAATTGCCGGTCAAACGACACAAACCCCAGCGTCTCATCAATCTGGTTGGTTGTCGCCGACAATACCGACCGCTCCGGGCGCAGGTGAACGCCCCCCTCGGTGTACCGCGCCCAGACCTCGAAGGGGCCGTTGACGTAGCTGATATGAGCCTTGTGCAACAGATCGCCGTAGGCCGCGCCGTTCAACCGATTCACCGGAAATGCCACCGGTTGGCCCGCCACGACGTCTGCCGAGGCAGGATTGGGAGTCACAAAGCTCTTGCCAAACACGTAGTCCGAATCGGCCCCGCGACGATCGGCAACACCGTAATACAAAAATAAACCGGAATCCTTGCTGAATGAATGCCCAAAACGCACTTCGCCGATGCTCATCTCGTTGAGAAACCCCTGGCGAAACTGGGCGTCGGCTCCCTGAAATGTCAGTCCATTGTAGGTTTCCAGGTTGATCACACCGGCCAACGCCCCGGCCCCGTAGGTCGCCGAGCCGGGTCCGTACACCACGGACACCTTTCGCAGGTCCCCCAACAACGGCAGGTACCGCTCGGCATCCGCCCCCACATACATGCGTTGGTTCATCACCTGCCCGTTCACCCGCAACAGGTACTTGTCTTCGCGGTCGCTGATGATGCCGCGCATCCCAAAATGATCCACGTGCGAGTGATGCAAAATCACCTGGCCATCGGTGGTGCCAATGTCCAGCAACTCGTTCAGATCCCGCGCGCCGCTCTCCTGAATCGTGCGCGCGTCCATCGTGTTGACCGTGGCGGGAATGAGCCGTTGCTTCGTCTGGGTCAACGTGGCCACTTCCCGAACCTCGATGCTCATCAATTGTTCCAGCGACAACTTCTTCAGCGTCGCCGTGGCCGCGACATCGTCGTTGGTCTTTTCAGCGGCACCGAGGAAACCCGGCCAGAAGCCAAAAAAGGAAATAACACACACCACGAACATCCGTTTTCCGTTCCGGCAACAGGTTGGCTGTGTCATCGAGTGTCCCTCCCCGCTCGGACTGCCTGCGGATGTACTTATAACTTGGCCGATGGCCGTTGGGGAAGCGTAAAGTGAAAAACAGAACCATCCGATGGTTGCGATTCAACCCAAATGCGACCGCCATGGCGCTCGACAATCTTTTTGCAAATGGCCAGCCCAATGCCGGTTCCGGGATACTCCTCGCGCCCGTGCAACCGCTGGAAAATCACAAAAATCCGCTCGAAAAACCGCGGCTCGATCCCGATCCCGTTGTCCCGGACACTGAAATGCCAGTCCGCCCCCTCCGACCAACCGCTCACCTCGATCCGAGGCGGCACCCCTTCGCGGCAAAACTTGATGGCGTTGCCGATGAGATTCTGAAACAACTGAACAAGCTGAACCTCGTCGCCCTGAACCACCGGCAAAGGCGCGGACACCGCAATCACGGCCCGCGTGTCGCGGATGGACGGCGCCAGATGACGAAACACCGTTCGAATCATCTGATTGCAATCCACCGTGGCAAACTCCCGACCGTGAATGCCGATGCGAGCGTAATCGAGCAGATTCTGAATCAACGTGTCCATGCGCCGCGCACCGTCAATGACAAAGTGGATGTGCTGAAGCGCTTCCGCGTCAAACACGGCATGATACCGACGGTCAAGCAACTGGATAAAACTGGTCACCATCCGCAACGGCTCGCGCAAATCATGACTGGCCACATAGGCAAATCGCTCCAACTCGGCATTGGAACGAGCCAGCGCGGCGGTGCGCTCCTGCACCAACTCCTCCAGATGATCGCGGTGGCGGCGCAATTCCTCCAGTGCCTGATCCCGCTCTGCAATCCGTTGCCGCAACGACTCGGCCATGCTGTCAAACGCCCGCGACAACTCCCCGATCTCGTCGCGAGCCGCGCTGCCGATCTTCTGATCCAATTGCCCAGCCGCAAGCAGTTCCGCCCCGCGATGCAACTGACGGATGGGCCTGGTAATGCTGCGGCTCAACAACAACAGCCATGTCCCCACCCCCGCCGCCATGCCACCAATCAACAACAAGGTGAGCATGTTGGCCCGACGCTGGGCGTTTTCCCGCGCCCGACTCGCCGAGCGGGACAAAACGGAGGTCAGCGACGCCAATGAACGTGACTCCGTCAAAAACTGGCCGACCACACGATCTTCCAATCCTTGAGAGACAACCGGCGCCGCCGTCAGCTTGACGAAAAGTTCTTTGAGTTCCTCGACCACACAACGTGCCTGCGCCAGCGTCACCTGGTCGGTAAGCGACGAAAATTCCACGGTGCGTAACAACTCCGCCAGAGAACCGTACTTCTGGCGCCATTGTTCCTCGGTGCGGGCGGTGCGCTGTTGCAGATACTCGTGGGTCAACAGATTCAGCTCGAAAGTCTCCCGCATGGCCTCGACGGCGACGGATTCGCGTTGCGCCTCGGTCTTCAACAGGCGATTGAAATGCACCAACACCGTCCCCACTCCCACCAACAGCAGCAACGGCAGCAGGACAATCAACGAAAGTTTCGTCGTGATCTTCATCCAGCACCCACCACCCAGGACCGCGCATCCCGACCAATACTACCCCGCCCGCCGCGCGCGGCCAATCACTTCTTGCGATACGGAGAATAAAGGTTGAAGTAAATCCCGCACAACGGCCGCGCGCCGTCCGCCTCGCTCAGGATGATCGTGATATGACGGTCCAACGCAATCCCATGACGCAACCCCGCCGCCCTCGTCTCAAACGCCCGGATCGCCTTTGCCGTCAGCGACTCCAGACTCTTCAAAAACTCATCCGGCGTCTTCTCAATGCAGACGACGTACTTCTCGTAATGACGAAGCGCCTCCGTCAACTCGTGCTTGAAATCTTCCACCTTCAAACTCATAACGCGCCTTTCTAAACCAACCATCCCCGCCACGCAAGCTTGTCCACCGACGGAAGCGTCTCCAGTGCTCCGCCCATCACACAAATTGGAGCAAGCCGGAAACTTGCCCCACCTGGACCATCACGTCGGATCGCACCCCGAAGGGGAAGGACGTTGCCCTGACCGGGCGTTTCCGATACAAGTGGACTCATGAAGCGCCTCAACCGATCCCATTTTGACGGCCAGCTCCCCTCGTGGCCGGAACGTATCGTCCAGTTCGGCGAAGGCAATTTCCTCCGCGCCTTTGCCGATTGGATGGTGGACATCCTCAACGAACGCGGCCTCTTCGGCGGACGCATCGCCATCGTTCAGCCGCTCCCCTGCGGCCAGGTTCCCGCGCTCAACCAACAGGACGGCCTCTACACCGTCCTTCTTCGCGGCCTCGAAAACGGCAGGCCCGTCGAGTCCCGTCGCCTCATCCGCGCCGTCAGTCGCGGCCTGAACCCGTACGAGCAATGGGAAGAAACCGTCGCCTGTTTCTGTCAGCCGACCATCCGCTTTGTCATCTCCAACACCACTGAGGCGGGTATCGTTCCTTGCGACGAGCCGCTTCGTCCCTGTCCACAATCGTTCCCGGCTAAAGTCGCCGCCCTCCTTTACGAGCGTTTCCGCCGTGGTCTGCCCGGCCTCGTTTTCCTGCCGTGCGAACTGATTGACCGCAACGGCGACAACCTCCAACGGATTGTCCTTCAACACGCTGTCGCGTGGAATCTCGGTGACCAGTTCCTCGCGTGGCTCCGCGAAAAAAACCATTTTCTCAACACCCTCGTGGATCGCATCGTGCCAGGCCATCCCGCCACCGAAATGGCGCGGCTGCGCGACGAGCTGGGCTACGACGATCCGCTCCTGGTCGCCGGCGAGTCCTTCCACCTCTGGGTCATCGAAGGCCCGCCCTCACTGGCCGAAGAAATCCCGTTTCATCGCGCCGGATTGAATGTCGTTTGGACCGACAACCTCGAACCGTATCGAACCCGCAAGGTCCGCATCCTCAACGGCACCCATACCGCCACCGTCCTCGCCGCCCACCTGGCCGGGCTGAAAACCGTCGGCGAAATGATGAGCGACCCCAATTTCTCCCGACTCATCCGCGAGCTTGTCTTCGACGAGATTGTGCCGACAGTGCCCTTGCCGGCCGACGAAAAACGCGCTTATGCCGAGAGCGTTCTCGAACGCTTTCAAAACCCCTTCATCCATCACGAGCTGCTGACCATCGCGCTGAACTCCGTCTCAAAATGGAAAACACGCTGTCTGCCGACACTGCTGGATTTCCACCGCGCCACAGGACGCTTCCCAAAACACCTGACCTATTCGCTCGCCGCCCTCATCGAGTTCTATCGCCAGGGCAAACACGCCCGCGACGAAGCCCACGTCCTTCAATTCTTCCGCGAACACCGCGACTCGCCGACCCTGGTGGCCGACACGCTCGCCAACACCTCGTTTTGGGGTCGTGACCTCACAAAAATCCCCGGTCTCCTCCAAGCCGTCCAAATACCGGTCCTCTTGCGGCTGAACCACCGCGACAACGTCGCCGTCATCACCTGTACCGGCCACAAGGTCGCCACCACCGACATCGCGTCGGGCCGCGACATCATCAAGTACGGCCAGCCCATCGGCGTCGCCACCGCCGACATCGCTGCCGGACAGGCCGTCCACACCCACAACCTCCGCACGAAACTGGCCGGCATCGAAACCTACTCCTACACGCCGATCCCCGCAGGATTGACACCGGTGACCGACCCGCGGACCTTCGACGGTTACCGTCGCGACAACGGCGAAGTCGGTATCCGCAACGAACTGTGGATCATCCCGACCGTCGGCTGCGTCAACGAAACCGCCGAGGCGATGGCCCGCGCTTTCGGCAGCGAGGTGTTCGTCTGGAAACATCCCTACGGCTGTTCCCAACTCGGCGACGATCTCGCCATGACCCATCGCCTCCTGGTCTCCCTCGCACGACACCCCAACGCCGGCGGCGTGCTCCTTCTCGGACTGGGTTGCGAAAACAACACGCTCGACAGTTTTCGCGCCGAACTGCAAGGCGCCCGCTACCAATTCCTCAGCGCCCAACAAACCGGCGACGAGATTGCCGAGGGCGTCCGCGCTCTGCGCGCCCTGGCCGAGGTCGCCGCCACGGCCCGACGCGAACCCGTGCCGTTGTCGGAACTGCGTGTCGGCCTCAAATGCGGCGGTTCCGACGCCTTTTCCGGTATCACGGCCAACCCGCTCGTTGGCGTGTTTTCCGACCGCCTCGTCGCGCGCGGCGGCACCACGGTGCTGACCGAGGTGCCGGAAATGTTCGGCGCGGAAACCTGTTTCTTGAACCGCTGCGTCAACCGCGATGTCTTTGACCGCGCCGTCGCCATGCTCAACGGGTTCAAGAAATACTACCTCGACCACGGCCAGCCCGTGTACGAGAATCCCTCGCCCGGCAACAAGGAAGGCGGCATCACCACGCTGGAGGAGAAATCCCTTGGTTGTATCCAGAAAGGTGGCACGGCGCCCATTGTGGACGTGCTCGACCACGGCGACCGGCTTCGTTCCCGCGGCCTGAATCTGCTCAGCGGCCCCGGCAACGACATCGTCGCTTGCACCGCGCTGGCCGCCGCCGGCGTTCATCTGATCCTGTTCACCACCGGCCGCGGCACACCACTGGGCGGCCCGGTGCCGACCCTGAAAATTTCCACCCGCTCCGCCCTGGCCGAGCGCAAACCGCACTGGATAGATTTCGACGCCGGACGCCTGCTTGGCGGCGCGACGATGGACGCGCTGGCTGACGAACTGCTGGCGCAGGTCATCGAGATCGCCAGCGGCCGACGAAAAACGCGAGCCGAAGAGAACGGGTTCCGTGAGATCGCCCTCTTCAAGAATGGAGTGACGTTGTGAGTTTGTGGACGGTTATCGTGATCGCCCTGGGGCTTTCGATGGATGCCGTGGCCGTCTGCATGGCCGCCGCCACCGCGGGTTACACCGCGAACCGGCGGGCGGTGTTCCGTCTGGCGTTCCACTTCGGGTTGTTTCAGTTTTTGATGCCGGTGCTCGGCTGGCTGTGCGGCACGTTGATTGAGCGCCACATCCAGAGAGTGGACCACTGGATTGCATTTGGATTGCTGGTCGTTGTCGGCGGACGAATGATCTGGGCGTCGTTTCAACCTCCCGAACAGCGGCCCGTCACCGATCCCACTCGCGGTCTGACCATGGTCATGCTCTCCGTGGCCACCAGCCTCGACGCGTTGGCCGTCGGCCTCAGTCTGGCGCTGGCCGGGATTTCCGTTTGGTATCCGAGCGCGTTGATCGGGCTGATCACGGCGGGGATGTGCCTGTTGGCCATTGCGCTGGGCAACCGGCTTCGGGCCGTTTTTGCCCGTGGCGCCGAGCTGGCCGGCGGGGTTGTCCTGATCCTCATCGGCGTGCGGATTCTGCTCGAACACCTCCGCTAGAGCGTGGTCGGCGCCGCCGACGTCAGCGATAACGCAACAGGCGCATGGCGTTGAGGATGACAATAATGCTGCTGGCCTGGTGAGCAATGGCGCCGCCAATCATGTGAAGATGACCACTGGCGGCGCCGGTGATCATGACGACATTGTAAACAAGCGCAAACCATAACCCTTGTTGGATGATGCGGACGGCCTGACGGCTGAGGCCGATGGCAAAGGCGATCTTTTCGAGGTCGTCGGCCATCAACGCAATGTCGGCGGCTTCGTGCGCCACATCGGTGCCGGTGACGCCCATGGCAATGCCAACATCGGCCACGGCAAGAGCGGGAGCGTCGTTGATGCCGTCGCCCACCATCGCCACGCCACGGCCGCGGGCGCCGTTTTTGAGCGATTCCACGTGCTCGGCTTTCTGTTCGGGCAGGACTTCGGCTTTGACTTCGTCCACGCCAAGTGCCCGTCCAATCTGGAGTCCGACGCGGCGGTTGTCGCCGGTCAGGAGAACGACTTTTTCCACGCCCAGTTTGCGCAGGTCGGCAATGGCCTGTTTGGCGGTGGCGCGAACAGTGTCGGCAATGCAGATGGTGCCACAGACTTTCCCGTCGTGGGCAACGAGCACGGTGGTGTGCCCGGCGTCGTGATGAGCGGCGACATGAGCCTGATGGGCATCGGTGAGGGGAACGTTTTGCTCCGCCAGCAGCGAGGCCTGGCCGACAACGAGTTGCTGGCCGTTGTGAGTGGCGGTGACACCGCGTCCGTGGTGGGACTGAAATTGTGTGGGGTCGGGAGTCGCTCCGGCCCGGCGCCGGATGGCGGCGGCGAGCGGATGAGCGCTGAGTTTTTCCGCAATGGCAGCCATGTGGAGCATCTGGGTTTCGGTGTGCTCGTCGCAAAAACGGTGGGTGTGAGTGACTTCGGGTTGGCCGTGAGTGAGTGTGCCGGTTTTGTCGAAGACAATCGTGTGGAGTCGGGCGGCGGCTTCGAGGTGTTGGCCGCCCTTGATGAGGATGCCAGCGCGGGCGGCACGGGCGATGGCGGCCATGACAGCGGTGGGGCTGGCGAGGATGAGCGCGCAGGGGCAGGTGACGATGAGCACGGTGATGGCGCGTCGGGCGTCGCCGGTCCACACGAAAACCACGGCCGCCAGCAGCAACATGACCGGTACCAGCCAACCGGCAAGACGGTCGAGAGCGCGTTGAATGGGGGCGTTGCGTTGTTGGGCGGCTTCGACCAGCGCAGCGATGCGGGCCAGGGTGGTGTCTTCGCCAATGCGGGTGGCTTCGATCACGAGCGCGCCGGTTTCGGCCAGGGTGCCGACATAGACTTCGTCGCCGGTTTTTTTGGCGACGGGCATGCTTTCGCCGGTGACAGGCGCCTGGTTGACGGCGGCTTCGCCGTGGCGGACAACGCCATCCACAGGAATGCGTTCGCCGGGACGGACAACGACGAGGTCGCCGACACAAACGTCAGCGACGGGAATCTCGGTTTCGGTTTCGCCGCGCCGGAGTCGGGCGGTGGGCGGCACCAGCGACAGGAGACTGCCGAGGGAACGTCGGGCGCGGTCGGTGGTGAATTCTTCGAGTTGAGCGCCGAGCAGCATGATGAAGGCGACTTCACCGGCAGCAATGTATTCGCCGAGACTGGCCGCCGCCACAACGGCCACAGCCACAAGAACATCGGCATCGAGGCGACGGGCGAGCAACGCCTTGACGGCGCGACGGAGGATGGGGAAAGCGGCAAGAGCGGCGGCCACGATGACAAGCGGCGTCAGATGAAACGCCCAGCCGACGGCCAGAAGAGCGCCAGTGGCGAGGGTATAGGCCAGCGAGCGGCGGAGAGCGGGGCGTGAGGCGCGGGAGGTGGCGACGGAGGCGGGCGCGGCGGTGTAGCCGGCTTGTTGGACGGCGGCGAGCAATTGGGTTGTGGCCGGAGGCGGTTCGGAGAGGGTGAGAAAGGCTTTTTTGGTGAGGAAATTGACGGTGGCGGAGGCAACACCGGGGACGTTGGCGAGCGCTTGTTGGACGTGCTGGGCGCAACGGGCGCAGGTCATGCCTTCGATGGTGAGAACAATCTGTTTCACAAGGACAAGCTACACGGGGTGCGAGCAGATGTCGAGGGGTGCCAGTGGGTGCTTGACGTTTGGGGGCGTCAAGATGAGAATGCAAAGGCACGCGAGCAATTGGGATGGCAACCAAGTATAACATCAGAGTCCAGTATGCTGTCTGGGTGGCGGTGGTGGTGTTGGGCACGGTGGTGAGTTTGACGAGCGTGCATTTGTGGCGCGGGATCGAGCAGCAGGAAGCGGCTGTGCGTTGGCTGGCTCGTCATGAGGCGCGGTCGTTGGCGCGGGTAATCGGGCCATCAGTGGCCAGCACCAACATCAACACCCTGCTCAGCCTGATTGAGCAGTCGGTTCACGACGAGGAGGTTCGTTACCTGCGGGTGTTGGACAGCCACGACAACGTTTTGTATCGTCCTCCTTCGAACGAGGAACCTTCCCGCGTCGTGCTGGTTTCCGAACCCATCGAGGTCACGGGCAAAAAAGTGGGCGCGGTCGAACTGGGGTTGGGACGGCGGCGAATGGGGCAACTGTTGTGGACAACGCTCTTGTGGGATTTGGGCATCGGCATGGTGTTGCTGGCGGTGTTTGTGGCCGGCTCGTTTCTGATCAGCGGGCCGGTACAGGCGGGCGTGAGCAGCCTGGCGGATTACGTCCGCCGGGTCGCAAAAGGAGAGGCGCGCGGGGAGAAACTGGAAAGCGACCTGGCCGAGGTGGACCTGGCGGCGCAGGAGTTGACGGCATTGATGGAGCGTGTGGACGAAGCGCGGCGATGGCTGGACCGCGCGCAAAAGGAGATGAAGGCAACGCAAAAAGAGATGGACGAATACACCTACGTCATCAGCCACGATTTGAAGGAGCCGCTGCGCGGAATGGAGGCGTTCAGCAAGTTTCTGGCGGAAGGTTACCGCGACAAACTCGACGAGGAGGGACGCCGGCACATTGACATCATTCGCAAATCGGTGCTGCGGATGCAGCGGCTGATCAACGACCTGCTGCATTTCTCCCGACTGTCGCAACAGCGGCAGCCGATGCATCCGGTGGGGATGAACACGATGTTGATGCACGTGCGGGTGCGCCTGCAACACGCCCTGGATGCCAAGAACGTGGATTTGCGGGTGGACAAGCTCCCCACCATTGTTTGCGACGAGACGGCCATGACCGAGGTCTTTCACAACCTCATCAGCAACGCCATCAAATACAACGACAAACCCCGTCCCGTCATCGAAATCGGTTGCACCGAAAAGACCAATCCCGAAACGCAACAACCCGAATACGAGTTTTTCGTGCGCGACAACGGCATGGGCATCAAGAAGGAATACTTCGACAAGATTTTCCAGATTTTCCAGCGTCTTCAGCGCGATGAGGAAGGCACCGGTATCGGTCTGACCATCGTCCGCCGCGTAATCGAGTGGCACGGCGGCCGCATTTGGCTGGAGAGTGAGGAGGGAAAAGGAACAACCTTTTACTTTACCATCCCCAAACGAGACATTGCCAAAACCGGCACCGTCGTGGAAATGACGGGCGCCACCATGAAAGGAACGGGTTCCATTGCGCCGACCGTTTGACATCCTGCTTGTCGAAGACAACCCTGCCGACGTCGAAATCACCCTCGAAGCGTTTCGACGCAGCCGCAGCGGCAACCGCCTCTCCGTCTGCCGCGATGGCGAGGAAGCGTTGGACTATCTTTTCCAGCGAGGCCGTTATGCCCGCGGCCTCAACGCGCCCCGCCCGGACATCATCCTGCTGGACCTGAACCTGCCCAAACGCAGCGGCTTCGAAGTCCTCGAACAAATCAAACACGACAACAACCTCTGTTCCATTCCCGTCATCGTCGTCACCACCTCCGACCGCGACGAGGATGTGCGCCGCTGCTATCGCGCCGGCGCCAACAACTACATCACCAAACCCGTCCAGTTCGATGATTGCGTCAAACTCGTCGCCGCCATCGAACAATACTGGCTCGAACTCTCCAAGCTTCCCCCGCGCTGATGAACGCTTCCTCCACGCCCCTGCTGATCGTCGAAGACAGCCCCGTTTACGCGGAGATTCTGCTCCAGTTGCTTCCCTCTCTCGGCGCGGGATTACAGTTCGATGTCAAATGGGTGGATAGCGCCGAAAAAGCCCTTGCCGAACTCGACCGCACCTCCTACGAACTGGTGTTGCTCGACTACAAACTGCCCGGCGCCGACGGCCTCAGTCTGCTGACCCACATCCAACTCATGCCCGAAGCGCGCCGCCCGGCTGTCGTCATGCTCACCGGCATCGGCCGCGAAGAAGTCGCCGTCGAAGCCATGAAAGCCGGCGCCAAAGACTACCTCGCCAAGGATCACCTGGATGTCCCCTCACTGTTACGCGCCATCACCGGCGCGCTCGAGCGCAAGCGCACCGAAGATGCCCTGGCCGAGGAACGCGCCCTGTTACGCGCCCTGATGGACAACGCGCCCGATCACATTTACTTCAAGGACACCGAGTTGCGGTTTACCCGCGTCAATGCCTCCCACGCTCGCGATCTTGGCCTGGAACACCCCGAAGACGTCATCGGCAAAACCGACGCCGATTTCTTTCCGCCCGACCTCGCTCGCCAAATGCAGGCCGACGAAAAACAAATCCTGCAAACCGGTCAGGCCCTGATCGGCAAAGAACAAAAAGTCGTCTATCCCGACGGCAAAACCCTCTGGATTTCCGCCACCGAGGTTCCCCTGCGCGACCGCCAGGGTAAAATCATCGGCCTGATCGGTATCAACCGCGACATCACCCGCAGCAAACAACTTGAAGAAGAACTCGCCCGCACCGCCGGCGAACTCGCCCTCAAAAACTCTCAAATGCAGGCCGACCTCGAAATGGCCCGCGAAATCCAGGAGAGTTTCCTCCCGCTGAGTTATCCCACGTTCCCCCCCGATGCGCCGCCCGAACAAAGCGCCCTGCGTTTCTGCCACCGTTACCGTCCCACCGTGGCCGTTGGCGGCGATTTCTTCGACATCTTTACCTTGTCCAACCACGAGGCCGGTGTGCTGATCTGTGATGTCATGGGGCATGGTGTGCGCGCCGCGCTGGTCACTGCCATCCTGCGCGCGCTCATCGAACAACACAAACCGTTGGCTGCCGATGCCGGTGCCTTCCTCACTGCCCTCAACAACGGGCTGGTCGCCACCCTCAAACAGACCCGTCTGCCCATGTTTGCCTCGGCCTTTTACGTGGTGGCCGATGCCGGTCGCGGTCGGCTCCGCTACGTCAGCGCGGGACATCACGCCCCGTGCATGATCCAACCGACCCGACAACAAACCCTGCTGTTACCCTGTCCCAAAACCGCCATCGGCCCCGCCCTTGGCGTCTTTGAAAACGCCCATTACACCGTCACGGAACACCCCTTGACGACAGGCGACGTGGTGCTGTTGTTCACCGACGGCCTTTTCGAGGTCGCGGGTCACGACGGCCATCTCTACGGCCAGGACCGTTTGATGGCCGATATTCGTCAACATATCCACCTGCCGCCGTCGGAGTTGCTCGACCGCCTGTTGGCGGACCTTGAACAATTCGCCGGCGGCACCGAGTTCAACGACGATCTCTGTGTCGTCGCCGTCGAGGCTGCCCAGGTCCAAACCCCATGAATACGCTCCTGCTTGCCGCTTTGCTGCTCGCCGCCCAACCCCCCTCGCTGGTCAATACGAGCGACGTGAAACGCGCCGGCAACACCGTTCGTCTGCCCGGCATCGTCATTCACGACGTCAACCCGCCCTACCTCGAACTCTCCGGCAAGGTTGCCCGCACCAATGACCTCCTAGAGTTCATCGCCGTCGAGCCGCAAGGACGCGACTACGAAAGCCTCCTGACACTGGACTGCAAGCCCTCGGCGCTCCAGTTCAGCCTCCTGTTGATCGGTTGCGAAACGGGCGCCATCCGACAGGCCAAAAGCCTTTTGTCCATCGAGGTCGAACACAAAAACAAGCGCGTCCCCGTCGAACAATGGCTCCTGGACCGTAAAACCAAGAAACCGCCCACCGGCCTGCGCTGGGTGTTCAACGGCTCCTATTTCGGCACCAATCCCATCACCGAACAACCCGTCTTCATGGCCGACGCCGAGCAGGCTCACATCGCCCTCTGGCATCAGCCGTCCATCGTGATCAACCTCGCCGACGAACACGGCAACCCCTACAAGGGCGATGACCAGGGCTTCGAAGTCAACTCCGCCGCCGTACCTCCCGTCGGCACGCCCATCAAACTCATCATTCGCAAAAAACCATGAGCGACCGCTGGGTTCTGGTGGATGGCTACAGCGTGTTGCACCAGTGGCCGCGTCTTCGCCGCCTCGCCGGTCGTTCTTTGGAAACGCGCCGCAACGCCCTCTTGGCCCTGTTGGAACGGTACGCCGACCACAGCGGCCATCGCGTCACGGTCGTCTTCGACGCCTATGCCGCCCGACACAAAATCGAGTCCGTGGATCGCCCCCGCGGCGTCGAGGTCATCTATTCCGGTCCCGGCAAAACAGCCGATGACCTGATCGAGCGAATGGTCGGCGAGGCCGAACGCCGCGCGCTCATCCTCGTGGTCACCTCCGACAACGTCGAACGTCAGGTCGTCGAAACCCTCGGCGCCCGATCCGTGTCCGCCGAACTCTTCGAGCTTGAAGTCGAGGCTGAATTGCGGGAACTTCAGCGTCTCATTCAACAACATACCCACAGGAGCATCGGACCATGAAACACCTGTTTGTCGCCCTCAGCCTCATGACCCTGGCCTCACTGCAGGCCGCCCCGGTCCTCAAAACCGCCGACCGTGTCGCCGTCATCGGCGACTCCATTACCGAACAAAAACTCTACAGTAAATTCATCGAGTTGTACCTCACCGTCTGCGTCCCCCAACTCGACATCCGCTGCTTCCAATTCGGCTGGAGCGGCGAGAGCGCCAGCGGTTTCTTGCGGCGCATGGACAACGATCTGGCCGTCTTCAAACCAACCGTGGCGACCACCTGCTACGGCATGAACGACGGCGGTTATCGCCGCTACGAGGAAAGCATCGGCAAAAACTACGAAAACAACATGGCCGCCATCCTCGCCAAACTCAAAACCCAGGGCGTCACCGTCATCGTCGGCGGCCCCGGCGCGGTGGACACCGATTATTTCCGCCGTAACGAACTGAAACCCGACGTGTACAACGACAACCTCGCCCAACTCAACGCCATCGCCCGCAAACTCGCCGAGCAAAACCGTTTCCCACACGCCGACGTCCACGGCGCCATGATCGCCGCCATGAGCAAAGCCAAGGCCGCCCTCGGCAACGACTACGATGTCTGTGGCCGCGACGGTTTCCATCCCGGCCCCAACGGCCATCTCATCATGGCGTATGCCTTCCTCAAGGCCATGGGACTGGACGGCCATATCGGCACCATCACCGTTGACCTCACCGGGCCGGCCACCGCCACCGACGGCCATACAATCCTTTCCGCCGCCCACGGCAAAATCGAATGCGAAAGCGTTCGCTACCCGTTCTGTTTCTCCGGCGACGACAAATCCTCCGGCGGCACCCGCAGCATCGTGCCGTTCCTGCCGTTCAACCAGGACCTCAACCGCTTCACCCTTGTTGTGAAAAACCTCAACACCCCGCGCGCCACGGTTACCTGGGGCAAAACCAGCAAAAGTTTCACCCGCGACCAACTCGCCGCCGGTATCAACCTCGCCGCCGAATTCCTCGACAACCCATTCGCCAACGCTTTTGCCGCCGTCGAACGGGCCGTCTCGGCCAAGGAAGATTTTGAGACCTTCATGATCAAAGACCTCATCACCAAATTCCCCACGCTTCGCGCCCGCCTCGGCGGCAACGCCGAGACCGACGCCGCGCTCGAAACCTTGCGCCGCGCCCTCGCCACCCGCCACGCCGCCCTCAGCGAAGCCGTGCTGGCCGCGCGCCAACCGGTCCGACACACCCTTCAAATCCAACCCGAATAACCGCCGTCACGTGCCCGCCGCCTCCCACAACCTGCTTCTGGATGTTCGCCAGTTGCGCGTCAGTTTCATGACCGACGAGGGCGAGGTGCGGGCGGTGGATGGCGTGTCCTTTTCGATCCGACGCGGCGAGACATTGGCGCTGGTCGGCGAGAGCGGCTCCGGCAAAAGTGTGACCGCATTGTCGCTGGCCCGACTCGTCCCCACACCGCCGGGGGTGTACAAGGGCGGCCAGGTCCTGCTGGAGGGCGAGGATGTGCTGACGATGGGGCGGGACAAACTCCGCGCCATCCGGGGCGCGCGGATTTCCTACGTGTTTCAGGAACCCGCCACGTCGTTGAACCCCGTTTTCCGTATCGGCACCCAGATCAAAGAGGTCCTCCAGCTTCACCGACCCGAAGCGGCCACCGACGACGAGGTGGCGCGTCTGCTCCGGCTCGTACACATTCCCGAACCGACCCAACGCGCCCGCGAGTATCCGCACCAACTCAGCGGCGGAATGCAACAACGGGTCATGATCGCCATGGCCCTGGCGTGCCATCCGTCGCTGTTGATTGCCGACGAACCGACTACCGCGCTGGATGTCACCATCCAGGCGCAGGTACTCGACCTGCTGAAAGAACTGAAACGCAGCCTCGGAATGAGCATCCTGTTGATCACTCACAACCTGGGCATCGTGGGCGATCTGGCCGACCAGGTCTGCGTGATGTACGCCGGACGCATCGTCGAACGGGCGCCCGCCGAAGAACTGTTGCAGACGCCGCGTCATCCCTATACCCGCGCCCTCTTGCGTTCAATCCCGCGACTCGGCACGAAAAGACAACGACTGGAAACCATTCCCGGCAGCGTTCCCAACGCCGCGCGCCTGCCGTCGGGATGCAAGTTTCACCCGCGCTGCCCGGTGGCTCGCCCCTCGTGCGCCCAGGAGCCGGAGCCGGAACTGACCGAAGACCGCGTCCGCTGCCCCTACTGGAACCAGCCATGAGCTTGCTCGAAGTCAACAACCTCAAAGTCCATTTCCCCGTCCGCGCCGGGTTGTTGCAACGGCCCGTCGCCTGGGTGCGAGCGGTGGACGGCGTCAGTTTTGCTGTCGAGGAAGGCGAGACAATGGGATTGGTCGGCGAGAGCGGTTGCGGCAAAACCACGCTGGGACGCACCATCCTCCGTCTCTATGAGCCGACCGAGGGCGAAGTCCGGTTCGATGGCCGGAATGTGGCCGAGATGAATGGCCGTTTCCGACGACAGGCGCAGATGATTTTTCAGGACCCCTACGGCTCGCTCAACCCGCGCATGACCGTTGGCGAGATCGTCGGTGAGGCATTGCGCATCCACAAACTCCATTTGAAGGACCGGACCGAACGCGTGGCGGGATTGTTGACCGCGGTCGGATTGTCACCCGACCACATGCGGCGTTACCCGCACGAGTTCAGTGGCGGCCAACGACAGCGCATCGGCATCGCCCGCGCACTGGCGGTGGAACCGCGCTTTATCGTCTGTGACGAGCCGGTCAGCGCCCTGGATGTCAGCGTGCAGGCACAGATCATCAACCTGCTGGAGGAACTTCAGGAGAAACTGGGGCTGACCTACCTGTTCATCGCGCACGACCTGGCGGTGGTCGAGCACATCAGCGATCACGTGCTGGTGATGTACCTCGGCAAAATCGTCGAACAAGCGAGTGCCACGGAATTGTACGCCAACCCGTTGCATCCCTACACACAAGCGCTGATCTCGGCGGTCCCGACCATTGACCCCGTAACCCGTCGCCAGCGCATCGTCCTGTCCGGGGACGTTCCATCGCCCATTCATCCGCCCTGTGGCTGTCCGTTCCATCCGCGTTGTCCCAAAGCAATCCAACAGTGCCGCGAGATGGTTCCCACCTGGCGGGAAATCCGCAAAGACCACTGGATTGCCTGTGATCTTGCCTGACCGCACTCGCGGCGAGCCGCGCCGGGCTTGATTTTCCACGATTTTCGTCAGCGTTTCTGGGCTGGGTTTTCTTCCTGCTCAATCCCCCTCGATTTGCGCCTCAAGCCGAAAGCGCGTTGCGCTGGGATGGCTTGTTTTTCTCTGCTTGATGCGTCTTGCTGTCACCCCACCCCTGCGCTTCGCCGTCCTCCAAACGACACTCCATCCGCCAGCCATCGGGTGGGTACTCTTCCACTTTGTGTCCCTTTGCAATTCGGCTAAACTTTGGAACGATCGTTCCAGAGTTTAGCCACTTTTGAGGGGAGAGTGCTTTGGCAAACTTGAGTCCAAAAGGCAGACGATGGAGCGCTGAGGTCACCGCGCCTACCATCTGTTGGTAGAGCGGGTTGGCTCAGTCCGCCTATGCCGTCGGCCAACCCTCGTGTTGAACTTTGACAGGCCAAGTGGGAAAGAAAAGTACCCGAAAATGATCCGAAAATGACAGCGAAGACATGGCGTTGTCAACGCCGGGTGGGAAACCACCCGGGATCGGCCACGGGAAGATGTTGCCTTCCACACCCGGTCGCAATCGGCGGGGCCGTCGAGGATGGACAGTGCCCTTCAAAGGCGGTCACGATAGGCCGGTGGCGTATTCGACGAGAAGTTGGAGGAGATAGCCGAGGACGTGGATGCGGAAGAGGGCGAGATCCTTGGGCTGTTTCATGTCGAGGTCGGTTTGCCGCATGTCGTCTTCGGTCACCGCAAACAGTTCTCCGAGAACAAGGCGGGCTTGGTTCAACGCACTCATCCACGCGGCAAGATGATCCTCGGCAAAGACGATACGAAAATGATGTTGGTGTTGCGGATCAGCGGTGAGCGATTCGAGGTCGCGGGCCATGATTTCGACGGCGCTGTCAAACAGATGACGCAGGTCGGGAACGACAAGGTTTTCCCAGTCGCGATTGGCGGCGTTGTCGGAGGAGGTGGGCGGCGGGAAGAGGCGTTTGCGGACGTCGGGGGCGTCGCGCTGTTCCAGGATGCCAGGCACGTTCTGGAGGCAATCCAACAACACGGGATTAATACCGGTGATGGCGATGCGTTTACCCGGCTCGACACGGAGGCGGAGATGTTTCACGACGATTTCTCCATTTGGGCGAGCAACTGGTAGGAGTGAAGTTGGTGGACGTACAGCTCGGCCTGTTCGCGCGCGCCGGACCAGACCAGAGCGCGGCCCTTGTGATGGACATCGAGCATGAGTTTCTCGGCTTTCTCGCGCGGATAGCCGAACACGCGCTGGAACACCATCGTGACGTAGCTCATCAGGTTGATCGGATCGTTGAACACGATGACGTTCCACGGCACGTCCAGTGCCTCCCTGGACTTTGTCTCTTCAATCAAAACGGTGCCGGTCTGTGGCATGGCTAAAACAGTTCGTCGCGTCGCGCGTGGGCGATGCCGAGTTTCTTGTAGGCGAGGTCGGTCGGCACGCGGCCTTGCGGGGTGCGTTTGAGGTAGCCTTCCTGGATCAGGAACGGCTCATACACTTCCTCAATGGTATCGGGTTCCTCGCCGACGGCGACCGCCAGTGAATTTACGCCGACCGGTTTGCCGCCAAACTTGTGGACGAGTGTTTCCAAAATCCGTTTGTCCATCTCATCGAGGCCGTGCTCGTCAATGTCGAGCATCGCCAGCGCCCGGTCGGCGATATCGGCGGTGATGGCGGCGGAGTTGGCGCGAACCATCGCGTAGTCGCGGCATCGTTTCAAGAGATTGTTGGCGATACGCGGCGTGCCGCGACTGCGTCGGGCGATTTCCATCGCGCCGTCAGGATCGATGTCCATGTTGAGGATGCGGGCGGATCGGGCGACAATGGTCGCAAGGTCGGCGGCGGCATAATAGTCGAGCCGTTCGGTCAGGCCGAAGCGGGACCGCATCGGCGACGTGAGCAGGCCGCTGCGTGTGGTGGCGCCAACCAGGGTGAAACGGGGCAGTTGCAATTTGACGCTGCGGGCGTTCGGCCCCTGGTCAATGACAATGTCCAGTCGGAAATCTTCCATTGCCGGATAGAGGTATTCCTCGACGGCTTTTTGGAGACGATGAATTTCGTCAATAAACAGGATGTCGCCCGCCTCCAGTTTCGTGAGTAAACCGGCGAGGTCGCCCGCTTTTTCGATGACGGGACCGCTGGTAACGATGAGGTTGACGCCCATGGCCCTGGCGAGGATGTGGGCCAGGGTGGTTTTGCCGAGGCCGGGCGGGCCGCTGAGCAGGATGTGGTCGAGTGATTCCTGGCGGAGACGGGCGGCTTCGACGGCCAGTTCGAGGCGTTCCTTGACTTTTGTCTGGCCGGCAAAATCGGCGAAGACGTTCGGACGCAACGATACGTCCAGTGTCTTGTCGTGCAGGGTTTGTGTGACGAAGCGTTCGCTCATGACGCAAGCAGCCGAAGCTGTTTCTGGCGCAGAAACCAGCGCAGTTCTGCCCGGCCGGGACGCAGATCGTCCAGTTCGACGGAGGCGATGCTGGCCTTGCCCAGGGAGAGCGCCTCGGGATTCTTGGAGCCAATCAGTACCGCCAGATGTTCGGCAAGGCTGGGCATGTGGCCGACGAGAATGATTTCGCTGGCGTCGGCAAAGGTTTTCAGCGCGCGCAACAGATGAGCGGTGGAGCAATCGTTGAGCAATTCGTCAAAAACTGCCACCTCGTTGCCGAAGTTCAATTGCTCCGCGATGATGGCCGCGGTCTGACGGGCGCGAGCCAGTGGGCTGGTGAGAATCTGATTGGGCGTCGCGCCGAGTCGGGCCAGTGCCGCGCCGGCGATGCGGGCCTGTTCGCGGCCTTCCTTGGTCAACTCGCGCTCGGCATCGCTGGGCGCGATGTCGGAGGCGGTAGCGTGACGGACAAGATGGAGTTTCACAGGAACTCGCGCGGATCGGTGATGCGGCCGGTGAGGGCGCTGGCGGCAACGGTCATCGGAGAGGCCAGGAAGACCTGGCTTTCAATGTGGCCCATGCGGCCGGGGAAGTTGCGGTTGGTGGCGCTGATGCACTTTTGTGGGGCGTTCATCCGCCCGAAGGTGTCGGCCGGTCCGCCGAGGCAGGCGGCGCAGCCGGGGTTTTCGGTCATTTGGACACCGGCTTCGACAAGGATTTGCCAGACGCTTTTCTCGCCCATGTGGGTGGCGCGAAGGTCGGCAATGACTTCGGGAGTGGCGGGGACGCCGAAGGTGTGGAGTTTGACTTTGCGGCCTTTGACGATCTGGGCGAAGGCGAGGAAGTCGCTGGTCTTGCCGCCAGTGCAGGAGCCGATGTAGGCGCGGTCGAGTGTGATGTGGCCGAGTTCCTTGGCCAGCCGGCGGTTACCGGGGTTGGGGTGACAGGCGACAGTCGGTTCGAGTTTGGAGAGGTCAAAGGCCTTGTCGTAAACGAAGGTCTGCTGTTTGTCGCAGAAGACGGGGTCGTAGGTGGCCTTGGTGCCGTTGGCGCGGATGCGTTCGTTGACGTAAGCGAAGGCTTTTTCGTCGGGCTCGAAAACGCCGTTTTTGCCGCCGGCTTCGATGGCCATGTTGGCGATGGTCATGCGGTCGTCCATGCTCAGGGAACGGGCACCGGGACCGTCGAATTGCATGGCGCGATAGGTGGCGCCGTCAAAACCGATCTCGCCAATGAGATGAAGAATGATGTCTTTGGCCATGACGCCTTTGGGGAGGGCGCCGTCGAGGTAGAACCGCATGGTTTGCGGAACTTTGAGGAGGAGTTTGCCCGTGCCCATGACGAAGCCGGCGTCGGTATTGCCGATGCCGGTGGCGAATTCGCCAAAGGCGCCGGCGGTACAGGTGTGGCTGTCGGTGCCGAGAAGGACTTCGCCGGGGCGGGTGTGTCCGTGGGTGGGAAGGGCGGAGTGGCAGACGCCGGCGTAGTGGGAACCGTATTGGCGGACGAACGGCCCTTTGGCGGGGTCGTAAGTCCATTTGCCGCGGGGATCGTCAATCACGTCGTAGAAATACTTGATTCCCTGTTCGCGGGCGAACTCGCGGAGGATGTCCACGTTGCGGTTACATTTGGGGTCAGCGACAAAGATGTAGTGGTCGGGGGTAATAACAATTTTTTCCGGGTCCCAGACCCTGGCGTTGCGGCCGAATTCGCGGTGAAAGACGCCGATGGTGCCGGGACCGCAGACGTCGTGAGTCATGAGGATATCCACGTTGGCCCAGACGTTGTCGCCGGGCTGGACTGAAGCTTTGCCCGCGGCGCGGGCGAGTATTTTTTCTGTCAGTGTCATGGCGTGGGGAACCTTACGCAAGGCAAGAGGCTTGCGCAACCGGAAACTGGGGTAGAGTGAACGCCTCGGATCATTTTACAGCGATCACAACACGGTCGGGGCCACAGCGCTGCGGATGGAAGAGCGGTTGGTTTCACCCTGCGTGGGTTTACAGCTTGTGGATGCCATCCCTTTTTCGGGGCTGGAAATCAAGGGGTGGCATGTGGTAGAAGAGCGCCCATGGCCAAGCTTGATGCCTTTTTCAAGGTGGTAGTGGAGCAGGACGCTTCCGACATGCATTTGGCGGTGGGATCGCCGCCGGTGTTGCGGATTCGGAGCGTGTTGAAGAAGGTGGACTATCCGCCGTTGACCGAGGAAGTGCTGCGTCCAATGCTGTACGAAATCCTGACGGAGCGTCAGATCGAGGAGTTTGAGCGGACGCATGATCTGGATTTTTCGTATTCCGCGCCGGGGATTGCGCGGTTTCGGGTGAACTTTTACATGAAACACACCGGCATCGCGGCGGCGTTTCGGCTTATTCCGTTTCGGATTCCGACGTTGGATGAGCTGGGCGCGCCGCCGGTGCTCAAGCAGATGTGCGAGTTTCGCAATGGGCTGGTACTGGTGACGGGACCGACCGGCTGCGGCAAGTCCACCACGTTGGCGGCGATGATACACCACATCAACCAGAACAACCACGAACACATTCTGACGCTGGAGGAGCCGCTGGAGTTTGTTCACACGCCGATCAAGTGCATGATCAGCCAGCGCGAGGTCGGCACGCACACGGAAAGTTTTGCCAAGGGATTGGTGGCGGCATTGCATGAGGACCCGGATGTGGTGTTGGTCGGCGAGATGCGCGATTTGGAGACGATTCAGCTTGCCATTACCGCTGCGGAGACCGGGCATCTGGTGTTTGGCACGCTCCATACCAATAACGCCTCGAAAACCGTGGATCGCATCATTGACGTGTTTCCCGCCGACCGTCAGGCGCAAGTGCGCACAATGTTGGCGGAGTCGTTGCGCGGCGTTATCTCGCAACAATTGTTGCGGCGCGCGGACAACAGCGGCCGCGTGGCCGCTTTTGAGGTGTTGGTGGCCACCCCCGCGGTGCGGGCGTTGGTTCGAGAACAGAAGACATTTCAGATTCCTTCGATCATTGCCACCAGCCGCAAGGAGGGAATGCAAACTCTGGATCAGGCCTTGTTGGATTTGGCGTTGAACAAAGTGATCACACCCGAAGAAGCCCTGCATTTTGCGGACGCGCCGGCAACGCTGTTGGGGAAACTTCCTTTTCAACAAGGTTTGGTCGGTGACAGGCAATGAGTTTGTTCTCCCGGAAAAAGACACCACCGTCACCACCATCGTCGCCGCCTGTATCGCCTGAGCCGGCGCGGCCGGCGGCACCCGCACCGCCGACGCCGGCGGCGAAGACGGAGACGGTGTTAAAGTTGAAATTACCCGACGTGTTTGCCTATCAGAACGATGCGACTCGTTCCTCTCTGGCTGCCGTCTCTCCCCAAAACGTCCCGATTCTTTCCCAACGCAATCGCGGCACTATTGTGCTTGTAGAGAGCAATGACGAGGTCCGGCGTCTTCTTTCGCGGTTGTTGCAGCAGGAAGGATATGTCCTGCATACGGTTACCTGTTTGGCCGAGGCGCGCGAGTTTTTGCGGGAGCAGCCCGCGGATTTTGTGCTCGCGCGACGAGCCTGTGTGCCGTTGAACCTGGAGACGGATATCGCCCTGCGTGACGTTCGTCAGAAAGCTCACACCCGCATTGTGGACGATTTCGGCGAGATGATCCTCGGTCAGGTGGTGGATTACGAATCCATGTCGCAATGCCTGTTGGCGCTGAGCGGTTTGTTGGTATCGCTGTTGGAGGGGGCGCACACGGGTGTACGCGGTCACGCGCAGACCGTGGCGAAATACTGTCGCATGGTCGGCCAGCGGCTTGGCATGACCCGACGCGAGCTTGATGCGTTGACGTTGGCTGCTTGTCTGCACGATGCCGGTACTTTGGAAACCGCTCACAAGATTAGCGAACCAACTCTTCAGGAGAACCAACCGCCGATCTCGCCGTCGCTGCAATCGTCGCTGGATCTGTTTGCCAACATGCCGTTTGCCTACGCCATCAACGATCTGCTTTCCTCCGTTTCCGAGGCGGGAGTCGTGGAGGGTGATCTCCTGCCACCGCCGCCGCTGGGCGCGCGCATTTTACGGGTGGTGGACACCTATGACACGCTGCGGCGGACCCGGCCCGAGCAATTTCCCGATGAGAACAGTTTGTTCGAGTGGATGCGTCGTCAGCCGATCGGCGCCTTCGATTCGGATGCTCTTGAGACTCTGATTTACATTCGCAAAAGCGAGCGGACCATCAATGACATGGACATTTTCCGCGAGACCGTTCTGCTCGTGGACCCGCATCCGGATGAGCTTCATTTCCTCGGATTGCGGTTGAAAAATGATGACTATCACATTCTTTTTGCCCGATCTGTGACCGAGGCGGTGGAATGCTTGAAGGCGCATCCGGTCACCCTTGTGCTGACCGAACACCGTTTGCAGGGAGAGGGCACGGGGTTTGACCTGTTGCGCACCATCAAGAGCGATCCTGTTCGCCGCGATATTCCGGTTGTTTTCCATGCCACTGGCGATACGACTCTCATCAAACAAGCCCTCGAACTGGGCGCTGAAGACTGGTATTCCAAGCCGCAAAACACCGAAATCGTTGCCCTCAAAATCGGTCGCATTCTCAGTCGCGTTCGCGCTCGACCCGGTGTCGCCGAGGGCGTTCATGGCAGTCTTCGTGAGATGGGACTTATTGAGATGGTCCAAATCCTCTGCGCCGGCAATCGTTCCGTGCACATCCAGCTTGAGCGCGAGAATGAGAAGGGGGAACTTGTCATTCACAACGGCCAGATCATCAACGCCCACTACCGCGACCTGGAAGGCGAACCGGCCGTTCTGTTGTTGTTGCGCTGGCGCGAAGGCAATTTCCTGATTCGCCCTCTCCGCCAGGCACCACCCGCCAAGATCACCGCCAGCACCGACGCGCTGTTGTTGCAAAGCTGCGTGGCTGAAGACCAGCGAAAAGCCGCTACCACCACCGAACCCAAAAAGAACACACCATGACCACCCGCTCCTGCATCCTGATTGTGGACGACGATGAACAGAGCCTCGACATCTACGATGAGTTGTTTCGTCAGGAAGGCTACACCGTGATCAAAGCCCGCGACGGCGTCGAAGCGCTCGACCGTTTTACCAAGTGCCCGGCGGATCTTGTCATCGTGGACCTCATGATGCCGCGTCTCAACGGCCTTGAGTTTTGTGCCCGGTTTCGCCGCAATCCCAATGCCCGCAGCGTTCCCATTCTGGTCCTGACCGGGCTTAATGAGCCGGAGACGCGACAAAAAGCCCTCCAATACGGCGCCAGTGATTTCCTCGCCAAACCCTACACCGCCGCCGTTCTTCTGGAGCGCGTCCGCGCCCTGCTGGCCGCCCGGAAATGAGACGGTCCTGGTACCTCTTGCGTTGTCCCGCGGCCAGTCCCGCCTACAACATGGCGTTGGACGAAGCGCTTTGGCGCACGGCGGCCTGTCGCGCTCGTCCGTTGCTGCGTCTCTACTCCTGGGACCGGCCCGCCGTCACCTTCGGTTACTTCCAGAAATTCCCGGAACATCTTGGTGCCGAAGACGCCGTGATCCGACGCCCCACCGGTGGCGGCATCGTTTATCACGGCGACGACGTGGACACCACCTACACGGTGGTGGCGCCGCCCGGTCATTCGCTCCACGCGTTGCCCACCCAGGAGAGTTACAATCTTCTGCACCGGGCCGTTGCCGCCGCTTTGGCGCAGAAATCCCGTCTGGCCAATCTTCCGGCCATTCCTCGCGGCGGCTACGAATGTTTCCAGAACCCCGTGCCGGGCGATGTGGTAACCGAGGACGGCAGCAAACTGGCTGGAGGAGCGCAACGACGCGGTAGGAACGGTCTGCTTCACCAGGGTTCGATTGCGGCCCGGGTGAACCCGGAACAGTTGATTCAGGGGTTCCGCCAGGTATTCGACGCGGAGTTTGCCGAGTACGCGCTCACCGCGGAAGAAGCCGCCCTGGCGGAGCGGTTGACCGTTGAGAAATATGCCACCAGAACATGGAACCGCAGGATCGCATGAACTTTACCAAGCGTTTCATTGTCAGGTCCGGACATCCCGTTCACCTTTCGCGTTGTGACCCTGATGACACGGGCGGCTATCGGGAGAAGTCGGAGGCGGAAGCCGAATTGGCCCGCAATGTCAAGCGGCTGGCTGAGTTGCAGTATCGTTTCTATGCGGAGAACCGTCGGGCGCTTCTGGTGGTGATTCAGGGCATGGATGCCGCCGGCAAGGATGGCACCATTCGACATGTCATGAGTGGGTTGAATCCTCAGAGTTGTCGCGTCACCAGTTTCAAGGCGCCCAGCGCCGAGGAACTGGCGCATGATTTTCTCTGGCGCATCCACAAGGCAGTTCCCGGCAGAGGCGAGATTGGGATTTTCAATCGGTCGCACTACGAGGATGTGCTCATTGTCCGTGTCCGCCATCTCGTTCCGAAATCTGTCTGGTCAAAACGTTACGATCAGATCAATGATTTCGAGCGGATGTTGGCGGACAACGGCGTGGTGATTCGCAAGTTCTTCCTGCACATCAGCAAGGAGGAACAACGCCAACGGCTCCAGGAACGCCTCGACGATCCCCGTAAGAACTGGAAGTTCAATCCCGACGACATCCGGGAGCGCGAGCGCTGGAGTGACTACAAACGCGCCTATGAGGAGGCCTTGAGCCGTTGCAGCACGGAGAAGGCGCCGTGGTTTGTAATCCCCGCCAACAAGAAATGGTTCCGCAACCTCGCCGTCTCCGCCATTCTGGTGGAAACGCTTGAGGCGTTGGCCCCGCAGTTCCCGAAACCGATGCCGGGTATCTCGAAAATTCGCATTCGCTAATCTGCCACCACTTCCACGGGTGTGCCGATTTCCACCATGCGCGCCAGTCGTTCGGCATTCCAGTTGGCCAGGCGAAAACAGCCGTGCGACTCGGTTTTGCCGATCTCTTCCGGGTGCGGTGTGCCATGGATGCCGTAGCCGGGTTTGCTCAACCCGATCCAGGCTGTGCCGACCGGGTTGTTGGGACCCGGCGCGATGATCAATTTCCCGTAGCCGCGTTGTTGCGCGTCCAACTCGGGAAAATTAGCGGGATCATATGTGTAGTTTGGATTCAATGCCACGTTGGCGACCGTCAACGTCCCGACCGGGCGTTTCTCCTCTCTGGCCGCAATGGAACAGGGGAAATGCGCGATCAGACGACCCTGCTCGTCGTAGGCGCGGATGAACTTCTGGACGAGATGAATCCGCAGCTTTGCGGCGCGTCGCGGCAATCGCACCTCCGAAAGGGTGTTGGGCAGCCTCAAAATTGTGCCGGCTGTGGCGTTGGTCAGGTCGGGGTTCAACCGTCGCAGAAGCGTCTCCCGACAGTGAAACCGCTCGGCAAACAATTCTGTCAATGTCTCGCAGGCCATTCGTGGCAGTCGGGCGCGTTCGAGCCAGTCTTTGGGAAACGGACCGAGTTGAGCCAGGTCGTTGGTGGTGACAACGACATTGGTATAAAGCATCTCGGCGGGCAGTTCCGCGGGAACACACGGGCCGGTCAATTCGCCGCTGGGAGGCATGTCGTTGGCCATCTGCCATGCCATCAACGCCGCCCGCGTCTGCGGCCCGCTCCTCCCGTCAATCACTCCCGGCGAAAATCCCAGCCGGTCGAGCGTGACCTGCAGACTCAGCGTTGCCTCGTCCGCGTGCGCCGCGGTCATCGCCAGCCACAGAAGGATGAGCGCCCACCGGTTCACGGCCACAACCAGAGAAGCGCCAGCCCGGCCAATGTCACCAGGCCGAACCGCGTCACGATCTGACGCCACAACCGTCGCTCGCCCAGCACGGCGACCACGCCCGCTTTGAAGACAAAGTTCGCCAGCGTCGCCAGCAAAATCAACCGCCAGCCGAGCAGGGCCGAAACCTGGCGGTCGCCCACCAGTTGCGCCGTGGACAGGCTGATGGCATCCACATCGGTCAACCCGGACACGGCGGCGACGGCATACAAGCCTCGTTGGCCGAGGTGTTGTTTGGCCACCGCAACGGCAAACAGAATGGCCGCGAACAACGCCCCAAACACCAGGGCCGATTTCAACTCGGCCGGGTTGGTGTGTTTGGCCATTGGAATTTTGCCCGTGGTGGCCTGGCGATACGACCCTCCCGCCACCAGCACGCACACCGCCATCATCACCGCCAACGGTCCGGCCAGGACCAGAAAATGCCCCGGCACCACCACCGCCAGCGCCACCAACAATCGGCCGTACATTACCGCCGACGCCAACAGGATCACCAGCGCTGCCATCCCTGCGCTCTCGCCGCGGGTTTCCCGACTGAGACGCGCATAACTGACCGTTGTGGCCGTGCTCGACGCCAGCCCGCCCAGCACTCCGCCGAGCAACACACCGGCGCGCGCGCCAAACAGTTTGTATGTCACGTACCCGCTGAGGCTGATGCCGACAATCAGCACCACCATCAGCCAGATTTTGAACGGGTTCAGCACCCCCAGCGGCCCGTACACCCGGTTGGGCACCACCGGCAGGATCACCAGTGTGACCAGCACAAACTGCATAATCGCCGCAATGTCGTTCTCCTCCAACCCCGACGCGAACCGGTGCAGCGGCTTTTTCCATTGCAACAACACCGCCACCGCGCCACCGCACACCACCGCCACGCTCATCGAGCCGACCACCAGAAACGCGCCGATCCCGTACATCAACACCCCCGCCATTTCCGTCGTTAGGCCATAATCCGCATCGCTGCCTTTGGCCCGCGCCAGGTGCGCCACCACAAACAACGCCGCCACGCCGAGCAGCCCCGCCGCCACGATCCAGCCTCCGAACTGCCGTCCCAACCACGCGCACATTGTTCCCGACAGCGTGATCAGCGGAAACGTCCGAATCCCCGCCACAGAGCGTTCCGTTCGTTCTCGTTGCAGCCCGACCAGCAGCCCCAGCAACAGCGACACGCCCAGTTGGTGGTAGAGTTGGTTCATGGCAGTTGCTTTTGCGACTGCGGTTGCTCGATCTGCGTCAGTTTCGCGTCGAGTTTGGTGAGCGTTTTCTCCGTGTCGGCATAGGCGCCCGTGGCGTTGGTGAGGTGTTTGCCGAGAAGACGAAAACCCTCTGAAAGCCGGTCAAAATCGCCCCGCAACCGCTGGAGCGCGGCGAGGATTTCCTGCGCCTGCTGTTCCACCTTCAGCCCCCGCAATCCCAGCAGAATCGTCTGGAGATAGGCGTAAAAACTGTTCGGCGAGACCGGGATAACCCGCCGGGTCAGCGCGTATCCGAGGAGCGGATGTTCTTCGCCCGCCTCGTCTTTGAGGATCGTTTCGTAATAGACGTTCTCCGCCGGCACGTACATCAGCGCAAAATCATACGTCCCCTCGTCCGGCAGAATGTACTTCGTCGCAATCGCGTCCACATGTTTCTTTACGTCGCGCAGGAACTGTTTGCGCGCCGCCACCCGCTCGGCCTCGGTCGCCGCCTCGATGACCCGTCGGAAATTTTCGTACGGAAACTTCGCGTCCACCGGCACCAGCCGCTCGCCGATGCGGATGGCGGCGTCCACTTTCTCGCCGCTCTTGAACGGGTACTGGAGCCGGTAATGTTCGGGCGGCAGAATCTGCGCCAACAGATCGCCAAGGAACAATTCGCCCATGCCGCCGCGCAGTTTCGGCGCACGCATGATGTTGACCAGTTCCGCCGCGGCGCGTCCGATCTCATGAATCTGGCCGACTTTTTCCCGCAGGTCTCCGACCACCTTGGCGGCGTTGTCGAGGCGGGTGTTCATTTTGTCGGTGGAATCTCGCAATGTGTTCTGAACGTTCTCGCCAAAGGCGTCGAGCCGTTGCTGGAGGGCGTTGAGCTGTTGCTGCATCATCAACAGCGACTGGTCCGGCGGCGCCGGTTTGGGGCGCGTGCGGATCAGAAGAACAATCAGAAGCGCCACCACCACCAGTCCGACGAGAATGCCAATGAGTTCCATGTCCGCCACCGTAGCAGTTTGCCGCGCGCTCTTCCAGCCGTTTTCCGCTGCGCGGAGCGAGCGCGAAACTTGACGGCAACGGTGGTGCCGATAAATATCGGGCTGATGAAATCGGCCAGCTCCGGTCTGCTTGACTCTCCGGTGTACGTCATCAGCCTGCCGCGATCCGCGGCGCGGCGACGCTGGATTGTCGAGCATCTGCGGGAGAAGGGTGTCTGTTTCGAGTTTGTGGATGCGGTGGATGGACAGGAGCTGGCAGAGGAACCGGGACCGCTGACGCGCGGGGAACGAGCCTGTTATCTGTCGCACCTGGCCGTCTGGAAGCGACTACTGGACGGAAACGCCCGTGGCGCGTTTGTG
This sequence comes from uncultured Verrucomicrobiota bacterium, assembly GCA_964541945.1. GTDB lineage: Bacteria > Verrucomicrobiota > Verrucomicrobiia > Palsa-1439 > Palsa-1439 > CAIKAP01. The sequence goes on from CAZISE010000009.1 coordinate 101,110, forward strand.
TTCGAGGATGACGTGATGATGTTGCCCTGGTGTTCGGCGTCGGTGTTGGGTGAGGTGGCACGGCAAACCCGGCCCGGCGAGGTGGTCCTGTTGCAAAGCTCGGCGCGGCATTTGTGGAAGAGACGCCGCCGTCTGCTGTCGGAAGGGCGGGGCGTCATTGCCTACACGCTGGATGACACCAAACTGGCGTCGGCCTATTATCTGACCCGCGAAGGGGCGGCGGCCATGGTGGAACGATGGCGGCGGGAAGGGATCCGGTTTTGCGTGGATCATTGGTACTCCAAGCGCGGGGAATACCCGAGTTGGAGGGGCACGTTGCCGATCCTGGTGCTTCAGCCGAACGCGTTTGCGCAGCGGGAAGAGTTTGTCTCGGAAATTGCGCGGCTGGGAAGGGGCGGATTGAGCGGCGCGGAGTTTCAGTGCTGTTGTTCGCCCGTGTTATTTGATGGCCGGTGGCGGCATGTGCCGCGGGACAGCTTGCGTTTTGTGCGCCGCCAACTCGGGGCCTGGCTGCAACGCCCGGCCCGGATTTCATAGCGCGGCGCCCGGCAGGGTCGCTGGTTCGCGGCGCACACTGTGGCTGATGCCGCACGGGCGGCGGCAATGTTTCATTTTCTGGCGGATCGGCCCGGATTCTTCGTACCAGAAACGGCGCAGGTCGCCCGGTCGTCGCAAGGGTACGTGGGGGAACGAACGAGCGAAACAGAGACGAGCGTTGCCTTCGAGGTCCACCATGATATTGCGCTCATAGCTATTGCAAATCGGCTCGGCGGTGGCCTCCGCATTGGCCCAGCCGCGTCGGGCGCTGTCTTCGTTGATGGATCGAGCATATATCTCCACCGTCCGCAGCCAGGCGGGATTAAATCGCAAGCGGTATTTCTCGTCGCAGGCTTTCAGAATCGCCAGGAGCGATTCGGGATCGCGGATGTAATATCGCGCAAAGAATTCGTCCGCGCCGCCCTCCAGACCGAATGTTGGCTGGAGAAAGTTCAACTTCAATTTGTCGGCGCGCAGTTCGTTGAGCACAAAGTCGTAAAAAGCATCCAACTCACGGTAGTTGCCTTCGTGAATCAATCCCATGACATACAGGCGGGTACCGCGTGACGGATTTCGTTCGCGGGCTTCCCGCAACAACCGCACCGCGTTGACCGCCAGGGCAAAGGAACCTTTGACTCCGCGATATTCATCGTGGCGGTCGGGGCGATGATCGTCCAGCGACACGGTGATTTCGGACGGTCCTTCCCCGATCAGGAGGTCGGCCATCCCGGCATCGCGCACACAAGTGCCGTTGATAACGGACAAACAACGCAGACCCTCTGCCAGACATTGTCGGGTTACGGCAAAATAATCTTTCGGATCAAGCAGGCTTTCCCCGCCACAGATCACGACCGCCCCGCGCGGATTCATGCCGGCAAACTCACCGATGATTTCCCGCCGACGCTGTTCGCTCAGCGGCACAAAACCGGACGGAACGGTTTGTTTCCAGTAAATACAATGCTGACACCGCAGGTTGCAGCGCTGATTCACATCAAGAAACAAAAAACACGGCGGCGACAGACGCGAACCGTGCCGCCGTCCCCGGTAGAAATTGGCCAACGAAAAAAACTTCATCCCCTTACAGGCTATTGACCGAAACGCATGAAATCAATTCCAATCGCCCTCCCAACGCGCCGTCTTTGACGTTGCGGGTGACAGCCCGATTCGTTATAACCGGCGGCCATGAGCACGCGGACGATAGTGTTTGCCAACCAGAAGGGCGGCGTCGGAAAGACCACCACGGCGGTCAGCATCGCCGCCTGTTTCGCCGAGAGCGGAAAACGCACCCTGTTGGTGGACCTCGATCCGCAGGCCAACGCCACCAGCGCGCTCGGCCTCCAAAAACTCGAAGGCGGCAGCGTGTACCAGGCCCTGCTCGGCGACGCTGCACTTGCCTCTTCCATCCAACCTACCGCATTCGAAAACCTCAGCGTTATCCCCAGCGAGGTGGACCTCGCCGTGGCCGAGGTGGACGTGGCGCGCACAGAAAACTATCTGCACCGTTTCCGACTGGCGCTCCAACCGATTCACGACTCCAACCAGTTCGATTTCATCCTGGTGGATTGCCCACCCTCGCTCGGCATCTTGACCATGAACGCTCTGGGCGCAGCAGACCGGGTGATCGTGCCGATCCAATGCGAGTATTTCGCCCTCGAAGGGCTCGCCGTCATCATGCGGGTCATCCAGCAAATCCGCGACAGCGGCGCCAATCCCGGCCTGGAACTGAGCGGCATCGTCATGACCATGTACGACGGCCGGACCAACCTCGCCCAACAAGTGCTGGCTGAGGTAAAAAAACATTTCGGACCGAAACTCTACAAAATGGCCATCCCGCGCACGGTGCGTCTGGCCGAAGCACCCAGCTTCGGCAAACCGATTACCAAATACGACGGCGGCTCGTACGCGGCATGGGCGTATCGGCAGTTGGCCGAAGAGATTCTGGAACGCGAAACGCCAAAAAACGTTGAACCCAACAACGTGCCCACGCCGGTATCAGAAACTGGTATGCCCGGCGGGAGTTGAACCCACAACCTTTGGCTCCGGAGGCCAACGCTCTATCCAATTGAGCTACGGGCACACCTTGTTGCAAAACCACAACATGCACAACACGGAAAATCGCAACCCTACGGGGCTTTTCCGTCTTGCCGCGCGCTGAGCGCGCGACAACTATTATGCCATCTTCAAGCGCGGTAGCAAGCAAATCAAAAAGCTCGCCCTGTGAATTGCCGTCTTCTTTCAAATACTCTACTTTAGGCGCATGAATTCGTTTCCCGTTTCGTTCGAGAAACAGGCGCAACTTGCGCAACGCATGACCGCGCTTGGCGTGCGCGAGGCCGATCTTGAGGAGATGTTTGTTCGTTCCAGCGGCCATGGCGGCCAGAACGTCAACAAGACCGCCACTTGCGTCATATTGGTGCACCGGCCCACAGGGATACGCGTCAAATGCCAGAGCGCGCGACAACAGGGGTTGAACCGGTTCCTGGCGCGGCGGATGTTGCTCGACAAGATCGAGCGAATGCAGAAAGGCTTTGTTGCAGCCGAGCAGGCGCGGATTGAGAAAATTCGCCGCCAGAAACGGCGGCGGTCGCGTCGAGCCAGAGAACGGATGCTTGCCGACAAGGCTCATCAGGCCGAGAAAAAACGTCTTCGCGCTCCCGTGCCGATGGACTGAGCCGTCTTGCGGGGACACCCTGTTGTCGTTTTCTCTGCCATTCGGCTATCACAGTGTTCCCGGCTGGTTTCTGCGTCAATGACCACAATAATGCTACAGCGGTAGCATTATCATGGTGAAAGGAAGAAGGGGAAAAGAGAGGAAAACTTTACAGAGATTGTAGGATTTCGGCGGGGACCTTTTCGATGCGTTCGATGCGCAGGTTGACCGTGCCGGTTTCGTTGTTGGCGTTGACGATATCGCCGACACGTTTGTTGAGCAGCGTTTGGGCGAGCGCGGCGGGGTAACTGATGATGTTGCGGGAGGTGTCACTATCCCAGGCGCCGAGGATGTGATAGGTGGCGGATTGGCCGGTGGCGAGGTCGGTGACGGTGACGCTGGTGCCGATGTTGACGGTGTCGGTTTTGGCGTCGGAGAAATCGGTGCCCTGGGCGCGGATGAGGAGCAGTTCCAGCTCGGCACGGCGTCGCATGAGGACTTTTTGCATGTCTTTGGCGGCCTTGTATTCGAAGTTTTCGCGGAGGTCGCCGTAGCTGCGGGCGTGTGCGATTTCTTTGCTGTTTTGCGGGATTTTCTTTTGGATGAGGTCGTCGAGTTCAGCTTGGCGGCGGCGAAGGCTGGGCCAGGAGACGATGAGGGGTTGTGGTTTGGCGGTGCGGGTGACGAGGAATTCCTGCACGAAGGGGAATTCTTTTACGAGGCGAGCCATGAGGAGGCGGCGGTCGAGTTCTTCGAAGGCAGGGCTGGCCAGGAGGCGTCGAGCGATGTCGCGGATGGTTTCGGTAGGTTCGTTGGCGAGAAGGTCCACGAGTAGGGTTTCGTCTTTGAGGAGGAGGTCGTAGAGTTTACCGGCGGAGCGGGCGTTGGCGGTTTCCATGGCGCTGAGGATGGCTTGGATGAGGGAGGCGCCGGAGAGGGATTGAAGCCAGGGGGTGGTGGAGCGGTTGCGACAGATCCATGCGAGGAGTTCGGCGCTGGCGGCATGGTTTTGGACATTTTGGAGGATTTGGGGGGCGGCGGGTTCCAAGATGTCGGCGATCTGGTCGAGTGTTTTGGCGGGTAACTGGTTTATGCAGGCCAAGAGACGGTCGGGCGCCTGTGTTTTGAGGGTGGCGATGGCGCGTTTTTCGGAGGCGGCACTGAGTTCGTCGAGCAGGGCGGGGAGGTTGGTGGCGCGGCGAAGTTCGTCGGTAACAAGGGTGCCTGCGGCATGCATGTCTTCGAGGAGGAAGGCGGCTTCGAGGCGGGCGGCATGAAGGTCGGGGCGTGTAGCGGCCAGTGAGGCGAGAAGGCCGTCCTGCAATTCCTGTAGGGCGAGTGTGGGGTCGGCGATTTCGTCGGCGATCCGCAGGAATTGTCGGGCGATTTCTGTTTTTTGGGTAAGGCTTGGAGCTGTGCGGAAGTTGTCGAGCAATTCTTCCTGTTGGGAGACGGGGGCGGTGCGCAACGTAATGGGATCGGTCTTTTTGGCGGGAACGTCGAAGTGCGGGTCTCGTTTGGCGAGGCGTTTGGTGTTATCCCACCATTTTTTCCAGTTTGTCGGAAGGATGATGTCGGGGGTGAGGATGCTTTCGAGGCGTTCGGGTGAAACGGCGTGCCCGTAACTGACGAGGGTGAGGCGAAGTAATGCCAGCGGATCGTTGGTGGCAAGTTGTTGGAGGGCTGGGAGATCAGTTTGTTTACGGACTTCGATGTGATCGGGGCTGATGGGGGTGAGGCTTTCGCTGGCGTAAGCGAGTTGGAAGGCGTGATCGGGATTGTGTGGAAAGGCGATGATGAGACGGCCGAGGGTGGTGTCGAAACTTTTCACGCGGCCGAATCCCCAGCTTTTCTGGTGGCAATAGGTGCCTGGGGCGAGAGCCAGAAGGGTGTCAATTTTGGCAATGGCTTCGGGCAGAGGAGTGGCATCATTGTCGAGGGCGGCAACGGCGAGGATGGCTTTGAGGCGTGGGTCGGTGGAATGGATGGCGGTATAGGCTTCGGCGAGTTCGGCCCGAAGAGGTTTTTCTTTGGGGTTTGCGGCGGCGCGGAGTTTGAGGGCGTAAAGCCATTCGTGGTGTTTGCAGGCGGCTTTGAGATGGGGAATGATCAGGGCGACCAATTCGGCGGCGATGCGTGGATGGCCGGCGTCGGCAAATTCCTTGACCAGTTCGAGGAGGAAATCGGGTTGGTTGGCAAACTGCTCGGAGAGTTCCAGCCAGCGGAACTGGGCGTCATCCAGTTGTCCCTGGGCGAGCAGGGTACGGAGTTGTTGGTGATGTTCGTGGGTGGCAGACATGCGGGCGGATTATAGTGAGGCGTGGAGGGAATGCAAACTCGCCGAAAGAAAAAGCGTTTTTTTCGGGGAAGGGGTCGCTTGACCGTGAGCCGTTGGATGCGTATGATGCCATGCCTATGCAAAGATGTTTTGTTTTGTTGTGCTTGATTCTCCTTGCGGCCGGTTGCCAGTCGGGAACGACTTCCATTGTGCTTTCCAACCAGGAGTTTGTGCGGAAATTTTCTACGCCGCCCGCGGCGGCTGTTGGTACCAATGAGGCGCCGCAGGAGGCGGTTGGGCCGGCATTGATTGCGCCGGGAATGTTGATCCAGGTAGTGGTGGCGGAGGATGCCAGTTGGAATCGTCAGTACATGGTGCCGGTATCGGGGAATGTGGACATTTTGGGGATGGGTCGCACGATGGTGACGGGGTTGACGCCTGATGAACTGGCCAAGAAGATCAAAATGTCGTTGGAGCGAGATTTTCTGCAAAAAGCCACTGTAACGGTGACAATTGAGGCGGCGCCGGCAGGGGCATCCGCGCCGCCTGGAGCCGTGAACGTGGGCGGTGGAGGTGGGGGAGTGGTGTATGTGCTAGGCAACGTTGGTCGTCCGGGGCCTTTGATGTTGCCCCGCGATCAGGTGTTCACTCTGACAAAGGTAATCATTGCCGCGGGTGGAATATCCACTTTTGGAAATGGCGCCCAGGTGAGGATTCTTCGTTATGACAGTTCGGGTAAGAAGTTTGAGACGCGGGTAAACGTGGATCGGATCATGAAACGCGGCGAGTTCGAAAAGGACATTCCCATCGAGAATGGCGACTGGATCATCGTGCCGGAGAAGTGGATCAATTTTTAATGTCGCGCATCCCAGTCACAACGAGGTAGCACCATGTTCAATCAAACTCCCGCCGAAGCGCGTCCCGAAGCTGTGGACATCAAGGAGTACCTGGCGGTTCTGCTGAAACGCAAGTGGTTGATTCTGGTTTGTTTTCTACTGAGCATGGCGGGTGCCACGGTCTTTCTTTTCACGCGACAGCCGATCTATCGCGCCAACGCTCGTCTCCTGGTCACCACTGCCGGTTCCTTGCCCACCGCCGAGGTGGTGGTGGAACAAGCCCGGACCTTCTTTGCCACCCAGCTCAACATCATGCAAAGTCAGACCATGTTGCGCCGGGTTCAACAGCGCATGAAGAAAACCCCGGATGAAATCCGGGAAAATCTGGTAAACCTCAAGGTCTCCGCTGTCAGCGGTTCCGACATCATTCTGATCAGTGTGGACAGCCCCTCCCGCGAGTTTGCGCGCGATTTCGCCAATGCCCTGGCACAGGAATACCTGCTGTTCCGTGACGAGGAACGCGCCCGCTCGGCAGAATCCGCCCTGCTGATGCTCACCCGCGAGGTCAACCGCCTTTCCCAGGAGGTCAAAGCCGCCCAAGACCGCTATCTGACCTATGCCAAGGAACACAACCTGCCGGTCTTGCAGGACACCGCCGCCTCATGGAAACAACTTTATTCCCTCCAACTCAATTCGTACGTCAAATTGCGCCACGCTCTCGAACTGGCAAAAGCTAAGGAAGCCGCTCTCGAGAAATCCGATACCAGCGCGTTTATCGCGCTTGTCAATCAACCCCCCGCCGCGCCCGCCACCGAAACCACGGCAACGCCTCCGACGACGCCCGTTCCCGCCCCCGGCACGCGGACCGGTGAAGTCGCTATTGCCGGGCTTCAGCTTGCCGGCCAAAACCAGGCCGCGCCCGTCCCGGAAAAAACCACCGTCGGCGACGGCGCCTCCGTCTATGGCGCCGTGCTCCAAGCGGCGCCTGTCATGAACGATACCATCGTCAAAAATCTCATGGAACTGGAGCGACGCCGCACGAAACTGGAAGCGCGATTGAGTGAACTGTTGACCATTTGCAAGCCGAAGCATCCTGCCGTGCAGGCCGTCCAAAAGGAACTGAACGAAGTCAAGGACAACATCCAATACCAGGTTCGACTGGCGCGCGATATTCAGCGTTCCGAAGTGGCCTTTTTGGAACAGCAGCTCGCCGAGACCGAAAAAAATTTGCGTCTTGCCGACAACGAGGTTCAGCAGAAAACCCGTGAATTGATGGGCGGAACCATCCTGAGCGAAGACCTCGAACGTCTCCGTTCCCAGCATCGCGCCCTGCTGAACCAAATCACCACCCTCGATGTTCGCCAGGGATTCCGCTACCGCAACATTTCCGTGCTCGAACCTGCCATTGTCGAGCCTCAACCGGTTTACCCCAAGAAAACCAAGGGACTCATGGTGGCCGCCTTTCTCGGAATCGGTCTCGGCCTGGCCCTGGCCTTCTTTGTGGAGTACATAGACGATTCCATCAAACTGGCCGAGGAAGTCGAGCGCGACCTCCAGCTTCCGTTCCTCGGCATGATTCCCGCCGCGCAATGGAGTCCCGACGACCTCACGGCCCATCGTCTCGACCGCGTCAAACAACAGGGCGGTGTCGCCGAAGCCTATCGGGTCGTTCGTTCCGCCATCATCTTTTCCATCCCGCGCGAAAAATTGCGTTCCCTGTTGTTGACCAGTGCTGTACCCCGCGAAGGTAAAACCACCACCTGTGTCAACCTCGCCATCGGGTTTGCCCAGATCGAGGAGCGCACTCTCCTGCTCGATGCCGACCTGCGACGCGGCGAAATCCACAAATACTTCGGCCTCGAACGCGACAAGGGGCTTTCCGACGTTCTGCTCGGTGAAGCCACGCCCGAAGAGGTTGTTCGTCACACCAACATCCCGAAACTGGACGTCATTACCAGCGGCGCTTATCCGGCCAATCCGGCGGAAATGCTTCTGAGTTGGCGCCTCAAGGAACTGATGGACTGGGCGCGCCAGCATTACGATCGCATCATCGTGGACAGCCCGCCCATTATGGGGATTGCGGATGCAGCCATTCTCGGCGCTGCCTGCGACGGCTCGCTGTTTGTCATCTGGGCGGGCCGCACCTCGCGTCGTTATGTCCGTGTCGCCAAAATGACCGCGGTCAGCCGCGGCGCCAAACTGTTCGGCTTCATCCTCAACAACCTCGAACCCGGCCGCGTCGGCTACTATCATTATTATCCGTACTACTACAGCTACTACTCACGCGGTTACTACTACGCCCACAAGGAAGAGGAAGAAGCCCGCGCCGGCGAAATCAAGGCGGGCGAAGCACCTGCCGCGGAGAAAAAAGAAGAAGACCAGATCGAGGACGTGTACTAAACGTCGAAGATCACCGTGGCTTCCCACGAGCCGTCCGAGCGTTGTTCGACGCCCAGTTGATGATACGTTATCGCCTTCACCTCCGCGCGCGGTTCCGACTTTTCCCAGTCCACCGGTCCGCCCCGCAACGTGGCTTTCAAGCAACAAGGGCTCAACTCTGAGATCTCCAATTCATCGTACACCACGCCTCGTGCCGAAAACTCGAAGAGCAACTCCGCCAACCAGTCATGCAGCAAATCCTCCACCGATCCCGCCTCCAGAACCACCGACTTCTGCTTTGTGGGAGCCGACTTTTTCCATTCTCCCATCACCTCGTACAGAGCCGCCGCCGCATGACGGAACAACTCCTCCAACGTGGCGCCGTGCACGCGGACACCGATATCGGCGGTGTGATCGAAGAATTCGAAGCGGTTTGCCAAGCGGATTTGCCTACTTCAATGGGAGCGACTTGGGAAGGGTAACCGGTGCTTTCTCTGTGACAGATTTTGTCACGGCTTCGGCAGCCCATTGTTTGATCTGCGCGATGGCGTCCTCAATGCTTTTCTTTTGGTCACTGGTCAGGTTGGTTTTGGTGGCCAACTGTTGAAGTTCTGCCAGAGCCTCGGTGTACTTGCCCTCTTTTGCCAATGCCAAAGCCTTGTTGATGTCAGCTTGGATATCGGCCACTGTTTGTTGCACTGTTGGCGCGGACGGAGCCGTTGGAGTGGGTGATGGGGTTGAGGTTGTGGCGGGGAGAGCAGGAGATGTTTTGACCGGAGCTGGTGTTGTGGAGGGCGGTTCTTCCTTTTTACTCCCGCACCCGCACCAGAAACCCGCGGTCAATATGCCTGCACATACAACGGTCAGAAACCATTTCATAAACGCCTCCTTTCGTCTCAAGCGTACCACGCGATTGCATCCGACGCAAACTTCAGCCCGGCAGACTCAAATTGTCTATGTAGCGGGATTCAAAGTCAGGGTCGAGATTCAACTCGACCATTTCGATTTGCCGGGCAAGTTGCTCAATCTCTTCCAGTGCCCCGCGGTCCAGCAACGTCAAATACGCGCCGGCCAGCGAGGTGTTGCCGACGACGCGCACTTGTTCGGGCTGGAAACCAGGCAATAGGCCGCAGGCAATGGCGTTGGCGACGTGGATGTGCAGACCGAATCCGCCCGCCAGATAAACGTGGCGAATGTCCGATGTCGCCAATCGGGCACGGGCCAACAGCGTCTGGATGCCCGCGCCAATGGCCGCCTTGGATTGGAGCAGATGGGCGATGTCGGTCTCGGTGATGACCAGAGACGGGGTAAGACGAAAATCGGTTCCGACTCGAAACCGGCCGCGTTCGTTCAACAAACCCGTGCGCCGTCCTTCGGCCAGAAAATCCACATACGCCGAGCCGCAAATGCCAATCGGCGTCGTTTCGCCAATGACATCCAGGCGAAGCGGATCGAGTTGGATTCGTTGGATTGCGCCTTCGGCGGCGCGGACACCATGGGTCAGTCCCGCGCCCTCAAAGGCCGGTCCGGCAGCGGTGGCGCAACCGAGAAGTTCGCCGGCGGATTTGAGGATGATTTCGCCGTTGGTGCCGACGTCCACCAGCAGACTCGGTCCGTCGTCGTAAGCCAGTCCGCTGGCGAGGATGCCGGCGGTGATGTCCGAGCCGATGTAAGCGGCGGCGCTCGGTAACAAATGAATCTCGGCCTCGCCAAACTCCGGTAGTTTCAGGACCCGGTGTTCGAGGAAGACCGGCCGGAACGGGTAGGCGCCCATTGGCGTCGGGTCCACTCCGGCGAACAGGTGTAGCATGGTGGTGTTGCCGGTGACGCTGAGGCAGGCCAGTTGTCGCGCTCGTTCGCCGAGCATCGGCAAAAGGGTCTCCTGGATAAGCGCGTGGTGGAACTGCGCGAGCATTGTCGGGTTGGCGGCGCAGAGGGCAATGCGGGTGGCGACGTCGTCGCCGAGGTTCATCTGCTTGTTGAAATCGGCGGCGTGTCCGATCATCCTGCCGTCGCGCAGGTCCACGAGCGCCAACGCCACGGTGGTTGTCCCGATGTCCACCGCCGCGCCGAGGCCGGTGCGGCAGAGCGGATCGTGGGCGCGCGGCACGTTGAGGCGGAACTCACTGACCACCTGCGGTTTGTGGGCCAGCAGGGAACGGGCGGGGATGCGGATGGCGGCGTCGCTGTCGAGCCGGTGTTCGCACGCGCGAATCGAGGCGGGAGCGCTGACACGCGCGCCGGTGCGGAGGTGGACGGCATCGCCCCGGAGCAGGTCCACCTGGCATCCATTGCAGAGGCCGCGCTGGCCGCAACGGATGTTGAGCGGCAGGTGATGACGCCGCAACAGGTCGCTGAGCGACATGTGCGTGGCGACGGTGAGGGTCGTGGCGCCCTTGGGCGATTCGACTTCAAGAGTGACTGGCTTTTTCAATGACACGTTCATCCGCGGTCATGCGAAAGGTTTCGCCGGGGTTGAGGACGAGGAACCGGTCGTTGTCCCACGGTCCTCCGAGCAACGCCCGCAACAGCGACGGGTCACCGCATTGGAAATCGCACTCCCAGCCAAGCCATGCCGCGCATTCTTGAGTGCGCCGCCATTCGCCCGCGAGATCGCCCACGCCGAGATGGACAAAAGCGGCGCGGCGGTAATTTTTCATCCAGGCGTGCTCGGTTTCCATCAGGTATTGCGCGTTGTCGGCGCCAAACTTCTCGGTGTAGAGGCGTTGTAGTTCCTCGCAAAGTTCGCGTCCGGGAGGGCGCCCGTATCGGTTCCAGCCGGGACTGTACCAGTAGGTGCCGGGATGCGCGGCGACGTAGGCGGCGTATCGTTCCTTGCTGCCGAGCAGATGCGTGATGCAATCGTGTGCCCGCGCGATTACCAGCCGACACCGCCGCGTTGTGACCCCTTCGGTGCCGCGGCTGCACAGGCCGTAGCCAAGTACGATCACGTCGGCATCGGTGTTCGCCTCGACGCGGTCAATGGCCGCCTGCAACTCGCGACGGAGCCTGTCCGGTTCGTTGTGAAGCCCTTGTTGAAGGATCTCGATGTGAATGACGTTGGGGAATTCGCGGGCGAAATGCGCCAGCTCGATTTCGAGCACGGCGCAGGTGATGACGGCGATTTTCCCGTTCATGACGTGGCCGTTACTCTAGCCGGCGAGAGGACGAAATCAAGGTTGGGTTTCCGGTACATGAAGCTGGAGCCGTTGAATGATCGGGTTGCCCGCAATGAGGAATCCGGCCCGCATCGAGCGACGGTAATCGCGCGGCGAGACGCCGTACACCCGCTTGAATTTGTTGGAGAAATGATACGGCGAGACAAAACCGGTGGCATCGGCGATTTCCCGGACTGCCAGGTTGGAGCGCACCAGCAACGACGCCGCCCGTTCCAACCGGGCCAGCCCGGCGCATTCGAGCGGGCCGAGGTTCAAATGCCGGCGGAACAGCCGACAGAGATGTTCCGCCGTCACATGCGACATTCGGGCCAGTTCCTCCAACGTGATCGGCGCAGGCGGATCCTGCGCCAGTGCCCGGCGAATCGCGGTCAACGCTTTTTCCACCGCCGCCGGCAGTTTCCCGAACGGCTCCGGCGCTACCGCCGTTTGGCCGGAAAGGAAAGCGTGGAGCATCAAGGTGACCGTGGATTCCAGAAGCTGGTCGCGTTCGGGTAGGCTGGACTGGGCGAGGCCAACGGCATACCGAAACAGAGGACGTAGAATGTCGTTGGCCGTCATTTGCCGTGACAACGGCCATTGGGCCAGCGGCGGCCACTCGGGTGCCGAGTAGTCGAAACTGAAATGCAGATACGCAAGAATGGTTCGCCGTTCTCGATCCCAGTCATAGTGATCGGTCATACCGGGTCGGCCCAATAGGACAGTGTCAGGCATGGCAAAAATCTTCTGCTGATCGAAGTTGGCAGTGATTTTTCCCTCGATAATCCAGAGGAACTGAAAATCGTAAAGTAGTCTGGGACCGAAAGTTGCGCCTGGAGGATAAGCGGCGATACCAGCGCTGCCAACCAGCAAATTGTCCATCGGATTGAGGTTCATGGCAGGTCAATAGCAGGCAAGTATCTGCCAATCTTGGGCATTGTCAAGAACCAGAGAAACCGTTATTCTGCCGCCTGTTTTAAGGAAGGAGACACCGATGAGCGACCTGAACACATTGAGCGCGGCCGTCGTGAAAGGCAACCGCAAAGAGGCCGTGGAGATTACCAAAACATTGCTCGCCGCTGGCATGAAACCGCTGGACATTGTTGAAAAAGGGCTTGTCCCCGGTATGGCCGAAGTGGGCGAGAAATTCAAAAACAACCAGATCTTCGTTCCGGAAATGCTCATCGCCGCCCGCGCCATGAAAGAGGCCATGGCCATTCTGGAGCCGTTGCTCGTCCAGGCGGGTATCAAACCAAAATTCACCGCCATCATCGGCACCGTCCAGGGCGACCTCCACGACATCGGTAAAAATCTCGTCGCCATGATGTGGAAAGGCGCCAACTTTGGCGTCATTGACCTCGGCACCAATGTTCCACCGGAAAAATTCGCCGCCGCCGCCAAGGAGCACAACGCCCAGCTTGTCGGTTTGTCCGCGCTGCTGACCACCACAATGCCGGCCATGAAAACAACCATCGAAGCCATCAAAAAAGCCGGCCTCCACACCGTCAAGGTCATCATCGGCGGCGCCCCCATCACCCAGGAGTTTGCCAACGAAATCGGCGCCGACGGCTATGCGCCCGACGCCGCCAGCGCGGTGGACGTGGCCAGACAACTCGTCGCCGCCTGAATCGCCCGTTAGAAACACAACCAAAAACAGCACAAAAACCACCGGCCCGGCGTGTCGTTACAGCCCGACCACATGAACACAGCCCCCACATTGCGCGAGGCGTTCGGCAGCGGCCAGTTTTGTTACGGCGCGGAACTGGTGACCACCCGCGGGTTCGCCTTTCCTGCCGAGCCAGCCAGGTTCGTCGAGCTCGGCCGGACGCTGGCCAGCGACCCGCGCATCACCTGGGTCTCCATTACCGACAGTCCCGGCGGCAACGTCATGTTGCCGCCCGACACACTGGCTCGTGCGTTGGCCGGACGCGGCGCGCACATCATCGTCCATCTCACCTGCAAGGACCGCAACCGCAACGCCCTCGAAGCCGCCGCCTGGCGGTTGGCATCGGACGGTTTCACCAACGTCCTCGCCATGACCGGCGATTACCCGCGCAGCGGCTACGGTGGCCTGGCCAGCCCGGTGTTCGACCTCGATTCGGTCAGCCTGATTGCCCTGCTCAAAGCGATGAACGACGGTCTTGCCGTGCCGGGCCGAAAAGGCGAAACCGTCACGTTGCCGAAGACCGATTTCTTCATCGGGGCCTGCGTCTCGCCGTTCAAACGCCACGAGAACGAGTTGATGCCGCAGTATTTCAAGCTGCTCCGCAAAATCGCCTGCGGCGCGCGATTCATCATCACCCAACTCGGCTATGACATGCGGAAGTTTTACGAGGTCAAACTGCTGCTGGCAGCCCACAACATCCAAATCCCCCTCATCGGCAACGTCTATCTCCTGAACCGCACCGTCGCCGAGATGTTTCACCAAAACAAAATCGCCGGCTGCGTCGTCAGCGCCAAACTGCTGGAACTGGCCAACAAATACGCCGCCGGCCCGGACAAAGGTCGCGCCTTTTTCCTCGACCTTGCCGCCAAACAACTCGCCGTCTTCAAGGGACTCGGTTTCACCGGCGGCTATCTCGGCGGCATCGCGAAAGCGGAAACGTTCTTCGAGATCATCGAACGATCCCAACAATTCGGCGAGACCGACTGGAAAACGTTTGCCAGGGAAATCCAGTTCCCGCAGCCCGACGAGTTTTACCTGTTCGAGCAGGACCCGCAAACCGGCCTCGGCGACCCGAACCGGATCAATCCCCGGCTTGCCATGCGGCCGGAGGCTGTGGACTTCAGCTACCGCATTTCACGCTGGGTACACGACAAATTTTTCACGCCCAACACGCCCGGTTACCGGTTCATGCAACGAATTTACCGCCGGCTCGACCAACGGCCTGGTCCGCTGGCCAACGCCGCGCACGGTATTGAGAAACTCTCCAAATTCGTCTGGTTCGGCTGCAAAGATTGCGGGGATTGCAGCCTGCCCGATGTCGGTTATCTCTGCCCGATGGTCTCCTGTTCCAAAAACGCCCGCAACGGTCCCTGCGGCGGTTCCGCCGACGGCCAGTGCGAGATGCTCGACAAACCGTGCATCTGGGCGCGCGCCTATGACCGACTGAAACATTACGACGAAACCAGGGACATGCTCAAAGGTCCCGCCATCTTTTACAACGCCCAACTCAAAGGCACCTCGTCGTGGGCCAACACCTACCTGGGCCGCGACCATCACGCCCAGCAACCCAACGATCACAAGGAGAAATAACCATGTCACTGCCCGGCCTCACCCTCATCGGCGAAACCATCAACGATTCCGTCCCGTCCACCAAAAAACTCTACGAAACCGGCGACATCGCCGGCCTGAAAGCGCTCGCCCAAATGCAGGACGAGGGCGGCGCCGCCTACATTGATGTCAACGTCGGCAAACGCCCGCCGGAATTTCTCGCCGAGATGGTCCGCCACATCCAGAGTGTCACGGCGAAACCGCTCTCGATTGACACACCCGACCCGGCGATGGCCGAGGCCGCGCTGAAAGCCTACGATCTCGCCCGCGCCGGCGGTCGGATTCCCATCCTGAACTCCATCTCGCCGCTGCGGACGCCGATGTTTGAGTTGAAGAAAATCGTGCCGTTCAAGCCGATCCTGCTCGTTACCGAGCGCAACGAAAACGGCGGCGGCCAGCCCAATCACACGGCCGAACAGACCTTCGAGACCGCCAAACAAATGCTCGCCGAAGCCCAACGTCACGGCATCGCCACCGCCGACTGCATCATTGACCCCGGCATCTCTCCCATCGGCGCCGATTCCGAAGGACAGTTTCGTCGCCTGATGGACTCCCTTCGCATGATCCACGATGACCCGCGGTTTACCGGTGTCCACATGTCGGTCGGGCTGAGCAATTTCACCGTGATGTTGCCCCCGAAACGCGCCGACGGCTCGCCGACCAAAGGCCCATTGGAAAGCGCCTTCCTGACACTGGCAATGCCGCTCGGCCTCGACCACATCATCGGCTCGGTCAAACGCAAATACGAAATCCTCCCACCCGATCATCCCGCCATGCAATGCCTCGCCGATTGCCTGAAACTGGAAGGCTTCGACGTCATCATGCGGGTCCAGGAATTTTACGTCTAGAAAGGAGTTTCCTCATGCCATTGTCCGACATCGAAATCGCTCGTGCCGCCAAAATCAAACCCATCGGAGAAATCGCCGCCAAACTGGGTATTCCCGACGAACACCTCGAACACTACGGCCACTACAAAGCCAAGGTCTCGCTCGACTACTATCACTCGCTCGACAACGCGCCGACCGGCAAACTCATCCTCGTTACCGCCATCAACCCGACCCCCGCCGGCGAAGGCAAAACCACCGCCACCGTCGGACTCGGCGACGCCCTGAACCGCCTCGGCAAACGCGCCATCATCTGCCTGCGCGAACCCTCGCTCGGCCCCTGTTTCGGCATCAAAGGCGGCGCCGCCGGCGGCGGGTACGCGCAGGTGATCCCGATGGAAGACATCAATCTGCATTTCACGGGCGATTTCCACGCCATCGGCGCCGCGCACAACCTGTTGGCCGCCATGCTCGACAACCATCTCACCCAGGGCAACGCCCTCAACATTGATGTCAACCGCATCGTCTGGCGGCGCGTCGTGGACATGAACGACCGCGCCCTGCGCGACATCGTTATCGGCCTCGGCGGCTCTGCCAACGGTATCCCGCGCGAATCCGGTTACGACATCACGGTCGCTTCCGAAGTCATGGCTATCTTCTGCCTCAGCGAATCCCTGCACGAACTCCGCGAACGCCTCGGCAAAATCATCGTTGCCTACACCCGCGACAAAAAACCTGTCACCGCCGCCGACCTCAAGGCGCACGGCGCCATGACCGTCCTGCTCAAGGACGCCCTCAAACCGAACCTCGTCCAGACCCTCGAAGGCAACCCGGCCTTTGTTCACGGCGGCCCGTTCGCCAACATCGCCCACGGTTGCAACAGCGTTCTGGCCACCAAACTCGCCCTGCGCCTCGGCGAATACACCGTCACCGAAGCCGGTTTCGGCGCCGACCTCGGCGCGGAAAAATTCCTCAACATCAAATGCCGCAAAGCCGGCCTGCATCCCGACGCCGTCGTCATCGTCGTCACCGTCCGCGCCCTCAAATCCCACGGCGGTATCCCGAAACCCGACCTCGCCAAACCGAATCCCGCCGCCGTCGAAAAAGGCATTGCCAACCTCGAAAAACACATCGAAAACATCCGCCTGTTCAACCTCCCTGTCGTTGTCGCCATCAACCATTTCACCAGCGACACCGACGAGGAAATCGCCGTCATCGAGACCCACTGCCAGACGCTCGGCGTTCAGGCCATCCGCTGCGACCACTGGGCGCGCGGCGGCGCCGGCGCCGAAGACCTCGCCCGTGCCGTCATCGCGCTGGCCGAAAAACCGCACCGCGACGGCTTTCAGTTCCTCTACACCGACGAGATGAGCCTTTGGAACAAAGTGCGCGCCATCGCCCAGAACATTTACGGCGCCGACAACATCATGGCCGACCTCAAAGTCCGCCAGAAATTCAAGGACTTCGAGGCGGCCGGTTTTGGTCGTCTGCCGGTTTGCATGGCCAAGACGCAATACTCGCTCTCGACCGACCCGCTGTTGCTGGGTCGCCCGAAAAACTTCGACGTGCCGATCCGCGACATCAAACTCAGCGCCGGCGCCGGTTTTGTGGTCGTGTTACTCGGCGACATCATGACCATGCCCGGCCTGCCCAAGACGCCCGCCGCCGAAATTATTGACATCAACGAACGCGGCGAAATCGTCGGCCTGTTCTGATGAACCGCTGGCTTGTTGTCCTGGCCGGCACGCTGCTGCAGGTCTGCCTCGGTTCGGTGTATGCCTGGAGTTATTTCCAGAAACCGCTGGTGGAGAACGGCGGGTGGCGTCACACCGAAGTCGCCTGGGCTTTCAGCCTGGCCATCGGTTGCCTCGGCATGGCGGCCGCCGCTGGCGGCATGCTCCTGCCGAAACTGGGTCCGCGACGGCTGGCCATGATCGGCAGCCTGTTGTACGGGACCGGTTATCTTCTGGCGGCGGCGGCATTGCGGGTTCGATCGCTGCCCCTGTTGTGGCTTGGCCATGGTGTCGTGGGCGGCATCGGGTTGGGATTGGGATATGTGACGCCGATTGCGACCGTGGCAAAATGGTTTCCCGACCGGAAAGGGTTGGCGACCGGCATGGTGGTCATGGGGTTTGGGTTTGGCGCGCTGGTGATGAGCAAGATCATCGCGCCGGTGTTGATGGCGCGAGGGACGTTGTCGGAAACGTTTGTCGGCATCGGATGGATGGTCGGCGGGATTGGATTTGGCGCGTCCGTTTTCCTGCGCAATCCGCCGGATGCGACCGTGACGGTTGTCGAGCGCGAAACGGCGGTTTCGCAGTTGGTTTCGCCGCAATTTTTGCTGCTCTGGCTCGTGTTCTTCTGCAACATCACGGCGGGAATTGCCATCATCGGATTCCAGTCGCCATTGTTTCAGGATTTATGGAACAAAACCCACCCTCAAACCGCTACCGCCACGGTGGCGGCTCACGGTGCCACGTTAATCGCCGTCAGTTCCGTGTTCAACGGGATCGGACGATTGTTCTGGGGCGGGCTGTCCGATCGTCTGGGGCAGCGGACAACGTTTCGATGGTTGCTGGGCACGCAGGTCGTGGCCTTTGTGGCGCTGATGAACACGAGTAATCCGTGGTGGTTCGGCGCGTTGGTGTGTTATGTGTTGCTCTGCTACGGCGGAGGCTTTGGGGTGATGCCTTCCTTTGTGCTGAACGAGTTTGGGCCGCGCCTGATGCCGGTTTTGTACGGAGCGATCCTGACCGCCTGGTCGGCCGGTGGCCTTCTCGGTCCACAAGTGGTGGCCATCCTCAAGGATCATCACGGTGCTCGCGCCGGTGCCCACGCCTTCGCTCTCGGCGCCGGTCTGGTGACGGGCGGTTTCCTCGTGTCGCTGTTGGTCCGTCCCCGCGCAAAGACGCCACGACGCGATGGCAGAAATTTCTTGTCTCCGCGTGAACAGCAGCGCACAGTCTCGACATGAAACGCTCCTTCCTCGATGCGCTGAATCAGTCTGTCCCGCTTCTTGCCGATGGTGCCACCGGCACGATGTTGCAAGCCGCCGGGTTGCCTGTCGGCGAAGCGCCCGAACGCTGGTTGCTCGACAATCCTGGCGCCATTCGGGCGCTTGCCGCCCAATATGTCGCTGCCGGTTCTGATGCGATTTACACCTGCACCTTTGGCGCGAGCCGTATCGGCCTGCGACGGTGCGGTCTGGAAGACAAACTTGACCTCATCAATCGCACTGCCGTCCGACTTGCCCGCGAAGCCGCTGCCGGCAGGGAAGTTTTTGTCGTCGGCTCCATCGGCCCGACCGGCGAAATGCTCGAACCGTATGGTGAATTCAGCCCCGATGAGGCGCACGCGGCGTTTGCCGAGCAGGCGGCGATTTTGGCCGGGGCTGGTGTGGACGCCATTGTGTGCGAGACGTTCACGGATTTGCAGGAGGCGTTGCTGGCGGTCAGTGCCGCGAAGGAGAAAACTCACCTGCCCGTGCTGGCCAGCATGGCGTTCGAAGCCAGTGGCCGCACCATGATGGGCGGCACCCCCGAAGACGCCGTCGCCCAACTCACCGAGGCCGGCGCCGTGGCGGTCGGCTCCAATTGCAGCGTCGGCCCCGACAGCCTTGAAACGGTCATCCGCGCGATGAAAACCGCCCGACCCGATGCCCGGTTGCTGGCCAAACCGAATGCCGGCCTGCCGCAGGTGGTGGACGGTCGCGCCGTCTATAACGTCGGTCCCGACGCGCTGGCGGCATTTGCTGCGAAGATGAAATCGCTCGGCGTCGCCATTGTTGGCGGTTGTTGCGGCACGACGCCCGAACACATTCGTGCCATGCGTGCCGCGTTGCGCTGAGCGGCGTTCTCGCGTCGGTGCGGCCTGGGAGGCAAGTGAACACTCCGGTCGTGTTTCACGGGCATCTGCCAATGGAAAACGATCAAGACATTGGTGGCAGCCTGAAGCTTTCAGTTTCGGATTGAGAGTCGCCGTGTGGATGTTATCCTCACGGCATGAAGAAACGGGAAACGATGACTCCGCGACAGCGCGTGCTGGCGGCGCTCAACCACGAAATTCCCGACCGCGTTCCGATGGACCTCGGCGGCAACCAGACCGGCATCCATCGCGTCGCTTACGCCAATCTCCTCAAACATCTGAAGTTGAAGGATGAGATCGTCATCATGGACGCCGTTCAGCAACTCGCTCGTCCGTGCGAAGCCGTGCTCGAACGATTTCACATTGACACCCGTTACATCCACGCTGGCGCACCGGCGAGTTGGAAGGGCGGGATTGTGCAGAACCGGCGCGGCGGCAAACTCTGGCACGATTTGACCGACGAATTCGGCGTTACCTGGTCCATGTGCGATGACTCGCCACTTTACATGGACATCAGTCATCACCCGCTCGCCAATGCCACGATTGACGACATCAAAAAATATCCGTTCCCGAAAGGCGACGATCCGACACGATTCGCCGGACTGCGCGAGCAGGCGCTCACCTTGAAGAAGGAAACGCCTTATGCCGTCGTCAGCGGTATTTCCGGTGTCGTTTATGAAATCTGCTGGTACATGCGTGGCTTGGAGCAATGGTTCTGCGACCTGCTGACTGATCCGCCGTTTTGCGAGGCGCTCCTGGACCAGACATTGAGATTCTGGATGGATTGGTTTCGATTGTTCCTCGATGAAGTCGGCGACGTGGTGGATGTCATCATGATCGGCGACGATCTGGCCGGACAAGATGGCCCGTTGTTCAATCCGGACCTTTACCGTAGCCTCGTCAAACCGCGACACAAGAAGCTCGTCCAATACATTCGCTCACGCACGAAAGCGAAAATCTGGTATCACACCTGTGGCAACTGCACCGCCTACATTCCCGAACTGATTGACAACGGCGTGGACATTCTCAATCCCGTCCAGATCAGCGCCGCCCAAATGGACCCGGCGAAGCTAAAAGCGCAGTTTGGCAAACGGATTGTCTTCTGGGGCGGCGGCTGCGACTCGCAACATGTATTGCCGGTGGCCAAGCCGAAGGAAGTCGCCCAACACGTCAAGCGCAATGTCGAGTTGTTCAAGCAAGGCGGCGGTTACGTGTTCAACAACGTCCACAACATCCAGGCCGGCGTGCCACCGGAGAACATTGTGGCGATGTTCGACGCCGCTTACGAAGCCGGTTTTTATTGAGAGTGCGTTTAAGAATTTACGATTGGTGTAGCGGCGTTTACGCCAAACGCCGCCCCCGCAAGGCACTTGATGACACGGCACTTCACAGAAGCACAGCTACAACACTCTGTGAACACGCTCTGAGACATTGTGTAGCCGCCCTGTTCCGACGGAGCGTCCCTTGCACGGCAACGGAGCGCCGTGGTTCAGTGAGACGGAACGTTAGACAAATCCGCGGCGCGGTGGCGTCATTGAAGTGACGGCATGACCGCCGAGAGACAACTGGCAGAACTGTACGACGAACACGCCCAGGCGTTGTTCGCGTTTGTGCTGAATCTGACCCGCGATGAAGCCGACACCCGCGATGTGCTTCAGGAAATCTTCCTCAAACTCGCCCGCCAACCGTCGTTGCTCGACAAGGTCGAGTCGCCGCGGGCGTTCCTGTTGCGGATGGCGCACAACCTCGCCATTGACCAAATCCGGCGTCGCGCGACGCGCCAGGCCAACTACGACCGGTTCGCCGCCGAGCCGGTCGAGTTGTTCGAGACGTCGCCCGATGACCCATCGTTCCGCGAGCACCTGGCATCGGCGCTGGCGGAACTGCCGCCAGAACAGCGAGCAGTCGTTCACTTGAAACTGTGGGAGGAGATGACCTTCGAGCAGATCGCGGCGACGCTGGACATACCGCTGAACACAGCGGCCAGCCGCTATCGGTACGGGATAGACAAACTCCGGGAGCGGCTGCGTCCCATTTACGAGGAACTGATGCGATGAACGATCGGTTTGAAGAAAAGCTACGACACCAGCCGTTCCGACCGGTGCCGGCGTCGTGGCGACACGAAATCCTCAACGCCACGCCCGTACCCCCTGCCGCATGGCGGGAATGGCTCTGGCCGTCGCCGGTCGCGTGGGGCGCGCTCGCAGCGGCGTGGGTATTGATTGCGCTGCTGCAATTGACTACGCCGCAGCCGCGTAGCAACGGCAACGGCGCTCACCTGTCGGATGCGGCATTCCAACAGCGTCAGCTTCTGCTGACGCAGCTCCTGGAGACACGGTTATGAATTGGTTGAAACGATTGTTGTTTGCCGTGGTTTGTCTGGTGACATTGTGCGGCTTGTTTATAACCGTCGAAAACTGGCGGGGGAAACGCGCCTGGGACCTTTACCAGCGCCAGCGCGAAGCCGTCGGCGACAGTTTCGACTGGCAATCCGTGACGCCCGCCCCCGTGCCGGATGCGGAAAACTTTGCGGCAATTCCACTGTTTGCCGAGCTGTTTCCAAAGCCACCGAAGAAACCAAGGCTCGACGCGCTTCGGTTACCCGACTGCCACGACGCCGGCGGCGACTGGCACCTGGGGCGGACCGAAAACCTCGCGGCTTGGCGACGCTGTTTCACCAACGATGATCTGTTGGCGGCGTTGAAGGTGTATGAGCCGATCCTGAGCCAGATCACCGAGGCGTTGCAGCAGCGGCCCAAGTGCCGATTTCCGGTCCGTTACGAGGAGCACGTAAACGCCCTGTTGCCGCACTTGATGCACCTGCGCAACGCGGCGCGTATCTATCGGCTGCGCGCCCTGGCAGAGTTGGCGGCAGGACAAACCGACGCCGCGCTGGAAGATGTGCGGCTGGGGCTGCGCCTGGCCGACACGATCAAGGACGAGCCGATTCTGATTTCGTTTCTGGTCCGCGCCACGCTGTTGGAACTGGCGGCTCAACCCGTTTGGGAGGGACTGGCGGCTCATCGTTGGGACGACCACCAACTGGCGGCGTTGCAGGCCGAGTTTGCCAATGCCGATCAACTCGCCGCCTTCGCCCGTGCCGTACACGGTGAACGGCTCTGTGCCTACAACGTCTGCCGCTGGCTCATCCACCAGACGGAAGCCCGTCCGTTGCTGTTTGGCCAGCTTGCCAATGCAGGAGCGCAACCGGTGCTGACAAAAGGGATCGGCTGCGCCATTCCCACCGGTTGGTGGTACCAAAACATGGTCACACTCGACCGTTTGTACACGGAGGTTTATTTTCCCACCATGGACCTGAAAAACCGCCGTCTCGATCCCCACGCCTGGCAGGCTGTCGAAGAAACGTTTCAACACAAACCCCGCTCCCCCTACAATATCCTCAGCAAACTGCTGTTGCCGGCCCTCAGCGCGTGCGCGTTGAACGCCGCCTCCTCGCAAACGACAGCGGACGAAATCGTCGTCGCCTGCGCGCTTCAGCGCCATCGTCTCGCCAAAGGCGCGTTGCCCGATACGCTCGACGCGCTTGTCCCCGAATTCCTTGCAAAAGTTCCCACTGACATCATGGACGGCCAGCCGCTCCGCTACCAGCACGACGGCGACCGCTTCAAACTCTGGGCGGTTGGCTGGAACCGAACCGACGACGGCGGCACGGTGGAGACGAGTGGCAACAAGAATCCGCGTTGGGAGAAGAAAAAAGGCGACTGGGTCTGGGTGTGCCCGTCCAGCCACTGAGCCGGTCACGGCAACTGGATTTCGTCGCCCACCCGCGGATCGCCCTCAAGAATATCCGCCACCCCAAAACGACCGCGCGAAGACTCCGTAAGACGAAACGTGGCGACCGGTTGACCGTGTCGGCACCCGATCAAACGGCTGCCTGGCGGCGGCGGCGCGCGTCGCCCGAAATCCACGACAACAAACCGATATTTGGCATTGACCTGCAAGACCCGTCCCGGTTCGGAAGGCGCCGGCGCAATGACCAGTTCCGTGGCCGATCCGACCGGCGGCGGAGCTTCCGCCGCAGGCCGGGGAAGGCGCCGGGCGCAACCCACGCCGAGCAACAGTACGGCGAAAATAACAAGCGTTGGTTTCATGTTGGAATTGGCGCGCCCGGCGTGATTCGAACACGCGACCGGCGGATTAGAAATCCGCTGCTCTATCCTGCTGAGCTACGGGCGCACCCGTTGTTGTCGCCATCGTGATATTTGTTGTTGGATGCCAAGCGGTCAACGTCATACCGATGCCGCTGGCGCATCCCGGGCATTTACTATGCCATCTTGAAGTCCAACAGCAAGCAGTAACCGCGTCGCTTCACCGATCCAATGCGACACGCTTATTCTTGGCGCGGATCGGCAACGAAATAATCCGCGCGGGCCGGTGTCCCCGATGCGTAAATCCGACCAACCCCGCGCCGCTGCCCCTGCGCAAACTCAAACTCGTAAACGAAATCACCCGTCACATCGTCGCGAAAACGCCACACCCGGCCGTTGACCGCCCCTCCTGCCACAAGAGGGGTTTTGCCCTCAAAATAGGCTTTTTGCAGTTCTTCGGGTAACCGCTCAAGAAAAACCGCCTTCCGCACCGTCAACCGCCCCTCCTCGTCAAAGTCCCCGCGGCGGGTTTGGCCCGAAGCGTCCACAAACAAAAACCATTGTTCCGTCGGAAACCGTTTGGCGCGCCGTTTCTGCAGGTGCCGTCGGAAGACCGGGCCAATCAGATGCGCCTGTGGGTATCTTGCCTGCAATGTCGCCGCCTCGGCCCGGCCCAGCGCAGGGACCGTGTCGGCCAGAGGCGCCTCTGGCCAGCGGAAGATGCATCCTGCCAGACAAACCGCGATCAGAAGCGCCCATGTGCCCGTGCGCGGCGGTGACTGGTTTTGCCTGCTCACGAACGCAGTATGCGACATGAACCGGCGGGACACAAGTTTCGGTCAGCGGTCTTCGTTCCTGACAATCGCCGGTTCCGGTCATATATTCGGCTGGCTCCGACGACAAAGGGGTGAACCAAGAAACCAGTGGAACGCGAACCGTGTTGATACCCGCATTGCGAACGCAGTTGGCCGAGTTGCACACCGTCAGTTACGGCTGGGCGCTGGCCTGTTGTGGCGGCGACACCCAGGCGGCGGAGGAAGTGTTGCAGACCGCCTATCTCAAGGTGTTGCAGGGACGCGCCCGATTTGACGGGCGTTCGGCATTCAAGACCTGGTGGTTTGCCGTCATTCGTCGTACCGCCGCCGATGAACGCCGCCGGGCCTGGTTGCGACGACTGAAACTTGCCGCGTTCGGCGCGCAACAACCGCCTGCCGTCCACGAGGAGGCGTTTGGCGAATCGCTTGACGACGCCGAGCGGCAGGCGTTGTTTGCCAAGGCACTGGCTGCCCTGCCGGAACGGCAGCGCGAGGTGTTGCACCTGGTGTTTTACCAGCAACTCAGCATCGAGGAGGCAGCCGGAATCATCGGCGTGTCGCTCGGTACGGCTCGCACGCATTACGAGCGCGGCAAAAAACAGCTGCGCGACCGGCTCGAAAAAGCGGAGGCATTCCATGAACCCGCACGAACACGACAACCGAATCCAGCAGTTGTTCTCTGAACAACGCGTCGCCGATCAACAGCGTGCCCCGTCGTTCCAACAGACGTGGCAGGCGGCCATGACCCGCGCCGCAAATCCCGCGCGCACGTCGTGGTGGTGGCCTGTCACAGTTACGACCGGCGCGGCGCTGTTGCTGATCGCCGCCGTGTGGTGGTGGCCGCAGGGAGAACGACCGCAGCCGACAGTCGCCGCCGACACGACCATGATGGTTTCCATCCACGACTGGACATCGCCGACGGATTCCCTGTTGGAACCGTTGTCGTGGTCCGCATCCACTGGCACACAACCCTGAACCGAAAGGAGTCGTTATGAAATGGACCGCAACTGTATTGAGCGCGCTTGCCCTGAGCGGCGCGCTTGTTCTCGCCAACCCGCCCGAAAAAGAGGGCGACAACCCCAATCCCGTCGGCCCTCGTCCGTCGCGTCCCGGCCTTGGAATGCGCGTCGGCCAGGACCCGATGATGCAGAACCTGTTCCCGCCGCCTCTGATTCACGAAGCAGCCGACGAGATCGGTCTGACCGACGAACAGGAGAAAAACATCAAGGCCGAAATGGACAAATCGCAGGACCAGTTCGCCGACCTGCAAAAGAAACTTCGCGCCGAAATGGACGCGTTGGTCGAAATCTTGAAGGCGCCCCGCGTGGAGGAATCTCAAGCCACCGCCCAGCTCGCCAAAGTGCTGGCCGCCGAGAGCGAAATCAAGAAAGCCCACCTGGCCACGTTGATTCGGGTGAAAAACCTCCTCACCGCCGAACAACAGGAGAAATTGCGCCAGTACATGAAAGAACGCCGGCCCCAACAGCCTGGCTTCGGCCCCGGCCCCGGCGGCGGACAAGGCCCCGGCTTCGGGCCACGCGGCAAACAAGGCCCCGGTCCATTTGCCCCGCAAGGTCCGCAGCCGCCACGGCCTCCACAGGAATAAACACGGTGCTGGCGCCGCCACCGACCCGGCGACACTCACCCAAAACCACCCGGCGCGGGACGGGGCACAAGCCCGTCCCGCCCGCTTTCTTGGAGTTGCATTTCGCGCGGCGCGGCCTACATTAGGACGGAGAGCCGAGGGAACGGAACAAAAAGCGGAAGCGCAAAATCGGCTCTCCACTTTCGTTATCGGCCCGGCTCAAGACAGGAGACATCACATGCAACTCAGCAGCGTCCCAATCAACAAACCCGACCCCGTCAACTTCATCCTCGGCCAGACCCATTTCATCAAATCCGTCGAGGACATCCACGAGGCGCTTGTCGGCGCTGTGCCCGGCATCAAGTTCGGCCTCGCCTTCTGCGAAGCCTCCGGCAAATGCCTCATCCGCTGGTCCGGCACCGATCCCGCCATGATCGAACTGGCCCGCAAAAATGCCCAGGCCATCGCCGCCGGCCACAGTTTCATCATCTTCCTGGCCGAGGGATTCTACCCGCTCAACGTCCTGAATACCGTCAAAGCCGTGCCGGAAGTTTGCCGTGTCTTCTGCGCCACGGCCAACCCCGCCGAGGTCATCATCGCCGAAACCGACCAGGGCCGCGCCATCCTCGGCGTCGTGGACGGTTTCCGCCCCGCGGGAATCGAGAGCGACGACGACATTCGCTGGCGCAAAGACCTGTTACGCAAAATCGGCTACAAAACCGCGTGAACCGTCTCGCCCGCATCATCTCCGGCGGCCAGACCGGCGTGGACCGCGCCGCGCTCGATGTCGCCCTCGAACTCGGTCTCCCCTGCGGCGGCTGGTGCCCGCGCGGACGACGCGCCGAGGACGGCGTGATAGCGGCAAAATATCCCCTGCGCGAAACCCCCACTGCCGAATACGCTGAACGCACCGAATGGAACGTCCGTGACTCCGACGGCACGCTGGTGTTGACCCGCGGTCAACCCACCGGTGGCACCGCCTTCACCATCGAGTTGGCCCGCGCCTACGGGCGACCGTGCCTCATTGTTGACCTGGCCGACCCCGTCCCGGCGCGGGTTGTTCACGACTGGCTGGCTGACAATCGGATCCGGGTGCTGAACGTCGCCGGGCCGCGTGCGGAAGGAAACAGCGGCATCTACCAACAGGCGGCGGGATTCTTGCGAGCGATGCTCGGAAGAGAAAAAGAAAGTGGTGGGCGGGACAGGACTTGAACCTGCACGGCTTTCGCCATACGCCCCTCAAACGTACGTGTCTGCCAATTCCACCACCCGCCCACACGACTTCGGAACGCGCCGCATAAAATAAGTGGAATCTCGTCCGATGGCAAGCTAAGATTCACGCCACTATGGCAGGACATTCCAAGTGGGCAAAAGTCAAACACATCAAGGCCGTCGTTGACGCCAAAAAAGGCAAGGTCTTCTCCAAACTCGCCAAGGAAATCTCCGTCGCCTGCAAACACGGCGGCGGCGACCCCGGCTTCAACCCGCGCCTGCGCACCATCCTCATGAAAGCGCGCGCGGTCAACATGCCCGCCGACAACATTGAACGCGCCATCAAAAAAGGCACCGGCGAACTCGAAGGCGTCAACTACGAGGAACTCTCCTACGAAGGATTCGCCCCCGGCGGTGTGGCCGTCATCGTCGAGGTGCTCACCGACAACAAGAACCGCACCGCCGCCGAAATTCGCGCCATCTTCACCAAACACGGCGGCAACCTCGCCGCCGCCAAACACCTGTTCCACCGCAAAGGCCAGATCATCCTCCCGAAAGAACAAATCGGCGAAGACGAACTGATGGCTCTCGTCCTCGACGCCGGTGCCGAAGACATGACAGCGCACGAGGAAACCTACGAAATCATCACCGACCCGCACCAGTTCGAGTCGGTTCACAAAGCCATCGAAACCAGGGGACTCAAACCCATCAGCGCCGAAATCGGCTGGTTGCCGTTGACCCCGGTGCCGGTGACCGACGAGAAAACCGCCAGAGCCGTGCTCGACCTCATCGAAGCGCTCGAAGAACATGACGACGTCCAGAACGTTCATTCCAGCGCCGACATTCCGGACGCGGTGATGGAAAAAGCCCAGTCGGTGGCGTGAAAATTCTCGGCCTCGATCCCAGCCTTCGCTCGACCGGTTACGGTCTGATCGAAACCAACGGACCGCAGATGACCGTCAGGGCCTACGGCACCATCAAAAACCCTGCCAACCTCCTGCCGTCGCGCTGCCTGGTTCGCATCCACGACACGCTCGCCGATGTGATCCGTCAACACCGGCCCGACGTGCTGGCGGTGGAAGGATTGATCTACGTCCAAAACACCAAAATCGCCCTCACCCTCGGCCAGGTCCGCGGCGTCGCCATCGCCGTGGCAGCGGCGCACGGACTGGAGATTTACGAGTATGCTCCGCGCAAAGTGAAACAAGCCGTCACCGGCCAGGGGGCTGCCGGTAAAAACCAGGTCGCGCAGATGGTCAAAGCCCAGTTGGGGTTGACAGAACTGCCGCCCGACGACGCCGGCGACGCGCTGGCCATTGCTATCTGCCATGCTCAGAGCGGTCGGGGCGTTCAACTGACCCCGCCGCAGCCGATTTGAACCAAAAACACGGCACCAACAATCGGCAAGGGCATCCACCCCGACAACGTTGTAACCAAAGTAGGACAGGCATCAGGGCCTGCCGAGAGATCATGCTTTTCCTGTTGGCCAAAACAAACAGAAGAGCGATGGGATAAAGGTGCATACGGGATAAGAATCTGTCGCGTTACCATTGCTCAGGCCGTCCTCGGCTTGCGCTGTTGCGACGTCTGCCAACCCTTGTTCCGACTCGACCACGCCAAGTTGGACGCTGACAAATACATCATTCCCCTCACTCAAACTGCCTCTCACATGCATGTTGTGGGGTATAACACCGGTCGTGAATGTCCAGAACCTTGCCGCTTTGGCAAACTTGGCAGATACACTGGTGGCCAACAACACAGCCGGTTAACGATGTTGGTCGAGCTGAATC
>CAZISE010000009.1:130517-133332 GCA_964541945.1 uncultured Verrucomicrobiota bacterium
AGATACACTGGTGGCCAACAACACAGCCGGTTAACGATGTTGGTCGAGCTGAATCAGAGAAAATGTTTGGCCGACATGGCGGTGAGTTTCAGGCAGCAGTCGGCCCGCTCCACACAATACCCACCTGCCATCGTTGAAGCCATCTTTGCCGATAAAACAGGATCACACCCGACGGCGATTGTGATTGGAAACTCCAATATGCTCCATGCATAAAACCGTCATGTTGTTCCCTGCGGGCGGACACTACTCCCTTGTGATTTTTGGGGCTTTTACCTCTCATTCGAGTGAGGGGACGAGCGCAACCATCCTGCGGACAGTAACGTTCTTCCGAACAGTTTGGCGAGCACTCGCGGCGAGCGGCTGCAACGCAATCCCTCGATCACCTGCCTCCAGGCGGCTGAACGAGATCCCTCACGCAACAGGGTGCGGGCCGTTTTGATCGCCTGTAGGGCACACTCGGCACGGGCGCGTTGGATCAGGCGAGAGCGTTGAATCTCTGGCAAGGATTCGCTGAAAATTTCAATACACCGCCGCGCATCGCGAACGTTTTCCCCACTGTGAATATGGCGGGCAGTGTTCGATTTCGAATGCATTCGGTAGAGAGCCAGCACTTGCGGTTCGTGCCAGACCGGATAATGAGCAGCCACCCGGACCCACATTTCCCAGTCCTCCGACCAACTCAGGCGCCGGTCGAATCCGCCGAGTTTCTCATAGACTTCTCGTCGAACCACCATTGAGGGAGTCTGAATCCGTTGGCGTTCCGCCAACCGCAAGAGCAAATCAGCCATGATGCCACGCTGGCGTTGCTCGGTCGGTTGCAGCCAGCTCCAGTAACCGTCCTCCTCGATGCCTACAACACGACAAAACGCAGCACCGATTTCCGGACACTCCAAAAATGGGCGAGACATTTGTGTATAAAACTCCGGCAACACCAAATCATCGCCATGCAACAAATGTATCAAACGGCCGCGCGCCCGCAGCAAACACGTTTCAAAATTCCCGGTATGGCCGCGGTGTTCGGGCTGCCGATAAAACATCACGCGCCCCTGGCCCAACTCGTGCACCACGGCTTCCGGGTTATCTTCACTGGAGCAATCGTCCACGACTTCGATCTGCATTTGGTCCGCTTCAAGAGCCTGACTTAACACGCTGGCCAGAGTTTCGCGCAGAAATCGAGCACAGTTGTAGGTCGGAATCATCACCGACCACAGCGGACGCTTCACACCATCAGGCAGAGGAGGAATTATGGGGCGATAAAGATGATTCATGAGTGCGAGACGGAATGAAGATGGTAACTCTCACGAATGATACCATAGCAGGTGGCCATTTTTATTTCCGCGCGCACCCAGATCCGGGCAGGTAACCACCAACGGCTGAGCGCAAACTTCAACGCACATCGAATCATATCGCACCACACACGTCGCGGCGCGCCAAACCACAGGTTGTTCAACATAATTTCGCCACTCCGAACACGGGTGGTACCCATTCCCGCAAACCAACGTCGCATGTAAGCTTCCGTCATCCGTCCCGCTGGTACATGGTGATATACCACCGCTTCGGGAACGTAGAATCCGCGCCCGCCTTGGCGTGTCAGTTGAATCATCAATGCCGTCTCCTCACCGGAAATCAGCGTGTGTTCCTGTCGTCCCAAAGTCTCATCGAAACGATGTCCCGCTCGGAAAACGG
Source organism: uncultured Verrucomicrobiota bacterium (assembly GCA_964541945.1). Classification (GTDB taxonomy): domain Bacteria; phylum Verrucomicrobiota; class Verrucomicrobiia; order Palsa-1439; family Palsa-1439; genus CAIKAP01. The sequence goes on from CAZISE010000009.1 coordinate 132,204, forward strand.
CCGCCCGAAAGGCCATATTGGCGCCGTAAAACATCCACCGGTCATTCGCTTCGAGAAATTGCGGTTTATTCCCCCGATCATAATGCACAACCACACCGGACAACAACGTTTGGGAGTACTTCGCCAACCATGGTGGCGGAGGAACTTCCCAGCGAGGAAGGATTTTCCCGCCAAAGAAGCTTGCCGACGGATGCCGTGCCGCCGTTGTCGCCAACTGTTGCAGCCAATGCGGGTCCACTTCCACATCATCATCCGTGAATACAATCAATTCACCTCGAGCCACCGCAATCCCCCGGTTACGGGCGGCGCTCAGTCCCTGCCGTCGTTCCGTTACGCATCGGATGGGTAATTGCTGAGCAAAGCGTGCGCCGATCTCGCGCGTTCCATCGGTTGAATTGTTATCCACCAAAATCAACTCCCACTGGAGCGATGGCAACAGTTGGATCGCCTGGAAACTCGCCAACGTGCGGGGCAAACGTTGGGCACCGTTAAATGAACAAATAATTACCGAAATGTCCATGGTGACATGACAAGTTTTTATAAGCGACATCACTGCTGTCCAAGATAATTTGTTTTTGGGAGGGGTTGATCGGTTTCCGTCTGTTTTCACGAGGGAGTTCCGTGTTTTAAGTCGCGGTGGCCGTTCGTAGCGGCTGGATGCGCTCCAAGAGAAACCTCGTTTGCTCGGCCACCTCACTGCCGAGCGGTGTTCCAAACGGCGCGTCACGCCACTGCCACAGATCCCGATACGTGAACAGATTCCAACACAGTAACGCCACCAAGTTGCTCAACGCCCAACTCAGTTTCGCCCGCCGTTGCAGGTGCTTCACCAGCAGCATCACACTCAAGGCCGTCCAGTTCTGGAACAACCGGTCATCACATATCTCCGATCCATCGCCACAACACTGCCTCGCGGCAAACACAAGCCCCGCGTCAGCTTCTTTTCGTGCTGGCAACTCTCGGTGAGACGCGCAGGCCGAGATGTTGGAGTTTACCCTCGCAACAGAGCCGTCCTTGGACAATCTCGCGCAAGCTCTTGGCCTGGACGAGTTGGCAGAACAACATGACGACGAACTGATCCCAACACGAAGAGTCTTTGGCGCCCTTTTCGGCGCAAAAGGTCTTGGCA
>CAZISE010000010.1:0-120065 GCA_964541945.1 uncultured Verrucomicrobiota bacterium
CCAAGGACGATCCTTTTGATGTGAAAAAGGGGGTATTGTTGTCTCGCTGGGTACGAGAAAAGAAAGCCGAAACAGGCACGAAACCATGAGACCCTGAATCATTAGCGTGAAGGGGGAGGTTCATTTGGGGGTGAATGTGTTGGGAGGGGGCGGTCAAAGCGGCCATGAGCAGATATGATTCGCTACGGCCCTCCCGGTGTGATCGGGTTTCGTCCGTCTTCTCAGGCAACCGCCCACGGCGGACAACTGGCCGTCGCCGCGCGGTTGACCCAGTTCGGTCTCTGGAAACGCGTGCGAGAAACCCCGTCGCCGGCCCCGCGCACGGATCGTTCCAAGAGCTTCGATGCCGAAGTGTATGTGGCCACCTTTGTGTTTGCCTTCACCAGCGGCGGTGTCGCCATTGCCGACGGGGAACGGCTCGATGAGGATGAGTCGTTGAAGAGGTTGTTGGGTGTGGAGAAGATTCCCGATCAGAGCGCGTTGGGCGAATGATTGCGGGCCATCGGTGATGGCCGGTCGGGATACGCTGCGCCAGATCAGGCGGGAGTTTCTGACGTGCGACGATCGGGCGGGCGAAGCGCAACGGGCGTTTGAACAGCATCGGCTCAAGGGGGATTGGGAACGGCGGCTGGGCGACTTCCAACTGCATCATCCGCCGTGTCAGCGGTTGGTGGCCAATCCATGTTTCTATGCGTTGGCGACGTTGGCCTACGATGTGTTGCAAGCGTTGAAGCTGTTGTACTTGCCGGAGAGCGAAGTGCCGAAGCGTGTGCGCACGCTGATTCATCATCTGCTGTTGATCCCGGTGGAGATTGGGCGGCACGCACGCCAGATCAAGGCGAGTTTGTATGTGCCGGCGGGTTGGGTGGCGTGGTGGCGAGGGTTCTTGGCGGAGCTGTTGCCGAAGTGGCGACAACTGGGTGTGGTAGCTGGGAGCGGTTGAGAGGGGGCTTTTGTCCCAATGACGTCTCGTGGGAGTGCTTGTGCGACGGAGGTGTGTCTTGGTGAGGCGTCACGTGGTCTGCTGCTGGCTATCGAACGGGTCGGAGTCTCCCCTTTGGCTCATTCGCCTGCCGCTCCGAGCGTTGCTCCAACACTTTTGCCCGTGCCCCATCTCAATCCGCTCTCACGGTAATGATTCAGACGGTGCCCAACGTGGCCGGTCTTTGCGCTTGCAAAGTGGGGCAGCCGGTGTAGTATGCGCAGCCCTGCTCCGAATGAGTCGGAGGGGAGAACCGTTCCGTACAAAATCGGGACACAAGAACAACAAACCAAAATCCCGTGCTGTCAGGCGGGATGTTCCGCGATGCCGCGAGGCGGGCGGAATGCAACCAGGAGGCCCCATTGGCTAATATTACGGTACAAGAATTGTTGGACGCGGGTGTGCACTTTGGTCATCAGACCAAACGTTGGAACCCGAAGATGAAGAAGTTCATCTTTGCCGAACGCAACGGCATTCACATCATTGATCTGAACAAAACCCTCACCCAGCTTCAGGTGGCCTGCGGTTTTCTGCACGACCTTGTGCTCAACAACGGCATTGTTCTGTTTGTTGGCACCAAAAAACAGGCCCAACAGGAAATCAAGGCGGCCAGCGCCCGCACCGGAATGCCGTACGTGGTGGATCGTTGGCTCGGTGGCACGCTCACCAATTTGCAGACCATTCGCAAAAGCGTTGCCCGCATGAACCAGATTGACAAGCTCCTCGAATCTCCCGAAGGCGCGCTGATTCCAAAGAAAGAACAGGCCTCTCTCCGCCGCGAGCAATACAAACTGCATCGCAACCTCGACGGTATTGCCAAACTGGAGCGAATTCCCGACGCCATGTTTGTTGTGGATATTGCCCGCGAGGAAATCGCCATCCGCGAGGCCCAGCGTCTCAACATCCCCATTATTGCCCTTGTGGACACCAATTGTGATCCCGACTGGGCCACCTATCCGATCGCCGGTAACGACGATGCCATTCGCTCGATCAAACTTATCACCGGTATCATTGCCGAGACCATTGCCGAAGCGCAAGCCGAACTGGGCGCAAAACTTCCCCCGCCGCAACCTCAACCGGAAGCGGTTATCCCGCCCGTGACGGCTGTCGCTCAACCTGAAACCACTCCAGCCAACTAACCGACAAAGAGATTGCCATGCAGATTGATGCCAATGTTGTAAAGGCCCTGCGCGAGAAAACCGGCGCGGGCATGATGGATTGCAAACAAGCCCTTACCGAAGCCAAAGGGAACATGGAGGAGGCCGAAAAAATCCTCCGCAAAAAGGGCATTGCCGTGGCGGGAAAGAAAGCCAGCCGAGCCGCCAACGAAGGTTGCATCGCCAGCTACATCCACCACGGCAGCAAACTCGGCGTGCTGCTTGAAGTCAACTGCGAGACCGATTTTGTCGCCCGCAACGATTCCTTCCGCGATCTCGTCAAGGATATCGCTCAGCAGATCGCCGCGGCCAACCCGCTCTACATTCGTCGCGAGGATGTCCCCGCCGCCGTCATCGAGAACGAAAAAGAAATCTATCGCGCCCAGGTCAAGGACAAACCGGCCGCCGCCATCGAGAAGATTTGCCAGGGCAAACTGGACAAGTTTTTCTCGACCATCTGCCTGATGGAACAACCGTTCGTCAAGAACCCCGAGATCACCATCGCCGACCACGTCACGGCCAAAATCGCCCAACTCGGCGAGAACATTGTCATCCGCCGATTTGTCCGCTGGCAGGTCGGAGAAGAGATCAAGTAACCCCGCGCCATGTCCAAACGTCTCCCGCCCAAGCCGCGATATCACCGCGTGATGTTGAAACTTAGCGGCGAGTCGCTGCTTGGGCCGCGCGAGCACGGCATCTCACCGGAAACCTGCGATTCAATCGCGCAGGAAATCAAAGAGGTCAAGGCGCTCGGCGTCGAACTTTCGATTGTCATCGGCGGCGGCAACATCTTTCGTGGGCTTGCTGGCAGCAAACACGGCCTGGACCGCGCCACCGGGGATTACATGGGGATGCTGGCTACCGTCATCAACGCGCTGGCTTTGCAGGATGCGCTGGAACGGGCCGGGGTGCCAACCCGCGTGCAGTCCGCCATCGAAATGCGGGCGGTGGCCGAGCCGTTTATCCGTCGGCGCGCCATTCGTCATCTGGAGAAGGGGCGGGTTGTTATTTTCGGTGCCGGCACGGGGAATCCTTATTTCTCAACGGACACGGCAGCCGCGTTGCGCGCCAGTGAGATTGACGCGGATGTATTGTTGAAAGCGACCAAGGTGGATGGCGTGTACACCGCCGATCCGATGAAGGACCCGAAGGCGAAACGTTACACGCGGTTGAGTTACATGGACGCACTCAAGAACCGACTCAACATCATGGACGCTGCCGCTTTCAGTCTCTGCATGGAGAATGAGATTCCGATACTTGTTTTTAATCTCTTCAAGCGCGGCAACATCCAGCGGGCCATTCTCGGCGAACCCATCGGCACGCTCGTGTGCGAGTAACTGCGGCACAGAACATCTATCCCGGTTGGCTGACAGTTGACCGGGGAAGCGGGAAATTCGACCCGCCGTCAATCTCGCAGATGTTCGGAATGCGTCAGCTCGCTCAATGGCCGGCGTGTGCGCGGCTCTGCCGACTCGCCAGCATAGCCGACAGGCAAAATGGCCACCGGTCGCGCGTCGGGCGGCGCGCCGACAATACGCCCCACTTCCTTCTCGTCGAAGGCGCCAACCCAACAGGTGGCCAGTCCCAACGCCGTGGCTGCCAGTTGGGCGTAGGCGCAGGCAAGGGTGGCATCCTGTAACGCATATAGATCGCTGCCGCGTTTCCCGTAACGGACGCGATTACGGTCGGGATTGGTCAGGAAAACGAGCGCGACCGGCGCTTCGGCGATGAATGACTGATCCAGAGCAGCTCGGGCGAGTTTCCGTTTTCGTTCCGTGTCGCGGACAAGCACGATTTCGTACGCCTGCAGATTGCCGGCGGAGGGAGCCGCATTGGCTGCTTCCAAAACGCGGGTCAGGTCCGCGTCGGAGATAGGGCGGTTTTGATAGGCCCGGCAGGAGTGGCGTTGTCGAAGAACTTCAAACAGATCCATGCGGGTCTCCTCCATGGGTGCGGTCGTACTCGGCGATCTTGGCCCGGATATGGGCATCCGCTTCCTCGTACAACTCGCGGATCATCTCGTCGTCAAACCGGTACGTGCGTTCGTCGAACGTGGTCGTGGCGATCCGATCGAAGAGACGGGCTTTGGCGTCGGCGATGTCCTTGCCGTAGATGTGATAGGAATCGGCCTGCCAGTTCAGGCGGCCCAGTTTGACCGGTTTACCGAGCCGCTGTTCGACGCCGGCGGCGATGATTTCTTTATTAAACATGGTGAACCCAAACATGTTCATGAAACTGGCACCCCAGGCGTCATTACTGCGGAAGCGGATGTTGCAGTTCAGCCAATAGACACCGTCTTCTTCAAGGAGCCGATACCAAAGCGACTGGAGGCAGGGTGGGTCGTAACAATCGAGGTCAAGATTCGGCATCCAGGTGATCATTTGTGCCTGGCGGGTGAACGGCTGTTTGGCGAGTTTGGCGATGACGGCCTCGATTTGGTTGACGCAAAACGGGCCGACACGTTTGCCGGATTCCTGCCAGGTGCCGTATCGGGCGAGGCGCCCGTGGTAGGTGTATTCCCAGCGGGTGTCGGTTGGGTCATCCATGTTTTTGACCCAATGATCCTTGATCCCCTGCACTTCTAGGACGTACTCGCGGAGGTCCTCGATGCCGCCGGGGAAGGCTTTGTGAATCATCGGCTCGGCCAACGGATCGAAGATGGTGAGATTCAACGTGCAATCGAGGCTGGGCGGATCACCCGGCTTGTCGTACTGGGTTTGAAAGCGGGTGCCGTGTTCGTGAAGGGCGAGAAGAGCTTTTTCGTAGCCGGCAGCAAGAGATTGTTCGGCGATGCAGAGGACGGGAATGTTGCGCATGGCGCCACGTTAACGAAAACCGTCGTGGCTGCCAAGCGGGGAATCAGAAGCGGTGCGCGGGACAAGACGCTCCAGCCAAACGGGCAGAACATGCAGCAAGTGAGCAATCATGATTCCCTTCTTTTTTGTACCGCTTTCTTCCCGTACGGGTGTTGCTAGACGACCACCACGGCATTGGCGCTGCCGTGGACGTTCGGGACGAAGTCTTTTGCATTGGGATCATCGGTCCACTGACCGTCCACGACGAAGCGATATTCATATCGGCCGGGTGGGAGCGATACGGTGAGACGCCACTCGCCATTGTTGTCCCGGTTCATCAGGCCGCGGCCAGGGTCCCAGTTGTTGAATGATCCGGCGACGGCCACGGTTTTCGCATCGGGCATCTGCAGTCGAAACTCCAACGGTTTTGCACCCTTCTTTCGTTTTCCTGTTCCCGGTTGGCTCATGACTCTTGTCTCCTTGGATTCATGGTTGTTGATGGCAAAAATGATTCGGTCAGGACTTCCAAAGCGCGGTATTCATCGGAGGTCTTGAACACACCAGCCATTCGGTCGTTATCGGCCACGGACAAGTAAGTGTATTGGATGCGGATGCCGGCAGCTCGCAACCGTTCACCGATCAAAGGGAACAGGTCCATGCGCCAGGGCGCTCGGATCAGCAACACATCTCCACTCTGACAATGAATGCCGGCCCTCAGAAGCGCGGCACGTGCTCTCTCTCCTTCGTGCACCACCAGAAGCAGTTGCTGGGATTGTGTTTCCGAATAGGGGCTAACGGCGAGAATTTCGATGCCCTGATCTTTCAGGAGCGAACGGATGTGATCGTAAATGCCGCGCACGCGCGGCGGGTGCAACACCAGTTCGGTCTCCTTGGAGATAAACACGCCTGATTCCCTCGTCTCGGCTGCAGGGTGCGCGCTAAACGCGAACGATGTTACTGTTGTTACTGTGGATTCCGCTCCCATCACGTCGGGCAAAATAGCAGTGGAAGAGCAGTTTGCCCATCGGTGGAATTTCTGATTTTGACGGGTGGGAATTACCGCAGCGCCTGTTTACTTTGCATCCACTGGACGGCGCAACGCAGCAGTTCGCGGGAATTGGGAAGGTGCAGCTTGTGTTTGATGTTTTCCAGGTGTGTGTCAACGGTTTTGCGGCTGAGGTGCAACTGGGCCGCGATATGGTTGCTGGTGAGTCCCTGACCACGCAGTTCGAACACTTCCAGTTCGCGATCACTGAGTTGACCGAGCGGGAGAGCGGCCGTGATGGTTTGTTTTGTTCGAGAAGAGCAGGGCATGCTGTCTCCCATGGCGCGACGCAGGGCTTCAATAAGACGGCAGGAAGCTTCCCTCTTGGTCACATAAACGCAGGCACCGGCAGCAAACGCCCGTTGGGCGTAGATGGCTTCCTCGTGCATGGTATAAACCACCACGGGTAGTTTGGGGAAATGCTGGCGCAGACACTTGATCAGTTCCAGACCGCTCCGTCCTTCCAGGCTCAGGTCCACGATCACGACGTCCGGTTTTGCTTTTGGAATGTGAGCGAGGGCCTCGGCGGCGCTGGCGACCGCGCCGCACAGGAACATGTCGGGTTGCATGTTGATGACGGAGGCCGTGCCTTCACGGATCATGGGATGATCGTCCACGATAAAGATGCGTTTTTTGACGGTTTTCATGGGGACGGTTTCCGTAGTTTGCAGGTGACGGTGGTACCCTGGCCGGGGGTGGCATTGACGGTCAAAATGGCTCCGATCAGTTCGGCACGGTATTTCATAATGTTCAATCCGAGGTCGTGAACGGCGAGACTGGCTTCGGAAATGCCAACGCCGTCGTCCTTGATGATCAATGTCAGCCAGTGTTTGGATTCGCGTAGGGAAATCCAGATGTTCAACCCCCGACTATGTTTGGCGGCGTTGAAGGCGGCTTCCTGGGCGATACGGTATAGCTGGCGTTCGAGGTTGGCATCGTCGAGGCGTCCTGTCTTGCCAGTGTGACAGTGACAGCGGATGGGGAACATTTCCTGCACTTGACGCGCCAGTTCGGTGAGGGCGGTCGGTAGGCCGCCGAGTTGCAGGCTGGCCGGGTACAGGGTCCGCGCAAGGTCGTGGGATGCTTCCACGGCGGCGCGCGCGTAAGCGGCCAGCTTGTTGACCTGGGCAAGCTCTGGAACTTTTCCCACATTGAGCGTGTTTTGCAGGGAGTCGGCGAGCAGGGAGATGGCCACCAACTGCTGGCCCAGGCCGTCGTGAAGATCGCGCCCGAAGTGTTGGCGTTCGGTTTCACTGATGCGGAGAATCTCTGCCTGCAATCGTTTCCGCTCGGTGATGTCGCGCGCGATGGCAGAAGAACCGACGATCTGTCCTGTGGCGTCGCGTATCGGTGAAATGGTCAATGACACCTGCAGACGCCGTCCGTCCTTGTGAATGCGCTCGGTTTCGTAGGCGACAATGCGTTCGCCCCGGTTCAGTTTTTCAAGGAACATCGCAATTTCGTCGCGTTTGTTGGGAGGGACGATGAGGCTGATCGGTTGTCCGATGGCCTCGGCGGCGGTGTAGCCGTACAAGCGTTCCGCGCTTTGTGTCCAGTCGGTAATAATGCCCTTGAGGTCCATCGCGGAAATGGCGTCGTTAGAAGACTCGACAATGGCCGCCAGGCGCGCCTTGGCCAGTTCGGCTTCTTTGCGTTCGGTGATGTCGCGCGCGACGCCGGCCACGCGGTAGGGTTTCCCGCTGGCGTCACGAATTAGCGACCCCAGGTCTCGTACCCAGCGGAGAGAGCCGTCGGGTCGAACGATTCGGTATTCCGCCTCCAAGGGCGCTTCGGTGGTTCGTTTGTGGAGAAACGCGACTTGTACGCGATGACGATCATCGGGGTGAATGGCGTCGAACCAGAGCCTGGGGTTCTCGTACAGGCTCTCGCAGGAACGTCCCCAGAGTCGTTCGAAGGCAGGGCTGACGTAGAGCATTTTTCTCAAATCCGCATCCGCGAGCCAGAAGACTTCCTGAACGTTTTCGGCCATCTGGCGGAAGCGTTCCTCGCTTTCGCGCAACGCCTCGGTGCGCTCGGCGACACGTTGTTCGAGTGTCGCATTGAGTTGGCGGAGTGCCTCCTGAGCCTGCCGTCGCTCGGTGATATCGCGCGACCATGTCAGTAAGCGATAGACCCTGCCGTGTTCATTGCGCAACGGCTTGCAGTGAGTTTCCACCCAGATCCAGGAACCGTCTTTGCAACGAACACGATGTTCGATGGTGGTGGGCGTTCCGGCGATGTTTGCGTTTCGTGCTTTTTCGATCTGCGGCAGGTCATCCGGATGAAGGCGTTTGCGCCAGTCCATCTTGGCAACTTCGTCTGGCAACCAGCCGGTGCGGCGGTAGAACGAAGGACTGACATAGAGATGGTGCCCCTTGGTGTCGTTCAGGCTGACAAAGTCTTCTGTGTGGTCGGCAAGAAGCCGATAGCGTTCCTCGCTCTCGCGCAGCGCTTCTTCGACCCGCCGTCGCTCGGTGATGTCGCTGACCCGGTGGATGGCGCCGATCAGTTTTCCGCGGGTGTCCCACAAGGGATCCACGACCACTTCGTACCAGTGGCCGTTGAGTTCCAGGTCCATGGATTCCCGTTCCCGTGAACATTTCATGCGCTGGAAAGGGCAGCCGGGCACCGGGTGTTTGGTGTGATGGGCGATTTCCCAGCATGGGTGGCCTAAAATCTTTTCAGTGGGTTTGCCAAAAATGGCGGTGGCCGCCTTGTTACTGTGTTGGATGCACTGGTCGGCATCGAGCACCCAGACGGCGTCCTCCACGCTGTCGAACGCCCGACGCAGGACATGCTTGAGGTCGCTCTCTTGATGTAGAGAACTGTGCGCTGTTTTCTTTGCACCGCGGTTCATAATGAAACATGCCCAACTGTTATACTAGCAGCGCAATCAGTCGTGTGCACGTTTTTTGTCCGGGGCATGATGAGAAGAGGATGGTTTTGCAAAATGGTCTGCCAGTTCTGCGAAGTTTGTCAATACCAGGGTTGTGCCGTCATCGGGGCTGATTTCTTCCAGTTCGTGTTGCCAGGTGGCGTGATAGGGGATGAACACGGTGCCAAGCCCGGCGGCCTTGGCCGGATTGATGTCGGAACGGGGAGAGTTCCCGATCATCCATGTGTGAGAAGGATGTAAACGATGTCGGGCGATGAGAGCTTGATAAGCGTGGACGGTCTTTTCGAAGATGACTTCGGCGGCATGGAAATACGGTTCCAAGCTCGAACGACGGAGTTTGCCGAGTTGCTCCTCCTGTTGCCCCTTGCTGAAAAGAATGAGGCGGTTGTGAGCGTAAAGCAGCGGGATCGTCTTCCGAACGCCGGGCATGAGTTGGATGGGGTGGTGGAAGATGAATGTCTCCCACCGTTGGATTTGCGGTTCGAGATCCTTGACGTGAAAGGTGCGGGCCACCTCATGCAGCGACTGGCAGAAAGCGCTGCTGCCGTAACCGGTGATTTTGACGTTGCGCATTTCCGTGTTCCAGAGGGTCTCGCGTGCCTGTTGCGGCGCGATACCTCGTTGTTGGAGCGCCGCAACGAATTCCCGTGTGACCTGTTCGAAGTAGATGTTATTTTCCCAAAGTGTGTCGTCGGCATCAATGAGCAGTGTGCGCATGGTTGACATCTGAGCGGGGAATTTCTAATCTCTCAGCCATGAGCATGCAAGAAGTCCTCGATGCGATGGAAGAAAAGATGATGAAGACCCTTGAGGTCGTTCACAACGAGTTCGCCACTGTTCGCACGGGCAAGGCCTCCACGGCGCTTGTGGAAAACATCCAGGTGGAAGCATACGGGACGCACATGCGATTGCGGGAGGTGGCGGGGTTGTCCACGCCGGAACCACGATTGATCGTGATCCAGCCGTGGGATCCCACGGTGGTTCCCGCGGTGGTCAAGGCGATTCAAACCTCGTCGCTGGGGATACAACCGGTCAGCGACGGCAAGATTGTTCGAATTCCGATTCCCGAGTTGGACAAGGAACGACGCCAACAACTTGATAAACAGGTCAAGAAACTGGCCGAGGACGGACGGGTGGCGATTCGCAACGAACGGCGCCAGGGCATGGAGGCGGTTCGGAAGTTGCAGAAGGAAGGTAAGATCACCGAGGACGAGTTGAAAAACGCCGAGCAACAGATCCAGAAGAAAACCGACGAATACATCAAGGAAATTGATACGCTTCTGGAGCACAAGGAGAAGGAAATTCTCTCGGTGTGACAAGGCAAACTTCGCCGTTGCCAAACCAAACAAAATCGGTATAGTCACCCCGTTTTTCGGTGACCCCATCGTCTAGCCCGGTCCAGGACATCGCCCTTTCACGGCGGTAACGGGGGTTCGAATCCCCCTGGGGTCGCCACTAAATTTGCGACAGGACACGTAGGTGACAGATGAGGCGGTGCAAGGGATTCACGCTGGTCGAAATCATGATCGTGGTGACGATCATCGGGTTGTTGGTTGCTATGTTGTTTCCGGGCATGATAAAAGCCCGCAAAAAATCGTTCGCGACTTCCATCCTCAGCGAGGTTCGCCTGATGAACGACGCCGTTGACCAATGGGCGCTGGAGAAACGAAAAAGGGAAGGCGCCCCCATTGTGACCAGTGAGGCGGCCCAGTACTTGAAAGGCACCTGGCACGACAAAGACCTCCTCGGTAATCCCTATATCATCGGAACCGTCGGCTACAGCGCGATCAAAATCTCCCAGGAAACCAAGGATTCCCTCGCCGGCGTGGGAATTGACTGGGGCCCGTACTGATCAAACAGCGGCGGCGAGGGCGAGAATCTCTTTGGTCAGTGCCGTGATCTGTGACCAGTTCTTTGCGGCGATCAGTTTCTTGTCTGCAATCCACGAGCCTCCAATGGCCGCAACCACCGGCAGCTTCAGGTACTCGGATGCGTTCTTCACATTCAACCCGCCGAGTGGAATGAACTTCAGTCCCGTGTGCCCATAAGGCGCTGCCAGCGCCTTCACCATCTCCACGCCACCGGCCAGCGACGCCGGAAAGAACTTTTGCAGTTTGCATCCCAACGCCAATGCGTGTTCCACATCCGTGGGCGTCATTACGCCGGGGATGAACGGCATCCCCAGCGCTTGCGACGCCTGTACCACTGTCGCGTTCAATCCGGGCGCGACCCCGAACTGCGCTCCCGCGGCGTTTGCCCGTTGTACCTGTTCGACCTCCAGTAATGTTCCCGCACCGACCAACATCTGCGGATACGCTCGTTTGATCTCGCGCACGCATTCCTCCGCGGCAGTCGTGCGGAATGTCACCTCGATAATGTCCAGTCCGCCCGCCAACAGCGCTTCCGCCACCGGTAGAGCGTCCTGGACGTTCTCCAACGTCACCACCGGTACGACGCGTTTCTGAAAGATTCGCTCCATAAAAATTCTCCAGTTGAGTTTCGCCTTCAAATAACCCATCTTGACGCCGACAATCAACCATGATTCCGCTTGAGGACAATGTGGACGACATCATTGCCAAGGCCGCGCGAGGACTTGGCGTCAGCGAGGCCGCCCTGCGCGGCGCCAGCATCGAGCAATTGGCGAAAACACTGCGACTCAGCGCCACCGCGCTGGCCGACCGCGCGTGGCATCCCGCCCCCGTAAAACTGCCCGGTCTGGCCATGTTCACGACCGACTACGGCAGCATGACCGTCAACGCCTATCTGGCCTTTGACTCCGGGCAAGCCGTTGCCTTCGACACCGGTGCCGATGCAACGCCTCTTCTCATCTTTTTGCGGGAACAGACGCTAACGCTGAAGTTGGTTTTGCTGACGCACGGTCACGATGATCATGTTGGAGAACGGCATCGCCTCCCTGCGCCGTCGTTCGTTTCCGAACGCGAACCAATTCCCGGCGCGCGAACTTTTTCCGACGGACATGTCTTCCAGGTGGGGCGTCTCCAGATTGAGGCGCGTCGCACCAGCGGACACACGCGCGGCGGCACCAGCTACCTTGTGCGGGGACTGTCGCGGCTTGTCGTTGTAACCGGGGACGCTCTTTTTGCCGGTTCGATGGGCGGCGCGCCGTATGCCTATGAGGAGGCGTTGCGCTGCATCCGAGAACAGGTGTTGACGTTGCCTGACGACACGATCATTTGTCCCGGCCACGGTCCGATGAGCACCGTTGGCGAAGAGAAACGCCACAACCCCTTCTTTGCGCCATGACCCGCAAGCCCGCCTGGATTCGATCCGTCGTTGCCGGTGGCGCGGATTTCCGCCGGGTGCGCGACACCTTGAAGGGACTGACACTTCATACGGTTTGCGAGGAGGCACGCTGTCCCAATCGTGGCGAGTGTTGGAGTCACGGAGCCGCCACCTTCATCATCATGGGCGACATTTGCACCCGGCGCTGCCATTTTTGCGCCGTGAGGAAGGGCAAACCCGCGCCATTGGACCCCGCGGAACCGGAAAAAGTCGCCGAGGCCGTCGTGCAACTCGGCCTGGACTTTGTTGTGTTGACCTCCGTGGATCGCGACGATTTGCCCGACCAGGGCGCAAACCATTTTGCCGCAACGGTGGAAGCGATCCACCGTCGTCGTCCGCGCTGTGGTATCGAGGCGTTGATCCCCGATTTCCGACGGGAAGGGATTCTCCGAATGGCAATGACCCCGTTGACCGTGCTTGCGCACAACGTCGAGACCGTTCCGCGTCTCTACAAAACGGCACGTCCCGGTTCCGTGTACGAGCGGTCGCTGGGTGTGCTCCTGCTCGCAAAAGAATTGCGAGCCGATCTGCTCACGAAATCCGGTCTCATGCTCGGCCTTGGCGAGACCAATGACGAAGTGCTGGCCGTCGCTCGTGACCTGCGTGCCCATGGCTGCGATATCCTCACGCTGGGGCAATACCTTCGTCCGACAGCCCGTGAGTTGCCCGTGGCGCGATATGTCCCGCCCGAAGAGTTTGCCGAGTTGAAGGCGGCGGCGTTGGCGCTCGGTTTCCGCCACGTTGAAAGCGGCCCGCTCGTTCGCAGTTCCTATCACGCCTGGGATGCGGTGAGATAATCAACAGGGACCGCCGTGGGTGTCCACGTAGTAGTCGATCTGCTGGCAAACGCGGTGGAGGACATTCACGTCGCGTTTTTCCAGCGGAGCACGGCTGAGGACGCGGCGAAGCGAGCGCAAGAACGACTCCGGTGTGCCCTGATGGGGACGGAACCCGACTTTGGCGAGCGATTCGCCGAGGTGTTTGAGAAGCGATTCAACTTCGTGGATGGTGGCAAGCGTTTTCGGCTGAACCGGGATTTCGCCCATGCTCGCCACGAACACCTCGTAGGAATACAGCATTACCGCCTGCGAGAGATTCAGTGCGGGATGCTCGGCGCCGCTCGGTACGGTGCTGAGTTCCTGACAACGGCGCAGTTCGGCGTCGCTCAGGCCGCTCTCCTCGCGTCCGAACACGATCCCGACACGATGTTTCTGGGAGAGAACGGCGATTTTCTGGGCGGCCTCGCGGGCGGGGAGCGTTTGCGGGAACTGGGCGCGTCGTTTGCGGTGTGTGGTGCCGATGAGCCAGTGAAGGCCTTCGGTGGCTTCGTCCCAGGTTTTCACTTCACGCGCCTTTTCCAGTAGGTCCCAGGCGCCATGCCCCATTTTCAACGCTTCGGGTTCTCCCTTGAATTTCGGGCCGTTGACGACGACCAGATCGTTTAGCCCCATCGTTTTCATGGCGCGAGCGCTGGAGCCGATGTTACCCGGTACGGACGGTTCCAGAAGGATGATGGTGACGTTGGTGAGGTTCGGCGGCGGAGCGAACGTCAGCGCCGGTTCGGGATGGGTTTCGTGGGGTTTTCTCATCTTTCCAGGAGAATGGTGACGGGACCGTCGTTGATCAATTCGACTTCCATCATGGCGGCGAAACGGCCCTCTTCGACGCGCAGGGTGGTGGCGGCACGGAGCCGCCGCATGAATTCGTTGTAGAATCGTTCCGCCTCCGACGGCGGCATGGCATCGCTAAAACTGGGACGGGTGCCTTTTTCCAGGGTGCCGTACAGGGTGAATTGGGAGACGATCAGCAGAGCGCCGCCGAGGTCGGTAACGCTGCGGTTCATCTTTCCGTTTTCGTCGGGAAAGATGCGAAGCGCCAGCAGTTTGGCGATCATCCAATCCGTGGTTGCTTCGGTGTCATGCTTGCCGATACCGAGCAGCACCAGCAGCCCCGGTCCGATCTCGCCGACGGTTTGATTGTTCACCCGCACACAAGCGCGGCGGACGCGTTGGATGAGCGCTTTCAACCGAACTTGTAGTGTTTACGGACGGGTTTGAGCACTTTCCAGGTGCAAGACAGTCCCTGTGGGAAGGTGACGAGGTCGCCTTTGCCAAACCGCACGGGTGCGCCCCCGCCGTCGGGAGTGACGACGACATCGCCTTCCAGGAAAAGGCAGGTTTCCGGTTCGTCGTAGTGCCACGGAAACTCCGAAACCTCCTTTTCCCAGATCGGCCAGGAACGGGCACCGAGTTTTGCAAGTTGTTCCTCGGTGGGATGGTGGACGACTTGGATTGTCTTCATGGGGTTTTTCCTCTCAGCCAGCGATTCTAGCAGGTTTTTGATTTCTGTCAGCTTCCCTTCGGGGCGCTGCCGACTCAGGCGAGGAAACTTGCCGTTGACCTGATAGAGTTGTCCCTGACTGCTGAGCATGATTTTGTCGCCGCGAGTTTCAATCATGTCCACGGCCACCGTCGCGGCGGCCAGTTTCAATTCGGCGGCGGCCAACAGGAGACGGACCGGTTGGGGAAGCCGTCCGTAACGGTCCCGCCATTCGGCCCGCAAAGAGTCCACTTCGGACGGTTCGGCCACCTGGGCGATTTTCCGGTAGGCCTCGATCCGCAGTTGGGAATCCGGAATATAGGCATCGGGGATGTAAAGTTTTTCAGCCAGAAAATCCAGCCGCAACGTGATACGGGGCGGGCGTTTGACCGCCTCGCCCTTGAGACGGGCGATGCTTTCCTTGAGCAGTTGGCAGTACAATTCGAACCCGATGTCGCTGATGTGCCCGCTTTGTTCGGCGCCGAGCAGGTTGCCGGCGCCGCGGATTTCGAGGTCGCGCATGGCGATTTTGTAGCCGCTGCCGAGTGAGCTGTATTGTTTGATGGCGCTGATGCGTTTGCGGGCGGTCTGGACCAACTGCATGTGCCGGGGCAACAGGATGTACGCGTAAGCCTGGCGGGTGTAGCGACCGACGCGCCCGCGCAGTTGATAGAGGTCGGCCAGACCGAAGCGGTCGGCGCGGTCAATGATGATCGTGTTGGCGTTGGGGATGTCCAGCCCGCTCTCGATGATGCTGGTGCAGACCAGCACGTCGATTGCCCCAGAAACAAAACGGCGCATAACCGTTTCCAGGTCGCGCTCGTGCATCTGGCCGTGCGCCACTTCGATGCGGGGCGGCGAATCAAACAGGCGGCGGATTCGTTCGGCAATGGCTTCGATGCTTTGGACGCGGTTGTGGAGGTAGAAGACCTGGCCGCCGCGGGCGAGTTCCCGTTGAATGGCCTGGCGAATGAGCCGTTCGTCGAACGGAACGATGTGTGTTTCGACGGGTAAACGGTTGACGGGAGGCGTCTGGATGACACTCATGTCGCGCGCGCCGGTGAGCGCCATGTAAAGCGTGCGCGGAATCGGCGTGGCGCTGAGTGTGAGGACGTCCACGAGTTTGCGGAGTTGTTTGAACCGTTCCTTGTGGCGGACCCCGAACCGTTGTTCCTCATCAATGACGACCAGACCGAGGTTCTTGAAGGCGATGTCTGGGCTGAGGAGACGATGGGTGCCGATCACAATGTCCACACCGCCTTCGCGGAGGAGTCGGGCAATTTTTTTCTGTTCGGCAGAGGTGCGGAACCGGCTGAGCATCTCGACGGTGACGGGAAAAGCGGCCATGCGGCTGCGAAAAACACTCCAATGTTGTTCGGCAAGCACGGTGGTGGGGCAGAGGACGGCGACCTGCATTCCGTCCATGACGGCTTTGAACGCGGCCCGGATGGCCACCTCGGTTTTGCCATAACCGACATCGCCACAGATCAGACGGTCCATCGGGTTGGCGCTCTCCATGTCGGACTTTACCGCCTCGATGGCGGTCTCTTGGTCGGGCGTTTCCTCAAAGGGGAAGGTGGCCTCAAATTCGCGCTGCCATGGCGTGTCGGGCGCATACGCATGACCGGGCAATGTGGCGCGAGCCGCCTGGATTTCCAATAGTTCCGACGCCAGATCCATGATCGCCCGCTGGGCGGCGGACTTTTGACGGCCCCATCGGGGACTGCCGAGCGCGTGTAGTTCGGGAATGCGTTTGCCAAGGCCAATGTATCGGCTGACAAGATGTGCCTGGTCGAGCGGAACATAAAGACGAGCGTCGTCCGCGTAGGCAATGGCGAGCACCTCTTGCGTCTGCCCGGCGGTCTCAATGCGCCGCAGACCAAGATACTTCCCAATCCCGTGATCAAGGTGAACCACGTAATCTCCCTCGGCAAACTCATGCCAGTCACTGACCGGCGCGGTGGCATAGCCCGCCTGCCGACGGCGATGTTGTTTGTAACGTCCAAAAATCTCCGCATCGGTGACAACCGCCAGTTTCGCGTCGGCCCAGAGGAACCCGCAGGAAAGAGACGCCAGACGTGCTTCCAGAGGATGACGCGGCGCAAATTCCTTCCAAAGCTCCTCAAATCGTTGTCGTTCGCCCTCGGTGTCGCAACAAACGCGCACCGAATACCCTTCATCGAGCCATTGGCGCATCTGATCGAAAAAGGCGCGGCGCGATTGGGTCACAATCTCTGGCGACGGTGAATGCGTCTGGAGCGGACGAAATGCTTCAAGCGACGCCATACGAAGATTCAGGCGCGCATCGTCCTCATCGAATACGAGTTGTTCGGAAATGTGAACCGTGGCGTAACCGGTGCGCTGCCAATGCGCCCACGGCACAAAAAACGGGTCCCCCTCCGGCACGCGTCGTTCATAGGTCGCCGCCGCCAACGCCAGCGCATCCGGCTCGACCAACACCAGCAGGGTCTCGGCAGGCAGAAAAGCGTCCAGACCGGCGGATTGCGACGGGTTTTTTTTCAAGAAGCCGATCTCGCCGGCAACGACCAACTCGATCCGATCTGTTTTCTGACGGGATTGTTGGGTGATCGGGTCGAAGAGACGGATGGATTCGATGCAATCACCAAGAAATTCCACCCGAACCGGTGCCTCGTGATCAAGCGGATAAAAATCCACAAGCCCGCCGCGCACGGCCATGTCCCCCGGCTCGCCGACCTGCACCTGGGGATGATAACCGAGTGCCAACAGACGGTTGACCAGCGCTTCCAATTCGAGGGATTGCCCGACCGCGACGGCCAGACGCTCCCGTCGAAACAGATCCGGGGAAAAAGTCCGTTGCATCAACGCGGCGGCAGTGGCGACAATCACGGGACGACGACCATCGGCGAGCGCCTCCAACACGCGCAATCGCTCGGCAATGGTCTGCTCGTCAGGAAGAACATCCTCATGCGGCAACGTTTCCCACGCAGGAAAGGGGAGAGCGTCGGGCAGAAAGACCTGCAAATCTCCAATGAAACGTTCCTGGGTTTTCGCGTCGTCGGTCACGATGAGCGTGGGACGATCGGAGAGCCGCGCGAGCAGATGACCGAGAAACGGTTGCGCCGCTTCAGCGACGGAATTCAGCGACAAAAAACCCCCTGCATCCAGTCTCCGTTTCAGACGGGATGTCCACGGAGACCGCTGCGCGGCTTCCCACAACAGATTGTCCATCACAAATGCAGTTTCTGAACCTTCCCGCGAATACGATCGGCAAACGTTTGCAGTCCCGCCCGTTCCTCGTCAGCAAGTTCCCATTCGACAACCCGTTCCACCCCGCTTTTGCCGAGAATACAGGGGACGCCGACGAAAACATCTTTTATATCATACTGCCCGTTGCAGTAGGCAGCAACAGGAAGAAGGCGTTTCTCGTCCCGTAGAACGGCCCTGACCAGTTCGACCGTCGCCGAAGAAGGGGCAAACGAAGCATTGCCATCTTTGAGCCGTTCGAGAATCTCGGTCCCCGCGCGGCGGGTGCGGGCGACAACAGCATCCAGTCTGTCGTTGGACAACAATTCGCGCAGTTTCCGACCACCAACACGGGCGCGGCTGACAATCGGCACCATCTCCTCTCCGTGCCCTCCCAAGACCACGGCCTCCGTCTCTGAAAAAGCAACGCCCAGCTCGGTTGCGAGGAAATAACGGAACCGTGCGCTGTCAAGGTTGACGCCCATTCCCATGACCCGATTCTTCGGGAAAGCAAGCTTCGCGGCGGCAAGCTGGGTCATCTGTTCGAGTGGATTGGTGACAACAATAACGACCGCTTGGGGAGCATGAAGTTTGATGTTTTCACAGACGGCACTGACGATTCCTGCATTGACGGGCAGAATGTCTTCGCGAGTCATGCCCGGTCGACGCGGCACGCCGCTGGCGATGACCACCAGATCACTGTCCCGACACTCCGAAGGATCGTTGGACCCGCGGATACGGCAGGCGAACCCTTCGATCGGAGCCGACTGCATCATGTCCATCGCCTTCGCCTGGGGCATTCCCGCGACGATGTCAATCAGCACGACATCGGCAATGTCCCTTTCCACAAGGCGTTGCGCCGTCGCTGCGCCAACCCGTCCGGCACCGAACACCGTGACCTTCTGGTTCATACAGGAATTGTAGTGGCCGGACGCGATGGGTGTCCAGCCCGCATTGACGCTACCCGGTGGTTATGGTAGTTTCGCGCTCAATGAGAAATCTCCTGAACGAGAACGTGCTGGTGTTGAACCGCCTCTGGCAGGCTGTCAACATTTGCACGGTGGAACGTGCCTTTACGCTGTTGTACATGGGACACGCCCAAGTGGTCATGGAGAACGACGGGGAGTTTCGCACCTTCAATTTCGGCGAGTGGCGGGATTTCTCCTCCGATCACAACGGCGACGATGTGGTGCGCACCGTCTCCTTCAAAATCCGCATCCCGCGGATCATTTTGTTACTGTTTTTTGACCGACTGCCTCACAAGGAAGTCAAGTTCACCCGCCACAACATTTTCGAGCGCGACCGCAACACCTGTCAGTATTGCGGACGGAAGTTTGACCGTCGGGATTTGAACCTTGACCATGTGGTACCGCGTGACCAGGGCGGCGCAACGACCTGGGAAAACATCGTCTGCGCCTGCATTTCCTGTAACACCCGCAAAGCCAACCGAACCCCTACCGAGGCCGGGATGCGCCTCATCAAAAAACCGAAACGCCCCAAATGGCGTCCGTTCGTCAATGTAACCATCAGTACCGTGGCGCATGAGAGCTGGAAGCATTTTCTCGACCTGGCCTACTGGAACGTCGAGTTGGGCGAGGATCCCTCGTGACGTTGACCGAGAAGCTTGAACAACTACGGGAAATCCTTCGTCAATGCGGGCGGACCTTGGTCGCTTATTCCGGCGGCGTGGACAGCGCCTTTCTGGCGAAGGTAGCCCATGACACGTTGGGCGCGGACATGCTGGCGGTAATCGCCGACACACCGAGCCTGCCCCGACGCGAACTGGCCGATGCGCTGGAATTGGGACGACGATTTGGGTTCGCCGTGCGCGTCATCAGAACCGAAGAAATGAACAACGCGCAGTACGTGAGTAATCCGCCCAATCGTTGTTATTTTTGCAAGACGGAGCTGTTTGAAAAAATGACCCGGCTGGCCCAGGCGGAGGGATGGGAGAGTATCGTGTACGGAGAAAACGCCGACGACACCGGTGATTTCCGGCCCGGCGCCCAGGCCGCTCGTCAGTTGCGGATCCGTGCCCCGCTGAAGGAGGCGGGCCTGACAAAAGCGGAAATCCGCGAATGGTCGGCCCGTTTGGGATTACCCACGGCAGACAAGCCGTCCATGGCTTGCCTGTCCTCGCGGATTCCCTACGGAGACCCCGTCACGGCAGAGTCTCTGGCCATGGTGGAGGCGGCGGAAAATACCCTGCGCGACCTCGGTTTTCGTGATGTGCGCGTGCGGCATCACCGTCAGTTGGCCCGCATCGAAGTCGGGGCGTCAGAAATCTCTCGGTTTCTGCAATCAAATGTGCGAGAGGAAGTGTGCAATACATTGAAACGAATCGGTTACACTTACGTGACGTTGGACCTTCAGGGGTACCGGCAGGGGAGCGTCAATGAGACGTTGTCCATCAAAGAAAAGGAGGGTACATGAAAAATCTTGTGATCGTTATATTGGCGGCAGCGGTTGTGCTGCTGGCCGTGTTTGCGTTCCAGGGCCAGCGAGCGACTCATGCTGCCCGACACGAGCAAACGACAACCAGTAACGAACTGGTTCGAACCGTGACCCAACTTGTCACGGTCACCAACGAACTGGAGGTCAGTCGCGTGGAAGTGACCAATCTCAAATCGCAGTTGGCCGCCCGCACGACGGAATTGGAACAACGTACTGCCGAGAAAACGAAACTCGAAGAACAATTGAGCCAGTCTCGTCAGCAAACAGAGACGCTTCAAAAGGAGTTAACCATCGCCCGCCAGCAGATAAGCGAACAGACCGCCAAGGTCACAACTCTGGAGACCGAACGCGGACAACTCGTCCAACAGCTCACAAACGCCTCCGAACAGCTCGTGACGGTCAGCAAACAACTTGCTGATCTGGCAAAAGCACATGAAGCGGCACTGGCCAAGATTTCTCAGTTGGAACAACAGGTCATGCGGCTGGAGATGGAAAAAGCCTCGTTGGAACGCCGCCTCAACGACTTGGAAGCGCTCCGCGAACAGGTCAAAATCGTCAAACAACGCTTGTGGGATGAGAAACTGGCCGAGGTGAAGCGGGAAAACGAAGAAGGACTGGCCAAGGGGAACCGCGGTTTTCTCATGCAAGGCGGGCAGTGGAAAACTGTCAAGCCAGGCAGCGCATCACCTTCGAAATGAGTAATCTATGCATTGCTGGTCGCGAGTTTCGGTCGCGGCTCATCATGGGGACGGGTAAGTACGCCTCCGGCGAAATCATGGCGGCAGCCTTGCTGGCGAGTGGCTGTGAGTTGGTTACCGTCGCCTTGCGGCGAGCCGACCTGACCGGAAAAAAAGATCAGTATGCCAACATCCTGACCTATTTGGATACCAACAAATATCTGTTTCTACCCAACACCAGTGGAGCGCGTACGGCAGAAGAAGCCTGTCGCCTCGCGCGGTTGGGACGTGAAGCAACAGGTTCTCAGTGGCTGAAATTGGAAATACACCCCGATCCCCGCTATCTGTTGCCGGATCCCGTTGAAACATTGAAGGCGGCTGAAGTCCTTGTGAAAGAGGGATTTATCGTTCTACCGTACATTCATGCCGACCCGGTTCTGGCAAAACGACTGGAAGATGCCGGATGCGCAACAGTGATGCCGCTGGGGTCTCCCATTGGCAGTGCGCGCGGTATCGAAACCAAGGCCAGTATCGAAATCATCATCGAACAAGCGACTGTTCCCGTGGTGGTGGACGCCGGTTTGGGTGCCCCTTCTCATGCGGCGGAAGCAATGGAGATGGGAGCTGATGCCGTTTTGGTGAACACAGCCATTGCCGTTTCAGCCGATCCGATCCGTATGGCGATGGCATTCAAAACAGCAGTTGAAGCCGGGCGGACAGCGTACGAAATTGGGTTGGCCCCCAAACGGCGGGTGGCCGAAGCCACCAGCCCATTGACGGGCTTCCTCAACGAGAAATGAGTTACGTTACCGAATTCAGTCGTTTGCCCCTGGCGGATCTGACGGCAGAAGCGGAAAACGCAGGTGCCGCGGATGTCGAGAAAGCGTTGGAACGCGATCGAAGAACGATCGAAGATTTCACCGCCCTGATCTCACCATGCGCCGCGCAGCCTCAGTATTTGGAAGCAATGGCGCGGCAATCCCATAACCTGACACTAAAGTATTTTGGTCGCGTGATTCGCCTGTTTGCGCCGTTGTACCTCAGTAACGAGTGTGTCAATCGGTGCCAGTATTGCGGTTTCTCCCGTCAGAACTCTATCTTACGTGTAACGTTGACCTTGGAACAGGTGTTTTCAGAAGCTAAGTACCTGCATAAAGAAGGGTTTCGTCACATTCTACTCGTTGCCGGTGAACATCCGCGATTCGTGTCACCGGGTTTTCTGGCTGATTGTGTGTCGGGATTGCATCCCGATTGGCCAAGTATCTCCTTGGAAGTTGGCCCCTTGGAAACCGATCAATATCGTCCAATTGTCGAAGCTGGCGCAGAAGGGCTGGTGATTTATCAGGAAACTTATGATCGGTCAGTCTATGCGATCATGCACCAAGGAGGACCGAAAAAGAACTTTGAATGGCGATTGGAAACCCCGGAACGCGCTTATGCGGCGGGATTTAAGAGGTTGGGAGTAGGCGCACTGCTTGGATTGGCGCCTTGGCGACAGGAAGCCATCTCGCTTGCCAACCACTTGGAGTACCTCTTTCGGCATTGCTGGAAGGCCCAGTTAACCGTCAGTATTCCACGGCTTCGTCCTGCGGCGGGAAGTTTTCAGCCGCCAGTGCTTGTGGAAGAACGCGATTTGGTCCAGTTGGTATGTGCCTTACGGCTTCTTTTTCCTGAACTCGGTATTGTTCTTAGTACGCGGGAACGTTCTCGTTTTCGGGATGGCTTGGTGCCGCTGGGTATCACAATGATGAGCGCAGGAAGTCACACAGAACCGGGGGGATATACTGGTCAGGGCAAAGAGTCGCTTCACCTGGCAAAAAAAAGAAACGACGGTTCTTCTTTGTTGCCGGTCATCCGTTCAGAAGGGGAACATGCGACGGAACAGTTTGAGGTTGCCGATGACCGTTCTCCTGAAGAGGTAACGACCGTTTTAGCTGGAATGGGATACGATCCCGTCTGGAAAGATTGGGATGTGGTTTTAAATGAAAACTGAGATGGGAAAAATCATCGTAAACGGCGAAATGCGTGAATGCCTTTTGCCTTGTACGGTGGCAGATTTGTTGAAAGAACTGGACTTGAAACCGACTCAGGTTGTTGTTGAACGAAATGGCGAGGCCCTGCCCAAAGCTCGTATGGCTTCCGTTCTCCTACATCATGGGGATAGTGTGGAGATCATCTTGCCGGTGGCGGGAGGTTGAACGCTGAACGCCTCGCTCAAGCCTTGTAATCAGAGATTGAACGATGATCTTGAATTGTAAAATCAAGGCAGTTGCTGAACATAATTGTAGTCGTAACATCTTTGTGAATAGGTAAATACGATTTAGAAAGCTTGTTGTTGTTTGAGAGTGAATTGCTGTGAGTATGACTTATGACAAGAAGAATCAAACAAGGGAAGACACTACCCGAATTTTTTTGTTGCAAAAATCCGGCGCCCACTTTATTTTACCGCGCACTTAGTGATTCAGGAGCCTGCACGTTCTTCAGAGGGGTTCCCCACCCCCACCTCCTTGGCGTGCGACTCCTGAATCTTTTTTTATTCAAAAATGGAAGAGAACATGAAAAAAACCGCTTTATTGTTTGCCGGTCAAGGTAGTCAGACGGTTGGAATGGGGCGTGACCTTTGCGAGAGGTTAGAGCCTTGTCGCAAAATGTTTGCCCGTGCCAACGAAGTGCTCGGACGTGACCTTCAAAAAATATGCTTCGAAGGTCCGGAAGAACTCCTCACCCAAACGGACAATGCACAACCCGGGATTTTATTGACCAGTTTGGTCTGTCTGGAAGCCCTGCGTTCTCAAGTCCCCCACCTCTCCTATGAAGCCGTCGCCGGGTTGTCTCTGGGGGAATTTACCGCCCTCACGGCGGCGGGTGCTTTCTCGTTTGACGATGGAATTCGTCTCATTCAACAACGTGGTCGTTTTATGCAGGAAGCCTGTGAAGCTACCCGTGGGAGCATGGCGTCCATTATCGGGATGGATGATGCCGCTTTGGAAGAGGTTTGCCGCCAAGCCGACGTGGACATTGCCAACCTTAATTGTCCCGGCCAGACTGTTATCTCCGGCGAGAAGGAAAAGATCGCCAAAGCCATTGAACTGGCCAGGGCGCATGGCGCCAAACGCGCCATCCCGCTCCAAGTGGCCGGTGCCTATCATTCGCGGTTGATGCACAGTGCGCAGACAAAACTGGCTACCGTTCTGGCAAATGTGCCCTTGAAAGAGCCATCGGTGCCTGTCATCCACAATGTAATCGCCCGCCCGGCCAATGGGGTGGGGGAGATCAAAGAGTTGCTCGTTCGACAGGTTACTTCCTCGGTTCGGTGGGCCGAATCCATGCAGTGGTTGATTGCCAAAGGTTATACCCGGTTCATCGAATTCGGTCCGGGAAACGTTTTGAGCGGATTGATGAAACGCATCAACAAGGACGTTGAAATCCTCAATGTCTGTGATTCGCCGAGCTTGGACGCCACGGTGGCAAAACTGCTTGCCTGACCCGCCGCGGCGTAGAGGGGCCACGGGAGCGGATCGAGAAGCAAAGACTGGAATAACACTTGCCCGCCCCAATCCAATCGCCCGGACGGTTGGGGCTTCGCCATTGACGTTGTGGCATGAAACGGCATACTGATGGTTGTTCATGGCCACGTTCCGGTACAAGGCAAGAACAAAGACAGGGGAATTGATCAACGGCAGTTTGGAGGCCGCCGATCGTCGGTTGGCTTTGACCGAGTTGGGACGGCTCGGTCTTTTCCCAATGACGGTGGAACCGTTGGCGGAGAGGTCTTCTTGGCGCGTGACGGTTCGTGGGGGGCGTCGCGGTTTGTCAGGACGCGAGTTGTTGTTGATAACCCAACAGCTTTCGAGCCTTTTGCGTTCCGGGATGGCGTTGACGCAGGCACTGGAGGTGTTGGCCCGACGGGCGCAGAAGCCATCGGTACGCGAGGTGTTGGATGAACTGCACAACGAGGTTTTGCAGGGAGCGTCGTTGTCGGATGCGATGGCCCGGCAACCGAAAGTGTTTCCCGTTTTTTATGTGAACCTGATCAAGGCGGGGGAAGCCAGTGGCGCGTTGGAATCGGTACTAGACCGACTCCGTCAGCATTACGAGCGGATGGGCGCGGTGCGGGAAAAGATGGTTAGCGCCTTATTGTACCCGGCCATTGTGGTGGTGGCGGGGATTGGCACGATGATTTTTTTTATGACGTTCATGGTGCCGCGATTTGCGCAGATGTTCAAAGAGATGCGGCGGACGATGCCGTTGCCGACGCAGATTTTGATTGCTGTCAGCGATGCAGTAGCCGCCTACTGGTGGGTGGGGGCGTTACTGGTGTTGGGGGTGGGGTTTTGGTACCGTCATCTTCGGCGCAGCCCGCGTGGACGATTGCTGTTGGATGGCTGGAAACTGCGTTTGCCCGTGGTGGGCGCGATTGTGAAGGCGGGCGCGTTTGCGCAGTTTGCGCGGACATTGGCGACTCTTCTGGAAAACGGCGTGCCGGTGCTCGGCGCGTTACAGATTGTCGAAGGCACCGTGAGCAATGGCGTCATTGCCGCCGAACTGCGCGAAGCGCGGGAACGAGTGACCGATGGCACCAGCATTACCCAACCGTTGTCCAAGGGGAAGGTGTTCCCACCGTTGTTGTTGGACATGTTGGCGGTGGGCGAGGAGAGCGGGGAGGTGGTGCCGGCGTTACAAAACATCGCGCAGACCTACGAACAGGAACTGGAACATCGGCTTCGGGTGTTCACCACGCTGTTGGAGCCGGTGATCATCCTGGTGATGGCGTTGATGGTCGGATCAGTGGTGGTCAGCATTTTACTGGCGGTGTTTGATCTGACAGCCGGCATTGGTAAATAAAAACGAGGAAGACAATGAAACGAGACAAACAGGACGGGTTCACATTGTTGGAGATTCTGCTGGTTGTGGTAATCATCGGATTGCTGGTGGGCGTAGCCGTGGTGCGACTCGGCCCGCGCGCCGGCGAGGCGAAAAAGGTTGCCGCGCAACGGCAGATTGACGCCTACAAGTCGGGGCTTGGCCTTTATGATCTCGACAATGGTTTCTATCCGACGACCGAACAGGGGTTACAGGCGTTGATTGTTGCGCCGACGACTCCTCCCGTGCCCAACAACTGGAAAGGCCCCTATCTTGACCCGGCCGTGATACGAAAAGACCCTTGGGGACATGATTACCTCTACCGCTGTCCGGG
Source organism: uncultured Verrucomicrobiota bacterium (assembly GCA_964541945.1). Lineage (GTDB taxonomy): Bacteria > Verrucomicrobiota > Verrucomicrobiia > Palsa-1439 > Palsa-1439 > CAIKAP01. The sequence continues at coordinate 26,051 of CAZISE010000010.1, forward strand.
CGTCAAAAACCCGACCGGTTACGACCTGTACTCGGTTGGTCCCAATGGCGTGGAAGGGGATGACGATGACATCGGTAACTGGCAGTAAACGGAAACCCCGACGGGGCGGTTTTACGCTGATTGAACTGGGGCTGGTGGTGTTGATTTTGGCGCTGATGCTGGCGCTGGCCGCGCCACGTTTCGCGCGCTCGTACCGCAACGCATTGTTGGGAGAAGCGGCGCGAACTTTTGCCACAACCTGTCAATGGACCCGCCTGAATGCCGTGACCCAGCAACGCAACGCGACATTGGCAGTGGGAATCGGACAACAGGCCTATTGGGTGTCGCAACCGGTTTCGAATCTTGAGCAGGAAACATTCGAGCCGGTCTGTCTGAAACGAGTGGAGATGGGGCCAGGCATACGGATCGTTTCCGCGTCTCTTGCAGACGGTTCCGCGTCGGGAGACGACCCGATGTTGATCCATTTCTACCCGAATGGTACCTGTGATGGGGCGCGGGTGACGTTTCGGGGGCGGGAGGAAGGGGATACGATCACCGTGATTCTGGAAGCAGCCACCGGGCGCGTGTGGCCGTTGGCAGCGGAAAAACCTTGAGCCGAAAGCCGTCGGTGGAGGTTTTCCCCGTTGACATTTGGAGGTCGAACAGTAAGATGACGCGCCATTTCTAAGTGAGGAAATACGGACATGCCAAATACACGTTCAGCAGCCAAACAAGCACGCGCCAGCGAACGGCGGCGGGCACATAACCGCATCGTCAAATCGAAAATCCACACGCTGGAAAAGAAGTTCCTGTCTCTTTGGGAGGCAAAGGACGCCAAAGGAGCAGCAGAAACGTTGCGTGCCCTGAGTTCGGCTTTGGACAAGGCAGCAAAAGTGAAGGTTGTTTCTCCGAATCTGGCGGCCCGCAAAAAATCCCGTCTGACGGCGCGGCTGAAAGCCATTGTCGCGGCCTGAGCTTGCCGCCTTACCAACCTTCCACGATCAGGCTCACGGCTCGTTTGGCCAGGTCATCGGCGATCAACGGCAACGCGAGTTGTTCGGCGCTTTGTTGGTCGGTTCCCAAAAATGTGTCGGCACTTCCAGAGACGACAGTGGGTGCCAATACCGTTTTTCCCGTTACGCGATCGTGTGCCTCGATGCGCGCTTCAATGGTCAACCGCATTTCGGCCGGCACGGTGGTGTCGTAGCGCTGACTGCGGATCATCCGACGATCATAACGGATGATCTCGCCGGTCAGGACGATATCAGAATCGTCGGAAGAACGAACGGCCAGTGACCCGTCCTGCTGGAAACGTTTGATCAGGGCGTTGGTGACTTGTGCTTCCAGTTGAGGCATAAGCGTGCGGTTTTTGAACATCGGTACGGCCACGGAATGATACGGCGTTTTTGTCACCGGACCGACCTTGTAGCCGGCGCATCCCGTCCACGTGGTCGCGCAGAGCAGGATCATCAGGTGGAGCAGCGCAGGCGCGAAATGGGCACGAAAGCAGTTCATTTTCCAGAGGAGGCAGTTCGTTCAACGATTTGTTTCAACTGAAGAATTTTCTGCTGGGCGGTATTGGCCCAGTCGGACTGCGGGTTGCGGGCGATGACTTCGTTGTAGTAGATGAGGGCCGCCTTGTGGTTTCGGTTTTTCTCGTAAAACTGGGCCACGCGGAAAAGTCCTTTGGATTGTTCCTGTTTGAGGGCGGTACGGTATTCGTTCGCTTTGGCGACGTTTTCACCATGGGGATAACGGGTGATGTAGTCGGTGAAAGCGGCAATGGCCTGGTTGGCGGCATTTTGATCGTACTCGGCACGGGCGGCTTCCTTGCGATAGGCCATGCCGATTTGGAACTGGGCTTTTTCGGCCATCGGATCATCGGGGTAGCGTTCGAGGAGTTTCTCGTAGGCGTGAACAGCGCTCAGGTATTCTTTTTGTTTTTCATAAACCTGACCGAGTTGGAACTGTGCTCGAGGCCCATATTTGCTATAGGGGGCGTTCTTGACCACCTGCTCAAACACCTCGATGGCTTTCTCAAGACCCGGAAAAATCTTCAGCCCCCAAACCTTGTGGCGTTCTCCATTCAGAAAACGGTTGCCGATTTCAAATTGCCGCTCCAACACCAACTCGTAGTGCTCGCTGTTCGGATGTTTACTGATGAGATTCTGGTACTCCAGAAATGCCTTGTAATGATACCCCACCGCGCTGAGGCACTCGGCCAGTCCGATTCGTCCCTCTTCCACCGCAAACGCCGTCGGCCACCGGCGGATCAAACGCCGATAAGCGGTGATAGCGTCGCCATACTGTTTCTTGGCTTGCAACGCGCGTGCCAGTTCCAGTTGTTCTTTGGGATTCTTGGCAGTGGTAATGCCATAACGCTCGTAGGACCAACCTTCCCCCTTGCGCCAGACCAGCGGCGCGGGACAATCGGTCGGCAACACCACGCAAAACGCCATGACAAGCCCCAGCAGGAGTGCGGTTCGTTTCCAGTAGCTCATGTGTGCGCGCAGGCTACTACAGGCGCCGAACAGCGTCAAGGTCGCTGCGAGAGATTGCGTTCCGTGACGCTTGCTGTTAGTGTTTCCGCCGCCAATGAAGACCAACAACGAAGCTAATCCCCCTCAACAGGGATTTGATTCCATCGAAGCCTGTCTGGAGGATATCCGACAGGGACGAATGATTATTGTTACCGACGACGAAGACCGCGAAAACGAGGGCGACCTCGTCATGGCGGCCGAGAAGGTTACTCCGGACGCCATCAACTTCATGACCAAATACGGACGCGGCCTGATTTGTGTTCCCACCACAGAACGCCGACTGGCCGCGCTCGGTATCGAGCCGATGGTCCGCCAGAACCGCGACTCCTACCGCACGGCGTTCACGGTCAGTGTGGACGCCCGCACCGGTATCACCACCGGTATCAGCGCTTACGACCGCGCTCGCACGATCCGGATTCTGGCCGACCCTCATGCCGCTGCGGATGAAATCGTTTCGCCCGGCCACGTTTTCCCGCTCCAGGCACGCGAGGGCGGCGTGCTTTGTCGGGCGGGGCACACCGAGGCGTCCGTGGACCTGGTGCGCATGGCCGGATTGTATCCGGTGGGAGTGATTTGCGAGATCCTGCACGAAGACGGCACGATGGCGCGTTTGCCGGATCTGTTGGCGTTGAAGCAGGCGTTTGGATTGAAACTTTGTTCGATTCGCGATCTGATCGAGTACCGTCGGCAGCGGGAAAAACTCGTCGTGCGCGAGCAGGAAGTCGCCATGCCCACCGAATATGGCGAGTTTCGTCTGCACCTGTATCGCTCGCTGGTGGACCATCAACATCATGTGGCGTTGGTGATGGGGCAGGTGCGCGGGCGGGACAACGTTCTCGTGCGAGTTCACAGCGAATGCCTGACCGGCGATGTCTTTGGTTCCCAACGCTGCGATTGCGGCCAACAACTGCGCGACGCCATGCGGCGCATCGCCGCGGAAGGCGCCGGTGTGTTGTTGTACATGCGACAGGAAGGACGCGGCATCGGGTTTGCCAACAAAATGCACGCATACGCCTTGCAGGAGAAAGGACTCGACACGGTCGAAGCCAACGAAAAACTTGGATTCAAACCCGATTTGCGCGAGTACGGCCTGGGCGCGCAGATCCTGGTGGACCTGGGACTGCGCAGCATCCGACTGCTCACCAATAACCCGAAGAAAGTGATCGGACTGGAGGGATTCGGCCTGAAAATCGTCGAGCAACTTCCCATTCGCGCCACGCCGACCCCGCACAACATCCGCTACCTCCAGACGAAAAAAGAAAAAATGGGACACAAACTCTAGCCATGTTACGCGCCCACTCACACGCCACTTCATCCGTCCTCTCCGCCGCGGGACTGCGTTTCGGTATCGCCGCCGCCTGCTACAACCCGGAACTGGCCGACGCCCTTGTCGAACATTGCGTTCACACCTTGCGCCAAGCGGGCGCGCGCGAACGCGATATTCGCCTGCTTCGCGTGCCCGGCACCTTTGAGGTTACCTGCGCCGCCGCCTGGCTGGCCCGATCGGGCCGCTGCGATTGTGTCATCGGACTGGGCGTCATCCTGAAAGGACAAACCAGCCACGCTCACCACATTGCCGACGCCGTGGCTCACGGCCTGACGCAAATCGCCTGCCAGTCGGGGGTGCCGACGATTTTTGGAGTCGTCACCGCCAACAACCTCAAACAAGCCCGCGTTCGTTGCCTCAGCGCCGACTACAACCGCGGTCGCGAAGCCGCCGAGACCGCCATCCGCATGGCCCGTTTATGGAAAAGCCTGTAAAATTCCCCGGAAAACGCCGCCATGCCCGCGAACTGGCCGTCCAGTTCCTCTACCAGTACGACCTTTCCGGCGGCGACCTGAAGGAGGCGTTGGAGTTGTTCTGGCAAACGCAAACAGATGTGCCCGACGCCGTTCGAACCTTTGCCGAAGACCTCATTCGCGGTTGTCTGAGCCACCGCGATGTCATTGACGAGAAACTTCGCCAGTACACCGAACACTGGGAATTGCCCCGCATGGCCGCGGTGGACCGCAACATCCTTCGACTCGCCATTTTCGAGATGCTCCGCCGCGACGACATCCCTCCCGTGGTCAGCATCAACGAGGCGGTGGAAATCGCCAAACGCTACTCCACCCGCGAAAGCGGCGCCTTCGTCAACGGCATCCTCGACCGCCTCCGCGCCGACCTGCCGCGCCCGTCCCGCACCGCCTCCGGGAAATGAAACTGGCCGACCTGCATCTGCACACCGTCTATTCCGATGGTAGCGCCACGCCGGACGAAATCGTTCGCACCGCGAAACGCAACGGACTCGATGCCATCGCGGTGACCGATCACGATACGCTGGACGGTCTGGCGGAAACCTTTGCCGCCGGACAAGCGCAGGAAATCGAAATCATTGCCGGCGTCGAAATCACCAGCCGCGTCGGTACCCAGGAAGTTCACATCCTCGGCTACTTTTTCCACGACGACTGGCGCGATCCGGTTTTCCACAAAGTGCTGGAACACGCCAAACACCTCCGTGAACAACGTGCCCTCGAATTTGTTGCCCGGTTCCACCAACTCGGCATCCCGCTCACGCTCGCGGAGATCAAGGCCTGTTCCTCCTGCGGCACCCTCGGACGAATGCACGTCGCCCTCGCCCTCCAACGACGCGGCGTTGTCAACAGCGTGGAAGAAGCGTTTGAACGCTTCCTGCGACGCGGCAAACCGGGGTTTGTGGACCGTCCCCGCATGACGGCGGCGGAAGCCATCGGCCAGATTCGCCGCGCCGGCGGCGTGGCTGCGCTGGCCCATCCGGGCCTGAACAACGTGGACAAACAGATCCCCGAAATGATGGCACAAGGAATGACGGGACTGGAAGTCTGGCACTCGCGCCACACCCCCGCCCAGACCGAACATTATCTCGCCATGACCCGCGCCCTCGGCCTCCTGCCCACGGGCGGCACCGACGCCCACGATGCCAACCCCGGCCTGGTCCGCATCCCCTACGAACACGTCGAAACCCTTAAATCCTGCCTCACATGAACCTGTTCCAAAAAATCCGTCACGGCCTGAAAAAAACCTCCTCCAAACTCGCCGCCGAAATCCAACGCATCATCACCGGTGCCCCGCGACTGGACGCCGCCGCTCTGGACGAACTCGAAGCGGCGCTCATCAGCTCCGACATCGGGATTACCACCGCCACCCGCATCATTGAGCAGACCAAAGAAGCCGCCCAGCGCTCCGGTCCGGTGGCCGTCTTTGCCATTGCCAAAGCCGAGATCGAACGCGAACTGAGCCTGGGACAAGCGGGAACAAACACAATTCATCTCCTGCAACGCGCCCCGCAACCGCCCACGGTCGTGCTGCTGGCCGGTGTCAACGGCGCCGGTAAAACCACCTCCACCGCCAAACTGGCGCACTGGCTCAAATCGCAGGGACACACCGTTCTGCTGGCCGCCTGCGACACGTTTCGCGCCGCCGCCATCGAACAGTTGAAAATCTGGGGAGGCCGCGTCGGCTGCGACGTGATCGCCGGGCAGTACGGCGCGGACTCCGCCGCCATCGCTTTCGATGCGCTCGATGCCGCCATCAAACGCGGCGTGGAATACCTGCTCATTGACACGGCGGGACGCCTTCACACAAAGAAAAATCTCATGGAAGAGATGAAAAAAATGTCGCGTGTCCTTCAGAAACGGCGTCCCGATGCCCCCCACGAGGTGCTGCTGGTGCTGGACGGCACCACGGGCACCAACGCTCTTCATCAGGCCCGCGAGTTTCACGCGGCGCTGGGCGTGACCGGCCTTGTCGTTACCAAACTCGACGGCACCGCCAAAGGCGGCATCGTTGTCGCCATCGCCCGCGAACTGAAAATCCCCGTCAAATTCATTGGACTCGGCGAACAGGTGGACGACCTTCAGCCGTTCGACCCGAAAAGCTTTGCCGAAGCCCTTTTTGGGGGCGAAAGTCTTTCCACTTGAGTCCGCGGCAGGAAAAGACTAACACTCGGTCAACCCGATAGGAGAAAAAGCCATGCCACCACGTCCAACGTCCGTTACTGTGTTCGGAGTTCTCAACATCATCTTCGGCGCCATGGCGCTGTTGTGTACGCCCGTGGGATTGGCGATATCATTGTTTCTGGCGCCGGCCGCCGGCAACCCGATCCTGACGGCAATGCGCGAGAACCAGTTGTATCGCGTCTGGACCATCGTCGGCGGCATCTGCGGTATCATCGGCGGCGGCGTGTTTCTGGCGGCTGGCATCGGATTGCTGAGACTGAACCCGTGGGCGCGTCTTGTTTCCATTGGCTACAGCATCTACGCCATTGTTTTCGGCCTGATCGGCCAGGCGATCAACCTGATGGTGCTCGCACCCGTTCTGAAAGAAATGGCTGGCGGACAAGAAGCCGCCGCGGCGATCGGGGGGATGGTGGGCGGTGTTTTCGGCGGTTGTCTCGGCCTGATCTATCCGGTTTGTTGATTATCTTCATGACCCGCCCGAAAATCAAAGCGGCCTTTCAATCGCCTCCCAGCCTGTGAGTTTCACGGTACAAGACGAACGTTTCATGCGGCGTGCCCTCGCTCTGGCCCGTCGCGGTCTCGGCAAGACCAGTCCGAACCCCGCCGTTGGCGCGGTGTTGGTTCGCCACGGCAAAATCATCGGCGAAGGCTGGCATCGTCGGGCCGGCGAACCGCACGCCGAGATACACGCGATTCGTGCCGCCGCCTCCGCGCGCGGTGCCACGCTCTATGTCACATTGGAGCCGTGTTGCACTCACGGGCGAACGCCGCCCTGTACCGACGCCATCATTGCCGCGGGAATCCGTCGCGTCGTCGTGGCGGCGACCGATCCGAATCCGCGACATCGCGGTCGCGGGTTGCGGTTGTTGCGCCGGGCGGGAATCCGCATTGAAGCCGGTTTATTGGCCGAAGAGGCGACGGCGTTGAACGAGTCCTTCAACAAGTGGATCACCACGGGGTTGCCCCTGGTGATCGCCAAGGCGGCGTTCAGTCTCGACGGCAAAATGGCCACCCGCACGGGCGATTCCAAGTGGATCACCAGCGAAACGGCGCGTCGCCAGGCGCACAAGCTCCGCGCCCGAGTGGACGCCATCATGGTCGGCGCCAAAACCGTTATCCACGATGATCCGCAGTTGACGTTGCGCCACGGCGTTCGCGGCCGCCAACCATGGCGGGTGGTGGTGGGACGCTGTCCGCAAACCGCACGTGTGTTTACGGACGAATATCGGGAACGCACCCTTCATTTTCCAACGCGGAACCTGCGGTCGGTGTTGCGGAAACTGGGGCGGATGGGGATCACCAGCGTGCTGGTGGAGGGCGGCCCGACGCTGTTGCGCGCCGCGTTCGATGCCGGGTTGGTGGATCGGGTTGTTTTTTTCTATGCGCCGAAGGTGCTGGCGGGACGCCCGAAAGTGGCGCAGGCCGTTGCGCTGGAAGGTCACTGGCGGAGATTGGGCGCCGAAATGATATTCGAGGGTCGGGTACGATGATTCTGGTGGTCGGATTATCCGCGGTCTGGCAACGGACGCTGTTTTTTGAAAAGATTCGCCTCGGCGAGGTCAACCGCGCTCGTCGCGTTCTCGAAACCGCCTCCGGCAAGGGCGTGAATGTGGCGCGCGTACTCACGACACTCGGCGCGAAAGCCCGCGTGTTGACGGTGGCGGGTGGACGGCGCGGCGAACTGTTCGTCCGAGCGCTGGCAGCGGACGGCGTGAGCGCCCGGATTGTGCCGGTGAAGGGAGAAACGCGCCTCTGTCAGACGCTGGTGGGAGGCACGGTGACGGAACTGGTCGAGGAATCGGCTCCGTTGCATCCCGCCGAAGTGGAGGCTGTGTGGCGGGCGTTTGACGAAGAAATGCGACGGGCGGAGTGGCTGGTGCTCAGTGGCACGGTGCCCGCCGGTTGTGGCGATGACTTTTGCGCGCGGCTGGCGCGCGCCGCCCATCAGCGCGGCGTGCGAGTGGTCGTGGACACACAACGGGCGCAATTGATGGGCGTGGTTCGGGAGAAACCGTGGTTGGTAAAAATCAACCGCGCGGAACTGGCGATGGCAACGGGGCAACGCGGGATGGTGACGGGCGTGCGCGAATTGATGAGGCAGGGGGCGGAGCGCGTGGTGATTTCGCAGGGCGCAAAGGCCGCTGTCGCGTTTGAGGGACGGGTTCGCCACGCCGTGCAACCGCCACGGGTACAGGCGCTCAATCCCATCGGGTCCGGCGACGCCATGCTGGCGGGACTCATCGTGGGATTGCAACGGGGGCGGACGCTGGCGGATGCCCTGCGGTGGGGGGTGGCCTGCGGCGCGGCCAATGCCTTGACGGAAACATCGGGCGTCGTGCGGCCGTCGGATGTCCGTCGTCTGTTGCGTCAGAGCTAGACAAGCCGGGCATCGCTTTGTAATGTGCGTGCATGTTTACCGGTATTGTTGAAGAAACAGGTGTGGTCGAACGCATCCGTCAGGGACCCAGGTCAACCGAACTTTATGTTCGCCCCAAAACGGTGGGACGCGCCTTGCGGGTGGGAAACAGCATTGCGGTCAACGGCGCATGCCTGACCGTGGCCGCCAAGAGGGGAACCGTTCTGCGATTTGACGTGCTCAACGAGACTCTCGCGCGAACCAACTTCGGCGAACTGCGTCCCGGCAGTCTTGTGAACTTGGAACGCCCGTTGCGGGCGGACGGACGTCTGGATGGCCATTTCGTGCAGGGGCATGTGGACGCGACGGGGGTGGTGCACCGCTACGAGCGGTCGGGCACGGATTATGTGCTGGAGGTCCAAGCGCCCGCTGCCATCATGAAATATATTGTGCAAAAAGGTTCGATTGCGGTGGACGGCATTAGTTTGACGGTGGCGGCGTTTGGGCGCGACTGGTTTCGGAACTGGATCATCCCGCACACTCACGAGATCACCAACTTGCAGACGCGCCGTCCCGGCGAGCGGGTGAATCTGGAAGCCGACATGTTGGCGAAATATCTCGAAAAGTTTTTTACCGGTCGGCGGATTGACAGGAGGCGGCCCCAGGGCTAGACTCCGCCTCTCATGTTGCCAGCGCTACAACATCTCCTCGTGTTACAAGATCGCGACCGCCGGATTTCGTCCCTGAAAGCGGAACTGGCTCGTATTCCGCATGAAATTGCCGCCGTGCAAAAACGGGTGCAGGAAGAATCGGCGCGTTTGGAGGCAGCCAAGCTCCAACTCAAACAGATCGAGGCGGACCGCAAGAAACTGGAGGTGGACGCCGAGGCCAAACGGACCCAGATCACGAAATACCGCGTCCAGTTGAACCAGATCAAGTCGAACACCGAGTACCAGGCGTTGCTGAAAGAGATTGCCAACGCCGAACAAGAGATTGTCCACCTCGAAGATGTCGAACTGGAGTTGATGGAAAAAACCGAGCAACTCCAACCCCTCCTGAAACAGGAACAAGCCCAACTGAAAGAACTCGTCGCCAAAGGCGAGGCCGAGCAGGCCGAACTGCGCAAACGCGCCCAGATCGCCGAACAGGAACTGGCCCAATTGCGCGGCGAACGAGAAAAACTGGCCGCCGAAGCTGACCCTGATATTTTGTTCCGCTACGAGCGCCTGATGAAAAGCAAGGGCGATTATGCCATCGTCCCGATCCTGCACGGCAACTGCGGCGGCTGTCACCTGAACCTGCCGCCCCAGGTCGTTCACAATGCTCGAAACGGTGGCGAGATCGTCAGTTGCGACTATTGCGGTCGCATCTTATATTGGCAGGCGCCGTAAACGGTGGATTTGCGTTCTTTGGAAGGGCGGATAGCCGCTCCGAACCTCGCCCAGCGGGGCTTCGGAGAGGAAAGTCCAGACTCCACAGGGCATGATGCCCCGCGCAAGCGGGGGACGCCAGTGTAATGCTGGCGGACGGAAAGTGCCACAGAAACAAAACTACCCCGAAATCATTCGGGGAAAAGGTGAAACGGCGAGGTAAAAGCTCACCGCCCCGCCAGCAATGACGGGGGCACGGAAAACCCCATCTGGAGCAAGACCAAATAGGCGGCAACGGCGCGGCCCGCGCCACCGGTCCCGTTTCGACGGGACGATCAGCCGCGGGTACAGGTCGCATAGACAAATGGCTATCAAAACAGAATCTGGCTTACGGCCCTTCCATTGACAGAAGATTGGGGCGCGGTCGGTCCCGCGCCCCAATCACCAACAAATACATGTACTACCCACTTTTCCTCAACCTGACCGGCCAACGCGCCGTCGTTATCGGCGGCGGCAAAGTCGCCGCCCGCAAAATCCGCTCCCTTCGCCAGGCCGGCGCGACGGTCACTGTCATCAGTCCGCAGATTGTCGCTGCCATCCGCCGCATGAAAAACGTTCGCTGGATTGCCCGCCGCTACCGCCACGGCGACCTGAGAGGCGCTCGTCTGGTGGTTGCCGCCACCAACGATCTGGCGGTCAACCGACAGGTCTGCGCCGAAGCAAAACGACGCCGGCTCCTCGTCAACTGCGCCGCGCCGCCCGACGCGGGTAACTTCATCGTCCCTTCCGTGCTCCGTCGGGACGGAATCACCATTGCCATTTCCACGGGAGGAACCGACCCGTCGCGCGCGAAAGCCTTGCGGAAACAACTGGAGAAAACGCTGCCATGAGTGATCGTTGCTGTCTTTGGGTGGCCGTCATCCTGTACGCCGCAGCCAGCGCGCTTACGGTGCGGCGCCTACAACGGGGACTGGCCGCGGGAACTCTTCACCATATCAACGTCGCCCTGATGGTCGCCGGATTCCTGGTGCACACGCTCGCCATGTTGTGGCGCGGGACGCATCTGGGACGGTGCCCGCTGACAAACCTGTTCGAGGTGCAGATCTTCCTCGCGTGGTCGGCGGTGTTCTTTTATCTGCTGATCGGGCCATCGTATCGGGTCTCTTTCCTTGGCGCGTTTACGGCGCCGCTGGTGTTGGTGATGTTATTGACGGCTCTGCTGGCGCCTGTGGACGTGGCGGCGCCGATGCCAAAAAAGCACAGCGCATGGGTCGAGACCCACGCGGCTATCGGCATTCTGGCGTGTGGCGCGCTGGCCCTAGCATGCGTGGTGGGGGTTATGTATCTGGTGCAGGAACGCCAGTTGAAATCCGGTCGTCCCGGTCGCCTGATGCTGGTGTTGCCGGCGGTGGATCAGTTGGATGTAATCGGGTTTCGGCTTTTGCTGGTGGGATTTGCGCTGCTGACAGCGGGCATGATTGGCGGAGCGATTTCGCAACGGCTCGTCGAGCCGTGGCCATGGTCCAAGACGGCGTGGGCGGCGCTGGTTTGGTGTTTGTATGGTGTTTTGGTGGCGGGGCGCTTGTCGGATCGGTGGCGAGGACGGAAAGCGGCCTGTGGGGCGATTGCGGTTTTTTTGTTCACCCTGGTCTCGTTTTGGGGAGCGTGTTGGCTGGCCCGATGAAGTTGATCGTTCTCGGCCTGAATCATCGGAGCGCGCCTGTAGAGGTGCGGGAACGGTTGGCGTTTCCAAAAGCGGAATTGGGCGAGGCGACCTGTCGTCTGCTGGGGGCGGCGCCCCTCTCGGAGGCAGCGATTATCTCCACCTGCAACCGCGTTGAGTTGTACGGTCTTGCCGCCGACCCCGACAAGGCCAGCGCCGGTATGCGTCGTTACCTGCACGACTATCACCAACTGGCCGACTCGGTTGACCCGTACCTGTACGAGTTCCGGGGCAACGATTGCATCACGCATTTGTTTGAAGTTGTTTCGGGGTTGGACTCGATGGTGCTCGGTGAAACCGAGATTCTGGGGCAGGTCAAGGAAGCCTATGCCGCCGCCCAACAGGCCGGCGCCACGGGGCCGGCACTGAACCGCCTGTTTCAGAAATCGTTTGCCGCCGCCAAACACATCCGCACACACACGGGTATCACGCAGGGCGCGACCTCCGTGGCCAATGTCGCCGTCGAACTGGCCGAACACATCTTCCGCGATCTGCGCGCCAGCACGGTCATGGTCATCGGCACCGGCGCCATGAGCGAAGCGACGGCAAAAGCCCTTCGCAGCCGCGGGGCGGGTACGATTCTGGTCTGCGGCCGCGACCGGGAACGCGCGGCGGAACTGGCCGGGCAACTTGGCGGGCAACCCATTCATTATGATGACTGGCCGGTGGAGTTTGCGCGCGTGGACATCGTCATCAGCGCCACTACCGCGCCGCACCCGATACTGACTCCCGAAAAACTGGAGCCGTTGATGCGGGCGCGCCACCATCGTCCGTTGTTCCTCATTGACATCGGTGTGCCTCGCGATATTGAACCGTCGTGCGGCGTCATGGAAAACGTCTTCCTCTACAACATGGACAACCTTCAACAGATCGCGCAGGAAAACCTCGCGGCCCGCGAGCGCGAGATTGCCGTCTGCCGCGGCATGATCGCCGAACGAGTCGCCACGCTGGCGCGATGGTTTGAGCAACATTTCCCATGACCCCGCTTCTCATCGGTACCCGCGGCAGTCCCCTGGCGCTGGCTCAGACAACCCTGATCCAGAAGCTGCTCCAACAGGCTCACCCTGATTTGCTCATCGAAACCCGGATCATCAAAACCAGCGGCGACCTTTTTGGCGACGCCTCTCTGGTCCGTGCCGGCGGCAAGGGGCTTTTCACAAAAGAAATCGAGGAACAACTTCTTCAGGGAACGATTCACATGGCTGTGCACAGCCTCAAAGACCTGCCCACAACGTTACCCGACGGCCTCTGCATCGGGGCCACCCCCGTGCGCGAAGACCCGCGCGACGTCTTTATCGCCAAACACGTCGCCACCCCGCGTGAATTGCACATCGGCGCCCGCGTCGGCACCAGCAGCCTTCGACGCCGCGCCCAGTTGATGGCGCGACGGCCCGACCTTCAAATCGAGGAGGTCCGGGGCAACGTCGGCACCCGCCTGCGCAAACTCACCGAAAACAACCAACTCGACGCCCTCGTCCTTGCCGCTGCCGGTCTCAAACGGCTCGGCCTTTACGACGCGCGTTGGACGTTGCTCGACATCGAGGAGATGATCCCCGCCGTCGGACAGGGAATCATCGCCATCGAAGCCCGCGCCGATGACGAGCGGACGCTCGGCCTGCTCCGCGCCATCAACGATGCCGACACCATGGCCTGCGGCCTGGCCGAACGCGCCTTCCTGCGCGCCGCCGGCGGCGGCTGTCAACTGCCCTATGCCGCTCATGCCGCTGTTGTCGGCGACCGTCTTCGCCTCGTTGCCGCCCGGTTCACTGCGGACGGTTCGCGGGTTTACCGCGCGGACCTCAGCGGTCCAAAAAACGAGCCGATAGAACTGGGCGTAGAAGCTGCCCGGAGGATTTCCAAATGAAAACAAAAGGCAAAGTCTATCTTGTGGGGGCGGGACCGGGCGATCCGGGACTGCTCACGGTGCGTGGGTTGGAGTGCATCCAACGCGCCGACGTCATTGTGTACGACAATCTCATCAACCCGTTGTTGCTCCGTCACGCGCGGCCCGACGCGGAATTAATTTTTGCGGGCAAATCTGCCCGGAAACACGCGCTATCGCAGGAGCAAACCAACGCCCTGCTCATCAAGCAGGCGAAACAGGGCAAGATCGTCGTCCGCTTGAAAGGCGGCGACCCGTTTGTCTTCGGGCGCGGCGGCGAGGAAGGCCAGGAGTTGCGGGCGGCCGGCATTGAATTTGAGATTGTTCCCGGCATTAGTTCCGCCATTGCCGCGCCTGCTTATGCGGGCATCCCCGTCACGCATCGGGCGGTGGCCACCGCGTTCATGGTCATTACCGGACACGAGGACCCGTCCAAGGGAGGATCGCAGGTGGACTGGAAAAGCGTCGCGCAATTCTTCGGTACCCGCGTCATCCTGATGGGGGTGGAACGCCTCCACGAGATTACGGCGGAACTTCTTGCGCACGGCTGCGCTCCCGACACGCCTGCTGCCGTGATCCGACTCGGCACCACCGCCCGTCAGCAAACCATTACCGGCACCGTCGGCACCATCGCCCCACTGGCAGTGAAAGCGAATGTGCAGCCGCCGGCCATCACCGTGGTGGGGGAGGTGGTTCGACTTCGGGAACAACTGGATTGGTTTGAGCGCCGACCGTTGTTTGGCCGTCGGATTGTGGTCACCCGCAGTCGTGAACAGGCCAGCGAACTGACGCGGCGTCTGCTGGAACTTGGCGCGGATGTGCTGGAAATCCCGACCATTGCCATCGAGCCGCCAAAAGATTTCGCGCCGTTGCGCGAGGCCATTCGCAGCATTGGCATTTACGACTGGCTGGTCTTTACCAGTCCGAATGGCGTGGACGCTTTTTTCCGCGAGTTCTTTGCCCAACATCCCGATCTCCGTGATCTTGGCGGGCTGAAGATAGCTTCCATCGGACAGGCCACGACGCAGAAGCTGGCGGCGCTCCATTTGCAAGTGGACCTCCAGCCATCGGAGTTTACCGGTGAAGCGTTGTTGGAGAGTTTCCGCAAGGAGGTCTGTTGCGAAAACCTGAAGTTCCTTTTGCCGCGCGCTGATCTGGCCGATGAACGGCTGGCGCGCGGCCTCGAAGACCTCGGTGGGATTGTGGACGATTTGGACGCTTATCGGACGGTTCCCGACACCGAGGATCGGACCGGCCATCGTGCCCGGTTGCTGGCGGAAGGGGCCGACATCGTTACCTTCACCAGTTCCTCGACGGTCCATAATTTCTGTGAACTGGTGGATGCGACGGAGTTGTTTCGTCGGTTTCCAACACTGCGTATTGTCAGTATCGGCCCGCAAACCACCGCGGCGGTCACGGCTCACCGTCTCGAAGTCGCCGCGGAAGCCAAAGAACACACGATCCCCGGCCTGGTGGAAACGATTCTTGAACTTGTCGCGCGGTAGCCCGTTTTATTGGAACATGTAGGCGGGTAGGAAGTAGAGCTTGCCGGATTCGAGTCGGGGGAGGGAAGGGCCGACCTGTACCTGGATTTTTGCGGCCTTACTCTCGCCGAAAAAGCGGAAGAGACGGCTCAGAGAGAAGGGGGCGCGATAGGTGACGACCTTGGCCTGCTTGATTTTGGCCAGTTCCATTGCTTTGTCCACGGCATCGTCGAAGTAACCGAGTTCGTCAATCAGTTTGCCTTTGAGGGCCTGCGTGCCGGAGAGGATACGTCCGTCGGCGAGGGTGTTTTTCAAGGTGGTGACGTTGAGTTCGCGTTCTTTGGCGACGATGCCGACAAATTTGTCATAAACCTCCATGATGAGGGTGTTGACCATCGCTTTCTCGTCCTCGGTTGGTTCGCGGGTGGGATTGAGGAGGTCTTTGTACTTGCCGGATTTGAAGGTGTGAGATTTGACGCCGATCTTGTCCATCAGCCCACCAAAACCGTAGCTTTGCATGATGACACCGATGCTGCCGGTGATGGTCAGGTCGTTGGCGATGACATGGCTGCAGCCCATGGCGGCGTAGTAGGCGCCACTGGCCGCGACGGATTCCATGCAGGCCACAATCGGTTTGCGCTCGCGCGCGGCGGCCAACGCCTTGTAAATGGCGTCGGAAGCGACCACCTCGCCGCCGGGGGAATTGATGCGGAGAATGATGGCTTTGACGTGTTTGTCTTCCAGAGCCTGGTCGAGTTGGGCTTTGATGTCGCCCACCATCCCTTCGTCGCTTGTCTCGCCGTCGTAAGCGCCGGAAATGATGCCGCTGAGGTGGAGAACGACGATTTTGTTGCGGTTCTCGGTGTCGCCCTGAACGTAGAATTCCTCATATCGCTGGCGGTGGCGGGTCTCAAACGAGGCGGTTCCACCTCCGGCCAGCAGTGCCAACAGGACGAAATTCGCCAGCGCGCTCATGAAAAGACAGAAAGTGGCAATGACGGCATAGACAATCCAGCCGGTTCGTTTCGGCGCCGGGACAGTGCCCACAAGAGGAGGTTGTGTTTCCATGTCGCAAAAGATGCCGCAGGCGGGAGGACCTCGCAAGCGCAATTTTCACTTGGTCGGCGCGGAAACTTGCCGTAGGGTAACGCCGCCATGTTGCTGGTGATAGACAACTACGATAGTTTCACCTACAACCTCGTCCAGTACCTCGGCGAACTGGGTGTGGAGATGCGGGTGGCGCGCAACGACGAGATCGCGCTCGACCAGATCCGAGCGCTGAGACCGGATCGGTTGCTGATCTCGCCAGGCCCGTGCTCGCCAAAGGAGGCGGGCCTGTCCAACGAGATCATCCGCGTCTTCGGCCCCACCATTCCAACGCTGGGCGTTTGCCTTGGTCACCAGTGCATCGGGCATGTTTTCGGCGGCGACATCGTTCGAGCAGACCGTCTCATGCACGGTAAGACCTCGCCCATTTATCACAATGGCAAGGATCTCTTTGCGGGGATGCCCAATCCGTTCACCGCCACGCGGTATCACTCGTTGATCATCCGACGCGACACCTTGCCCTCTTGTCTGGAGATCACTGCCGAGACCAGACCGGAAGGTGAAATCATGGGTGTGCGGCACAAGACCCTGCCGATCTGGGGAGTCCAGTTTCATCCCGAATCCATCCTGACACAGGACGGCAAAAAGATTCTGGTCAATTTCCTGAGCCTGACCCGCTAGCCGAGTTCGGTCCACCGGACCAACGGTATCAGATTCGGTTTGCCATCGTGAAACCACCATAACGGCGGGCGTTGCATCTGCCCGATCGGACAAACACGATGCACTCCCAGCACCGCCAGTTGACGGGCAAACTCCTGCATCCGATCCGACATCGGGGCCACCCCGACCGTCGAAATGTAGGAGGCAAACCGCGCGATCCCTTCCAACACCCGCGGCACGCCATCGGTCGGTTTCACAAACACCACCCGATTCAGGCAGGACGGCTCAAACGAAGGATTATCCTCATAAATCACAACCCAATCATTCGGTTGTTGGCTGCTCCAGACGGCTACCCGACGATCCGAAGCCGCCCGAAACTCATACCCGGACCGGGTCGTATTGACAGCCGCCGCTTCTTCCACCGAAAGTTTGCCGCGCGGAATCCTCGCCTGAAACGCTGCCATCGCCTCCGCCAGCGCCGCCGCAAACTTTCGCGGCCCCAGCGCACCGCGTTCCTCCACGTAAAACACGTGGGGCGACAGACAACCCTGCTGGTCGTACACCGACACATCGTCCGCCGCCAGTGCCGCCAGCGCCGGCAGTTGTTCCGCCGTCATCATCTCGCGGCAGACATAGGCGAAACTGACCTTTTGCCCGTACCCGATAAACGCGGCGCTTGGCGGCGACATCCGCCGCAGCGTGGCAATGGTATTGTCATCCCCGTGCGCAATCACCGCGTCCGCCCTGGCCAGCGCCGCCTGGGTCAGCGCGGTCTCCTCTCGCGGCCATTCCAGCAGTTCCACGCACCGCGACAAATCCGGGTCTGCTGCCTGCACCGATTCGAGAAACAGGCGCGGAAACACCGGATCGCGCCGCGACATCCGCACCACATTCCCCGATCGCACCAACAGGCCGCAGAGGATGCTGTGGATGGCCGGTGGCGGCACATTGCCCGCCAACAGATGGAGAATCAACGGCACCCCCATTGCCCGCGCCTGTCCCCGGCCATGAGGCCGAAACTCGTCCAGTACCCGACGATCGCGAAACTCCCGCTCCAACAATGCCGCCAGCGATTCCGTTGTGATGGCGCCAAAAATCCGATCAATCGCCTCGTGAACCATGGCCGGGGAAAAACCGCTCGCCGCCGGAACCCGTTCCACCGCTTGTGCCCGCCACGGACTGGTGGCGGGAAGCCAGCTTTTGGCGGCGGCGGCCAGCGCCTCGATCACCGCCTCGGTGCGACGATGTTGCTGCACAAAATCGCGCGCCGCCCGCGCCCGGCGGATGGCGTCCTGGATTTGGAGCGGGGTGGCACTCATGCGTTTTGCAACGCCTCCGCGTTCAGGGAACAACCGCGCGGCATTGCGCCCGGCGCGCGTCCCAGCAACACAAAACCGTCGCCCATGCGGATACCGAGGTCTTCGGTTTGGATGCACATGACGCTCCACAAGTTTGCCAGGTCATAAATTCGTAGCAAGCCCGTGGCGCCGATAGGCGCGTCTTCATCGGTCTGCGGATCAATCACCCGCACTCGTGCCCACGGCGGGGATCGTTTCAGGTCGCTGCGATGCCCGACCCGCATCGTTTCGTCATAGAACTGTGTGCTGAGTTCGGTCATGCCGTACTCGTTGACGACTCGGATCGGCGGGATGCCGAGATGTTTCTCGAACATTTCGTACAGGGCCGGTTTACTGATCTCGCGGGTGCGTCCCTTGAATCCGCCGGTCTCCATAACCCGGCTGCCCGCGGGGAGTCGCAGTACAAGGCCGTTGTCAAAGAGCGTCAGAAAATGAAATGCCGTGCCCAGAAGGCAGACCGGCTCGTTGGTAGCCTCCAGCCGTTCGACAAATCGCGCGCCCAGCGTTCGACACATGTGCGCCAGCGAGGAATGCGGGGTGTCGGGTACCAGCGACACGATGGGCATCCGCGCGCCGTCCGCAAACAGATGGGCACGGAACTGCGGTACGCAGCCCGCGTCGTAGAGTGCCAGCGTCTTGAACAAGTGCCGTCCCGTGTGAGATTGGGTGGTCCCGCTGGTATGAAACTCCGCCACGGCTTCGTGGGGCGGGAAACAGGTGAGCGTCATCTCCTTGAACGCGCGGGTTGGCACGGCCGGAATCTGTGTCCAGTGGGTCAGACGGTTGGGCGCGATCTTTTTTGACTCGCAGAAGGCGCGATACGCGGGATTGCGCTCGAACTGGAAGGCAAACACCTCGCGTGCGAGCGCATCAAAGTCATCGGGCGCGCCGCCGAGAAAGGCGAGGAGACGTTGTTGGAGTTGGGAAGCGGTTTTGTTCATGGCTGGTTTTCCGCGACAGCGCGGCGCAATGTGCTATTTCCCGAGCAGGGAATCAAGTCCCTTTTCCGGCAGCAGCGCAAACAGCGAGGGGCGCGTCGGGTCGAGCGTGAACGAGAAACAGTTGGTAAAACCAAGGTACTGGCGCGTTCGCAGGTCGTACACATGCGCGGGCGCCGGTAGACGGGCTTCGGTGGGCACGGGCGCCGGCGCGGCGCCGCCTTGTACCTTCAAGTCCTCGCCCATCTGCTGCAATTCGATGCGTTCAAAGGCCAGCAAACGGGCCTTTGGGTGGCGGTAACGGTACACGGCAGCAGGAGGCGAGACCCGGACCTCGGGTTGCAAGTGGGCAACCGCTTCTGCCCAGTTTTTCACAAGGGTGGCGACCGCTGACGGAGGTGGATTTCGTTTGGTTCCGTGTTCATCAAACAGGGCAGGTGGCGTGTCGGCAAAACAACGCGCCTGCCGGGCGGCGGCAATTTCCGCGTCGGACATCGCCACGGAACCGACCATCAGAAACGTTTCCGACGGACGCGGAGCCAGGGCAAACCGCGGGCTGAATCCCGCGACGCGAAGTTGCTGGAGACAATCCACGCGGGCTTTGGCGAGTCTGTTATGTTGCGCCTCGTAACTGGAGAAGCGTCGAACCCAGGTGCCACCGTCAGGGAGAGATTCCATCAGCCAGTTGATCTGGATGCTCGGTTGGGAGTAATGGATGGCAATGGGGTCAAATTCGCGTTGCGCTTGCACAAACAACCGGGCCAGTGGCGAGGTCAACTCCTGGAAAACGGACGCGAGCGCCCGTCCTTTGGAAGTGAGAACCAGATCGGCGCTTTTCCAGTCCAGGCAATCCTCGCTCCACCAGACAATGCAGCCCGCGTCGCCTTCCAACAGCAAATGCCAGAGCCGTCGTCGCGCTTTGTCAGCGTTTGACTCGCCGATGGTCGAGTAAATCGGTTTGCCCGGCATGAAGGAACCAAAGATGGCGCGCGCTCCGGCTATGTCATACGGCTCAACCCAGTCGAGCGCCTGCGAGAGTCGCCAGAGATCGTAGCCGCCAAAAGCATGCGGCATTTGTGTGCCTTCGATTCCGACCAGGGCGTCCGGATCCACCTCATGCGCGGCTCGCCGTAGCTCATCCAGTGTGTTGGCCAGCGAGATGTCCATGTAGGTTCGAAAATCGCACCAGGGCGCGAAGCTCTCTTGGCCGCGGCGTTGTCGCGCCTTGATCTCGTCGGTGCTGAAGGGCGTTACACTGTCCCAGGACGGGAAATCGGTTTCCCACTGGCGATTCAATGCGGCGAGGTCGGGGTACTGCGATTTCAGCCAGTGACGAAATGCTGCCAATGTCTTGGGACAAAAGCAGTAGTCGAATGGATTGGCCGAGATCGTCACGGACAATTCATCGCGGATATCGTAGAGCAGGGGACGGTACGGTTTGTGTTTGCGGACGGCGGCGCGCATTTGTTCGCAAGCCCATTGCCGCCAGGCGGGATCATCGAGGCAATACTCGCGAACAAACGCCGCCTTGTCGCGGGTCTTCTTCCACTGATCCACGAAACCGCTCCAGTCGCGGACCTTTGAGTTCCATTTCAGACAAAGACCACGATTGACGATGTTCTCCACGTAGTAGGGGAAACGAGCCTCCACCCATCGCTGCGGACTGGCATCGCCATACACCATTCCCGCATTCACATTCATCTCCCGGAGCCGCTGTAGAAACAACGGAAATTTGTCGGGCTGTTTCCAGGCCGTGTCGCCGACCCACATGATGACACGATAATCCTCCGCGCCCTGCGCGATCATCACCAGCCCAAACACAAAGACGAAAGGTAACAACCGTTTCGTGCGACGACAATAGGCGTCGTACTCGGCAAACCGCGCCCGTAACAGCGATTCCTCCAAGCCGATCTTCCCCAACAACACCCCCAGCAAGCCCAACCACAACACCGCCCGCTCCCAGGTGAACCGCTCCAACACCAGCGCTCCCGTCCCCACCAACACGCCCGCATACATCGGATGGCGAATCCAACGATACGGCCCGCGCGTCAACAACGGCGCCCCCGGCGCAACATCAGGATGTGTCCGTAAATGCCGCAATCCCATTGTTGCCACCGCCCACGTCAACACCAGGCCACCCAAAAACTCCAACACAAACCAGCGACGCGCCACCCACGGCCCCGTCAGAAAAAGCGCCGCAATCAGTCCCAACTGCAATGCCACCAGAAGCCTGCCTTTCATGGAAGAAGCTCCTCGATGATCTCCAAACAAAAGTCCAGTTCTCGCTTTCTGATTGTCAACGGCGGCGTCAATCCGAGCACTTCACCACGTTCGCCCTCCGGTATCGCCAGAATCCCCCGCCGCAACAACCGCTCGCACAACCGCGGCGCATCGCCCACTTCCAACCCCAACATCAGCCCCTTGCCGCGCGCCCGCAACCGCCGCTGAACAGACGCCCCCAACGCCGCCGCTCGTTCCCAAAGACGCCGTTGTTTCATCTCCGCCAGACTGGCCAGCGCCGCGGCACAAGCCAGCGGATTACCCAGAAACGTGCTCGTATGAATTGCCTCGCCTTTTGATTCCGGCCAACTGTCCATCACCGACGCCCGTCCAATGCAGGCGCTGATCGGCAGACCACCGCCCAGCGCCTTGCCGACGCAAATCAGGTCGGGCACCACACCCCAGTGCTCGCATGCAAACCATCGGCCTGTCCGACAAAACCCCGTGTAAATCTCGTCGAAAATCAATACCAACCCGTGCTCGTCGCAAAACTGCCGCAGCCCTGGCAAAAAATCATCGGGAGGTACAATCATGCCACCGCGGCCCTGAATCGGCTCGACCAACACCGCGCCGCAATCGAGACCCGCGCGAAGCGGAATGCGGCCAAACGGAACCCGCCTCACAAACCGGCCGAGCTGTCGCGCAAACGGCGCGCGGAAAAACGA
Source organism: uncultured Verrucomicrobiota bacterium (assembly GCA_964541945.1). Lineage (GTDB taxonomy): Bacteria > Verrucomicrobiota > Verrucomicrobiia > Palsa-1439 > Palsa-1439 > CAIKAP01. The sequence goes on from CAZISE010000010.1 coordinate 48,311, forward strand.
GCGCGCGGTCGCCGCCAGCGCCCCGTAAGTCAACCCGTGATAGGCGCCGCCGAAGGCGATGACGCCGGGTTTGCCGGTGTGGATGGCGGCGGTTTTCAATGCCGCCTCGATGGCCTCCGCGCCCGTGTTGGCAAAAAGGACGCGCCCACAATCTGGCTTATCTTTGGAACGATCGTTCCAAAGATAAGCCATATTTTGCTGCCAGCGGCCGAATGTGAGAGCGACAAGTTCACGGGCAAGCCGCAGCTTCAGTTCGTTGGGATGCACGTCGCCCATGGCGTGGAGCAGTCGCGCAGCCTGTTGGCGAACGGCAAGGGTCACCCGCGGATTGGTGTGGCCGACACTGGCGACACCGAAACCGGCAGTCAGGTCGAGATAACGATTGCCGTCGGCATCCCAGACGTTGACTCCGTGGGCGCGTTGCCAGAAGATCGGCCAGCGGTTGGAAACAAAGGTGACATTGCGGCTTTCCACACGGTGCAGTTGGCGAGCCAGCGCGCGAGAACGCGGGCCGGGAATGCGGGTGCGTAGAAGGGGAAGCGCCATCAGACACCTCGCGCGTGAGGTCCCCAGATGTGTTTCTGCCATTGAGTTTGGAGGCGAACGGGCAATCGGTCGGCCAGAATCCATTCGGCAAGCGTTTTGAGAGGAAGACCCCCCCAAACCGGTGAAAAGAGAATGGCACAACGACCGACAAGCTGATGTTCGGCAATCCGTGCTTTGGCCCAGTCGTAATCAGCGCGGTCGGCGAGAACGAACTTGATTTCGTCTCTGGCAGCGAGGTGGAGGAGGTTCTCGAAACGGTTTTGATCGGCCTGGCCGCTGCTGGGGCATTTGAGGTCCATGATTTTGATGACACGAGAATCCACGCGGGCCACGTCCTCGGCCCCGCTGGTTTCAAGCAGGACGGTGAATCCAAGGTCGCAAAGGCGGGTGAGCAAGGAGAAAACATTGGGTTGGAGGAGCGGCTCGCCACCGGTGATCTCGACCATGGGACAATCGAAGACGCGGATTTTGGCGATGATCTGGTCGAGGCTCATGGCGACCCCCTCGGTGAACGCGTAAGTGGTGTCGCACCAGGCGCAGCGCAACCGACATCCCGTAAGCCGCACAAACACGCACGGCAACCCGGCGTGAGTGGACTCGCCTTGAATGCTATAGAAAATCTCGTTGACGATGAGAGTTTCGGGCACGCGGCGAACCCTAACAAAAGGTGACGCACTGTCAATAACAGGTGAAAATGGTCACTTTTAATAACAAGTGATCTGTTCGTTTTTAGTTTTGTCTTTGGTTGCTTTTCCTCCCCCGAAGGGAAGGGAATTTTTTCAGCTCTCGTTGCTTGTTCCCGTTTCTCCCCAATCGCTCGTCCGTTGGTTTCATACTAGCCCGGCCGTTGGTAACGCGGTCTTGATCCATTGATAGATCAAACGGATGCCGTGCTGGTCGCGCAACGGATCGGTGAAATGCGCAACGTTGAAGTCCCGGTGTGGTTCGCGGTAAAGCCGCAAGACTTGTTCTACGGTGGCCAGCAGCAACTTCTTGGGGCTGAGACGGTGGCACGGTGGTCGAAGAGACCGTTGTAAGCGTGTTGTTGGTGACGCTGTTTCCAGCGGCGCATGGCGTGACAGGAGATGCCGGGAATTTCGGCGGCCTGCCACCACGGGAGTTGACGGCGGATGGTTTTCAGGATCACGGGTTGAACTTTCATGGACTGCTCCACGGTAGGGTTGGGATAGCTTTTCTTGGGAACCTCCTGGGTTGGAAACCCCACATCCTCAACCCGCCCCAGTGGATATTTCACCTGTCATTTCCAGCGGTCATATCACTCGTTGGTCTCTTTCGCATATTGGTGTTGACAGCCAACACATGCCTCGTTACAGAGAACCGTCATGCAAAAACTCTTGGAAAACAAAGTGGCCGTCGTCACCGGCGGTGGGCGCGGCATTGGCGAAGCCATTGCTCGTCGGCTGGCCGCCGAAGGGGCGTCTGTTGCGGTTTGCGATGTGATGCGGGAAAACGCCCAAAAAGTGGCTGACGACCTTGTTCAACTCGGTGTGAAATCTGTTGCCTATGCCGTCAACGTCACAGACAGTGCTGCCGTGGCGGATGTGTGCGCGAAGATTGTGGCTGATTTCGGGCGGGTGGATATTCTGGTTAACAATGCCGGGATCACGAGGGATAACCTGTTGCTTCGCATGAGCGAGCAGGATTGGGACCTGGTGCTTGATGTGAATCTGAAAGGGGCATTCCTGTTCACCAAAGGAATACTCCCCGCCATGATCAAACAGCGCAGCGGTGCCATTGTGAACATTGCTTCGATTGTCGGTGTGCTGGGTAATGCCGGTCAGGCCAACTACTCTGCCTCCAAGGCCGGTATGATCGGCTTGACCAAGACCGTGGCCAAAGAATATGCCAAACGCGGAATCCGCGCCAACGCCATCGCGCCCGGCTTCATCCAGACCGCCATGACCGACAAGCTCACCGAGGAACAAAAGAAGATGCAAACCGACGTCATTGGCCTCGCCCGGATGGGGCAACCCGATGACGTGGCCAATGCCGTGCTGTTTCTGGCCAGCGACCTGTCCAGCTATGTGACGGGGCAGGTGCTCGGAGTGGATGGCGGCCTGAGAATTTAGCAAGAAACCTTTGACAAGAACCTAACTTCCGCATAAACAACCAATCCGTTTATACAATAAGGAGAAATCCCCATGGCAGACAAATCAGTCCAGGACCGCGTAAAAGAAATCATCGTCGAACAACTCGGCGTCAACCCGGACCAGGTCACCCCGGAAGCGAAGTTTATCGAAGACCTCGGCGCCGACTCGTTGGATACGGTCGAGTTGGTCATGGCGTTTGAAGAAGAATTTGGCGCTGAAATCCCCGACGAGGACGCCGAAAAGATGCAGACGGTCGGCGACGTCGTGAAGTATATCGAGGAGCGTGGCGAGAAGTAATTCCCCGCTGCACCATAGCTGTCCGGGGCATAAAGCAGCCGGTCGCTCCGCGCTTTATGCCCCGTTTGTCTAACGGCAAAGAGGGTCTATGAACCATCGTCGAGTTGTCATCACAGGCATGGGAGTTGTCACCCCGGTAGGGTGTGATCTCGAAGTTTTCTGGCAGAACCTCCTCAACGGACGCAGCGGTATCGGCCCGGTAACCCGCTTTGATACTTCTCGTTTCGACACGAAAATCGGAGGAGAAGTCAAAGACTTCAAACCTGAAGAATTCATGCCCGCCAAGGAGACTCGGCGCACCGACCGCTTTACCCAGTATGCCGTCGGCGCGGCCATCAAAGCCGTGGCGGATGCCAAGCTGGACCTCGCCAAGGAAGACCCCTCTCGCGTGGGAGTGCTTGTCGGTTCCGGCATTGGCGGCATGGAAACCATCGTCGAACAATGCCATGTGTTGTTCGAAAAAGGTCCTCAACGAGTCTCCCCGTTCATGATCCCCATGCTGATCATCAACATGGCCAGTGGTTACATCTCCATGTTGCTCGGCGTCAAGGGACCAAATCTTTCGGTCGTCACCGCCTGCGCCACCGCCACACATGCCCTCGGCGAAGCCGCCCGCATCATCGAGCATGGCGACGCCGAAGTGATGATCGCCGGTGGCAGTGAGGCTGCCGTCACGGAGCTTGGTTATGCTGGGTTTTGTTCGATGCGCGCCATGAGCACCCGGAATGATGAACCGCAGCGAGCGAGCCGTCCGTTCGATAAAAACCGCGACGGTTTCGTTATGGGAGAAGGAGCGGGGATTTGCATTTTGGAATCCGTCGAACATGCCTTGTCTCGTGGCGCGCGTATTTATGCCGAAGTGGCCGGTTATGGTATCACGGGAGACGCCTATCACATGAGCGCGCCGGCTCCGGATGGCGAGGGTGCGGCTCGCGCCATGGCAGCCGCCCTGCGCGACGCAAACTTGCGTCCCGATCAGGTTGACTACATAAACGCGCACGGCACCGCAACCCCGGTAGGCGACAAATGCGAAACCGCCGCCATCAAGACCGTGTTCGGCGAGCACGCCCGCAAACTGGCCATCAGCTCCACCAAATCCATGACCGGACATCTGCTGGGAGCGGCCGGTTCAGTGGAGACGGCGGTCTGTGCCCTGGCTCTCCGCGACCAGATTGTGCCGCCGACGATCAATTACGAAGAACCTGACCCCGATTGTGACCTCGACTATGTTCCCAACAAAGCGCGAGAGATGAACGTCAATGTCTGCCTGAACAACTCTCTCGGCTTTGGCGGTCACAACGCGGCCATTATCATCAAAAAATTTGCCTAGCAGGTTGTTAAAGAAGTTCGCCAGCGACGGCTTTTTGAGGTGCTGAGCACGGTCTTTTGCAGTCCACTTGATGGTTACGGGACTCGATCGAAATGTTTCCGGGTGCGGTTTGTAATCACGGGCAAACCTTCGGTCGCGTTAACCGTACCAAATGGTAGGCGCTCAGGGTTAACAGCACCTCTTGGGTAATCTTCCAGCAACCGATAAAGTGCGTCCGCGTCAGCCGGTCAATCGCTGCCGTTGCCTGCCCGGCGGCATCCAGATTGGCCGCCACACACAGTCCGTGCCGATTCTCCATCAACACATGCGCGCTGCGCACTGAATATAGCGCCTGCAGCAGCAGTGCCTTCAGTAGTTGCTCTGGCGGAATCGAGGGACGGCCCATCGAGCTGTAGGCGCGGTTGAACTGCCGATTCATCTGCGCCAGCAACTGGTCACAGCACCGTTTGTAGTGCGGAGCGGATGAGTGGCTGGCACACGTTGCTGCAGCGAGATCTCCACAAATAACGGCTCTTGCCGATCGATCTGCCCACGCATGCGAACCTGCTTGTCCGCCCCGCAGTATAACCAGCTCGTCAAACCGACTTCTTTGCCAACCTGCTGGCGGCCTCCTCACATGCTCAAAGCACCAAAGTATGTTGGCTCTGCGCGTGATGCGTGTTAACAGAGACTGGAAGTTCTGATAAAATTCGCCGAATTGACGAAAGACAGACAAAATTATAATCGCAATGGGAGAGGCGAAAAGAGCGGAAGCAGGGAACAACTGTTCAGGCCATGACGATCAAGAAATTGTTTGCCCGAACCTTGCAGGCGACCCGATTGGAGCTTCGGCAGAGGTGGTGGCAACTGAGAAACGCCTGCGGATGGCGAGAACGATGGAGCGGAACAGAGACGCTGAATGTAGTGCTACTCAGTTACCGGCGAATGGAGAACCTGCGCTACATTGTGGACAGCTTGTTGTTGTGTGACTTTGTCGAGCGGATTGTGCTGTCGAACAATAATCCGGCAGTAAGGATGGAACAATTCGTTTCCAGCCGTGATTCCCGATTGCAAATTATTAACCAGCCGCGCCGTTGTTATCCCAGCATCCGTTACCAGTTGGCGATGCAATTGTCCGGCCAATATTTTCTGGCAATTGATGACGACCTATTTCTGACCCCGCGCCAGATCCGTAAGTTGTTTCAACGTCTCCTGGAACATCCTTCCGTTCCGCACGGCGCCGCTGCCGAGGACATTGAGGTACGGGACGGAAAGATTGTCTCGCGCAACGTCTCTTGGGGCAAGACACGGGAAACCGATGTGATTTTGTGGGCATACGCGTTCACGCGACAACATTTGCACCGATATTTCACGCTGTTGAATCGGTTAGGAATGAGCGAGGATGAGGTGAAGACCTCGGAAGATGTGATCATCAGTTTCACCGGTGACGGACGACCTTACTGCGAGGATTTGGGGACGTTGTTCTGTTGTGACAGCGCCACGGACGCAGCCATTGCCACGTGGATGCAGGAAGGTTTTTTGCAGGAACGAGGCCGCCTTTACCTAAGTTGCCGCGAATGGCTCGCAACGGAGCCGTGGCGATGAAGCGTATGGCGGTGGATCTGCTGGTTGTCGGCGCGGGGCCGACCGGCTGTGTCTTTGCCGAACGCGCCGCCACCGTGTTGAATTGGCGTGTCTTGGTCGTGGAAAAACGAGATCACGTCGGCGGCAACTGTCATGACCCGTTGCATCCCAGTGGGGTGCGGATTCATCGGTATGGGCCTCATTATTTCCGCACAAACTCGAAACGTGTTGTTGCCTATCTGTCGCGTTTTACCGAGTGGATACCTGCGCGCTACGAGGTCAAGACGCTCGTGGACGGCGCGCTTTTGCCTTTCCCCATCAACCTCGACACGATGCAAGGGTTTTTCGGGCGCGCGTTCAGTCCTCGTTCGGCGTGTGCGTTTCTTCGGCGACAGCAGCTTCCGCTGCCAGTAGTGAAAACATCCGAACAGTACCTGTTGAAAACGGTCGGCCGAGAGTTATACGAGGCATTCTACGCCCAGTACACCGCCAAACAGTGGGGACGACATCCGTCGCAACTGAGCGCCAGTGTCTGCGCACGAGTGCCGATTCGATTCAGCAGGGAGACCCGCTATAGTGAGCATATTTTTCAACAAATGCCGCGCGACGGATACACGGCGTTATTTCAGCGAATGTTGTCCCACCCGAACATTCAGGTGTGGTTGAACTGCGAGTACGCCGCGATTCGTCACTGGGTGCGAGCGCGTCATGCCACGGTCTATTCCGGGCCTTTGGACGAGTTCTTTGGCTTGGCCAAAGGGAAACTGCCGTGGAGGTCCCTGCGTTTTGAGTTTAAAACGATAGATGCGGAGTTTGTTCAGCCCTGCGTCCAGATCAACTACCCGGATGAGCGCGCGTACACGCGCTCCGTCGAGATCAAGCATGTGACCGGACAGCAACATCCCCGCACGGTTATCGCCTACGAGTTCCCTTCTGAAGCAGGAGAACCTTTTTATCCCATTCCCAGTACGGAAACTGCGGCTCTTGTGGCTGCCTACCGGACCCTTGCACGACAAGCGTGGGAAAAAGAACGGGTCATTTTTGCGGGGCGCCTCGCTACATATCAGTACCTCGACATAGATCAGGTTGTGTTACGGTCGTTGCGTATGTTCGATCGCCAAATCAGACCCCTTAGCCGGAATGATTCCGATTGAAAGAGCGCCTACCGTTTGGTGGGCTGAATTGTATGCTCACAATCTTCGCTCAGCCGCCTCAATCAGAGGCACACGAAACGGTGCGACGGAACATCACCCTCACCACCACGTTCCTTCGTCCATCCGAATCAGTTTCACCGATCAACGTCGTACCGCCCACGGCGGCCCCTGCGTCTGATCGCAACTCCCCACCAGCAACCGTTCCACCGCCCGCTCGAACAGGCCTTGCCCCAGCACCTTCGCTCCGGCCGACATCGCGCTGGGGGTGCTCGGCGGCATTCTCGCCGGAGCCGACAAACTCTCTGCGTCGTCTGGCTGCAAGCCGACCCGGCCGCGGCGAAAGTGCTCGGCATTGAAGCCGTGCCCACTCAACCCACCTTGAGTCGCTTCTGTGCCGTCTTCACCCAACGCACGTCGCAGGCACTCACGACGCTGCACACCCGCGCGGTGGTTGCCTTACCCTCGTGGCGCGACGCCTCCGCCATATGACAACAGGCGGCTTCTCGGCGAATTGGATTCGTGGGTGCTGCGGCATGAGAGCCTGATCTGAGTCCTCGAAGGAACAGTCCTCAAGAAGGCGTGGCGGTTGGCTAGCGGCTGGGTTCGGCAATGCGGCTTGTGGGAATGACGTGACGGAGTTTCTGTGTCAGACGATGAGCGGGTTGCCAGCGCATATTCGCATCGGGCTGGTGCGGGACGATGCCGGTTTTGGCGATGCAGTGAGTCGGTGTTCTTGGGGAGGCGCGGTTATGGTTTGCGCGGGGAGACGGTGAGGGGGGTGCCTTCGGCTTGGCGTTTCAATTCAGGATGGTGCGTGGCGTAACGGTTTAGGAGCTGACGAAGCAACTGGTTTTCCTCGCGGAGACGGTTCATTTGCCAGGTCATGTCTTCTTTGACGGTCTCGATTTGCTTGGTGGCGGAAACGGCGGCTTCCGTTTTAGCGGCCAATTCGCGGTTGAGATGGGTGAGTTGGCGTTTGATTTCGGCCAGCTGGAGGGTCAGGTTGCGGTTCTGTTGTTCGAGTCGCTCTGTTTCAGCAGAGCGTTCCGTTGTGGAAGACGCGGAGGTTGTGCCGGGTGCTTGATAGATGATTCCGCGATTGCCTTCGGTGGTGGACGGTTCGCTGCGTTTGAGCGTGGCGATTTGGAGGGCGAGTTCCCGGTTCTGGCGATGAAGCATGGCCAGTTCGTCGTTTGTTTTGCGGGCGCGGGCGGTATCGGCAGCCAATCGGGCGCGGAGTTTTACCAGTTGCTGGTTGGCGGAATCGAGTTGGGCAGCCAGCTCGCGGTTTTCTCGTTGCAGTTGTTCATCGAGGATGGAAGTGGCGGGTTTGGTGTAGATCACGCCTTTGTTGGCGTCTGTGGAGATGGCAGGGCGGGTTTCGGTGGCGGCGAGGCGGGCGGCGAGTTGTTGGCGCTCTCTTCGCAGAGTCTCGATCTGGCGGGCGCTATCGGCGCGCACTTTTTCCGTTTCCGCGCGGGCGGCAGCGAGTTCATTGTGAAGTGATTGCAGCGTGGCGGTGTTGTCAGTTGGAGTGGATGGCGCGGTGCGTCGGGAATCGGCCAGTTGGGCGGCGAGGGTTTGATTTTCTTTTTTCAATTGTTCGATTTGCGCGGCATTTTGTTGATTGGCGCGTTCGGCGGCGGTCCGGGTTTCGAGCAGTTCGGTACGCAATTTCTGGAGGTCACTGGATCCAGTGGCAAGGAGGCGGTTGGCGTCGGTTAATTGTTGGCGGAGGGAATGGTTGTCTTTTTGCAGAGCGTCGAGTTGGGCGGTGAGTTGGTTGGCGCGTTCAGCCTCGGTGCGGGCTTTGGCCAGTTGGGTGGTGAGTTGTTCGTTTTGTTTTTTTAGTTCGTCGGATTGGGCGGTGACCTTGGCAAGGTCAGCTTTTAGTTGATTTTGGTCTTCGATTTTGCGGCTGCGGTCGGCGAGTTGTTTTTGTAGGTCGGCGATTTTCTGGTTCATTTCGGCCAGGCGGGTGGCGAGTTCGGCGTCTTTTTTGTTCAGTTCGGCTTGGGTGGTGAGTTGGGCGGCCTTGGCGCGGTCGGCTTCGGCGTGGGCCTGGGCCAGTTCGGCGCGTAGTTTGTCGAGTTCGGAAGCGCTGGGGGGGAGTGGTGGAGCGGTTTTTCTGGCATCCTGGAGTTGTTGTTTCAGGGTTTCGATTTGTTTCATGGCGTCGGCCAGTTCGGCGCGCAGTTGTTGAAGTTCGGCGGATTCGGCACCGGGGGAGGTTCGTTTGGGTGGGGCGACGAAGGTGGCGGAGAGTGCGGGGGCGGAGGAGGCGAGGTTGGGTTTGATGGCGTCAATCTGTTCGGTGCAATAGTCGAGGCGGAATTGGACGAGGTGTGCATTCCAAGTGGGGGAGTTGGTTTTGAGGTTGAAGAGGATGTTTTGCGCGGCGCTGAACTTGGTGTAGGCGGTTTTCCAGTCGGATTTGGCCTTGGCGGCATCGCCTTCCTGGATGAGAAGGAAGGCGTCCACATACTGTGCGCCGGGATCATCGGCAGCAGGGAGAAAGGAGGGGGTAAGCAACAGCAACAGAGCAAAAACAAACATGGATTTCATGAGGCTGCTTCTACCCCAAAAGGCGGCGCTTGGCAATCCCGACAACTGTGATACCGTTTCGCCCGTGAAACGCAAACTGGAACTGGTCGCCCCTGCCGGCAATATGGAGTGCGCCCGCGCCGCTGTGGCCAACGGCGCGGACGCAGTCTATTTCGGGCTGTCGCACTTCAATGCCCGGATGCGCGCGGACAATTTCGGCGAATCGCAATTGCCTGAACTGGTTCAATTCTTGCATGATCACGGATGCCGCGCGATCGCCACGCTTAACATTTTGATTTTCCCGTTAGAATTGCGCGAGGTGGAGCGCGCGTTGATGGCTTTGGACGAGGCGGGGGTGGATGCCGTGATGGTGCAGGATCTTGGCGTGGCCGCCCTGGCGCAACGACTTGGGGTTCGCATGGAGGTTCATGCCTCGACGCAGATGACGGTGACTCATCCTGACGCCGTGAAGTTTATTGCGCGGCTGGGGATCAAACGGGTGGTGCTACCCCGCGAGTTGTCGTTGAAAGAAATCGCGAAGTTTGATCCGCGGCTGGTGGAGTTGGAAGTCTTCGTTCATGGCGCGCTGTGTGTGGCGTATTCGGGGCAATGTCTTACCAGCGAGGCATTGGGGCAGCGCAGCGCCAATCGTGGCGAGTGTGCCGCTGCCTGTCGGTTGCCGTACGAACTGGTTGTGGACGGAGCGATCAAAGATTTTGGGGATCGGCGGTATTTGTTGTCGCCGCAGGACCTTGCGGCAGTACGGGAGATTCCGGAGTTAATTCGTTTGGGTGTGTCGGCGTTCAAGATCGAGGGTCGCCTGAAATCGCCGGAATACGTGGCTGCGGCGACGCAGGTGTATCGCAAGGCGATTGACGGCGCCGGGGTGGAGGCGGCGGATTGGTACAAGCTGGAAATGGTGTTTTCTCGCGGTTTTTGCGCGGGCTGGCTTTACGGGGTGAACCATCAGGAACTGGTAAAAGGACGGTTCGGGACGAAACGCGGGCCTTTGGTGGGTGAGATTCGTCGGGTCGCGTATGATCATGTGGAAGTGAACCTGCGTTGTCCGGTGCGGGCGGGGGATGGCGTTCTTTTCGAAGGGGAGAAGGAACAAGGCGGACGCGTTTGGGAGGTGCGCGGCTCGTGCCTGTATTTTGAGCGCGGTAAGATAGATTTTCGCGCGCTGAAGCCCGGTGCCTGTGTGTGGAAGACAAGCGATCCGCATTTGGAAAAGGAACTGCGTCGCACCTTTCAAGGAGAGATGCCGGCTCCAAAACAACGGCTGGACATCCGTGTCGGCGGCAGGGCCGGTGAACCGCTGGTGTTGGAGGCGCGTGGCGTGACGGTGCGCTCGGCGATGCCGTTGCAGGTGGCGCAGAAACGACCTCTGACTGCCGATGTCTTGCGGGAACAACTTGGACGGCTTGGCGGGAGCGGTTTTGTTCTGGGCGAACTGCGGAATGAACTGGACGGAGAAGTAATTCTACCGGTCAGCGAGTTGAACCGGTTACGACGCGAATTGGTGGAGAAGATTCCTCCATTGCCACCGTCGCGGCGGCAGCCAGTCGCACCGGTCCTGGCGCCGATGCCTCGCTCACAGGGTGAGTCATCAAAGCCGAAGCTGATGGTTCTTTGTCGTACGATGGAACAGATGGCGGCGGCGATGGAGTTTGGGGTCGAGACGTTGTATGCGGACTTTGATGAGGTGCGGCAGTACGCTGATGCGGTGAAACTGGCGCGCGGGCGGGCGGAACTTTTCCTGGCGCCACCGCGTGTGTTGAAGCCGGGGGAACAAGGGTTGTTGAAAGCGCTTTCCCAGGGAGACGGGATTTTGATTCGTAACCTCGGCAGTATCGAATGGCCCGGTCGAAAGGTGGGAGATTATTCGTTGAACGTGGCCAATCTATTGTCGGCGGAGCAGTTGATTCGGGCCGGTTTGGAACGAGTGACCGTTTCCTATGACTTGAACGGTCAACAGGTCCTTGACCTTTTGCGGAGCGCGCCGCCGCAGTGGTTCGAGGTGGTGATTCATCAACATCTGCCGATGTTTCACATGGATTACTGTTTGTTTGCGGCGTCCCTCAGCAGCGGGACGAATGCGGCCGGTTGTGGGCGTCCGTGCGAACGACACCGGGTGGAGTTGCGCGATCGGGTCGGTGCGCGACATCCAGTCCGGGCCGATACGGGGTGTCGGAACACGGTTTTTCACGCGAAGGCGCAGAGCGGCGCAGATTGGGTGGCGAAGTTCGTCGCCGCGGGAGGAACCGCGTTTCGGGTGGAGTTCCTCGACGAAGACCGAGACCAGGCGACAGTGACGTTGAAATGTTATCGTGATCTGATCGAAGGACGCCTCAACGTCGCGGAACTAACACATCGTCTGAAAGTGGTCAATCAGCTTGGTGTTACCAGCGGTACGTTGACCGTGCTGGGTTGATTGCTGGACACCCGAGGCCGGCTTGGCTGACAAACGGACGCAGACACACCTCATGGCGGGCCGGGTTACCGGTGGCAACGCCCGCTTCGCGGGAGGCGGCTATCAGGATGTGCCGCTGACCGGGGCGCGAGTAATCATGATAATGCAAATCAACCCGTCGGCGGTTTGCTGGCCGTCCGGATAGAAAACGCCTTTTCGCTCGTCGAGCAAGGGGGCGTCGCTCCAGGTTTTACCGTCATCCGTGGACAGACAAACAGCCCGTCAGTGACCGCCGCAACCGCCGTGTCCTTCGGACTGTTCCTCGCAACAGCCGTGGGAATGACTGCCGCAACAGCCGGAACCGCAGCCGGCAAAGTCCTCCTCAGTGGCATCTCGGATACCGGTGATTTCCACATCGAATGTGAGGTCAACATCGGCCAGGGGATGATTGGCGTCGAGGGTGACGTGCGTTTCGGTCACTTTTGTGACGGTGAGCGGGATGGGGCTGGCCTGTGAACGGAATTTGTCGCCAACCTTGATGTCCTGGGTCGGGAAACGATTTTTGGCGACTTCAAATACCAGTTCCGGGTTGTGAGTGCCGTAGGCATCGGCGGCTTTGACGTGGATACGTTTCTTGTCGCCGGGGTTGAGTTTGCCCAGTTCGGCTTCGAGACCGGGGATAATTTGCCCCTGACCTTCAATGAAGGTCAACGGCGGGCGGCCTGCCGATGAATCGAGGGTTTTCCCTTGCGGATCGGTCAGGGTGTAGTGGAATGAAATGACGCGGGCACTCATGTTTTTTGTTCCTTTCAAGTCTCTTCACGAGACGGCGCACCATAGGCGGGTTTGGGCGTCTTGTCCAGCATTACAATGCCCATGGCTGGCGATAGGCGGTTTCGAGGAGACGGTTGGCTTCGGGGTCGCCGATGATCTCCTTGCGGGCGGCATCCCAACGAATCTTGCGACCGGTCAGCATGGCGACCTCGGCCAGCAAGGCGGGAACGATGGAGTTGTTGGCGATATCGGCAGGACAGATGGGTTGGGTGCGGTTTTTGACGCAGTCGAGGAAGTTTTGGTGATGATCGTCGCTGTGGTAGAGCCGCGTTTCGTTGGCTCCGATGACTTCCTTCAACAGGCTGGCCGGCTCGGCTTTGTTGCCGCCGCGGGTCGTAAAGATCCAGCCCTTTTCCCCAATGAAACGGGTGCCATTCTCCAGTTTGGTAGAGACGAATATCTGCAGTCCGTTCGGATAGGTGGCGGTGAACTCAAATTCCGCTGGCGTGGTCCAAAGCCCGTCGGTGGGAAAATCGGCTTTGGCTTCGACCTCCACCGGGTTGGTCGTGTCCAGCCCAGCGCCCCAGTGGGCGATGTCAATGTGATGAGCGCCCCAGTCCGAGAGCATTCCGGCGCCGTAATCATGAATCCAACGCCAGTGTAAATGACAACGAGCAGGGCAATACGGCGCGACAGGAGCGGGGCCGAGCCAGAGATCGTAGTTGAAACCTTCGGGCGGCGGCTGGATTTGTGTCTGATTGCCGATGCCGAAATTGACGTTGCCCTTGGGAAGGCCAACCTCGATTTTCTGAAGTTTACCGATTCGCCCATTGACGACCAGTTCGCAGGCGTAACGGAAATTGGCGGTGGAACGCTGCCAGGTATCGGTTTGCCAGATACGATTGTTTTGGCGCACGGCCTCGCAAATGGCAAATCCCTCGCGGAGAGTGCGGGCAAGCGGTTTTTCGCTGAAAACATCGCAGCCACGACGAACGGCGGCGATGCCGATCAGCGCATGCCAGTGATCCGGCACGGCGCTGCTTACCAGATCAATGTCAGGACGCGCCAGCGCTTCCCGGAAATCCTCGTACATGTCGCAACCCTTGTAGGTGCCGGAAACGCTGGCAGCCGCATAGGTTTTCTCGACGAGTTCCTTTCCGTATTCGCGTCCGCCGGGAGACTGGTTGGAGTACCCATAAACGGTGGCACGGCGATTGACATCGCAGACCGCGACAACCTGGACCTCGGGTTTGGCGAGGAATCCCTGCATGTTCGGTACTCCCTGGGTGCCGATCCCAATGCAAAGCAGGTTGAGACGATTGCTGGGCGACGGACGACCAGCAGCGCCCAACGCGGAAGACGGGATGATCGTGGGGAAACCGAGGACGGCACCGGCGGCAAACGCGCTGCGTTTGATGAAATCACGACGAGTCAGCGAAAAGGTCTTCATACAAGCTATTCAATACGCGCCTGCGAGTGTGGAGTCAATCATCGTCGCGCAGCGATCGAACGAATCGAAAAGTTCTTGCTTTCACCAACTCCGCCGCCTCATTCTCACGCGAAATGAATCGCCGAAATTAAGCGCTTGAAACTGTTCATCTCGATGAAATGTCGCTTCTTCATTTATGTTTTGATTTCCTGGCTGGGAGTATCTTGCAGCGGCGATTCCGCGGAAACACCGGTGTTAGCAGACCTGGTGAAGCTCTCTTCGGCAACATCGCCCGAAGTCGCCTTTGGCGCGCGACGTGAAGGAGACCTTCTCAAACTGGTGGTGACGGTCGAGGGGGAGGGGGTACAGGTCCAGGTGGGATTGCATGCGGATAAAACGGTGAGATTGTCGGAAAAAGATGCCAAAGCGCGGGAGGAAAACGGGTTGGTCCGGTTGGAGTTTTCCGTTCCCGGAAAAAAACTGGTGGCCACTCCCGATGGTTGGAAAAAACTGCGAATGGGTCTGGCAGTGGAATGGCCGGGCGGCCCTTGGGGAACGGCGCGGTTAAAACAACGTCTTTGCCACATCACGCCCGCTGCCGCTCATGCCGGATTGTCCCCGTCGCCAAATGACTGGCAGAGGCTCGATCTTGATGAATTGGAACGGGAAACAGCCGACCGCGCGCGGCAAATCGCCTTTGAGTTTCATCAGCCGATGGATGGCAAGACGACCATTGTGATCGAAAACGAAACGGGTGGACGCATCCGTAACCTCATTTCGGGACAACCGATGTCAGAGGGACAGCATCGGGTGGTGTGGGATGGGGTGGACGAAACTGGCCGTGTGGTCGCGCCCGGACGATACCGTTGGCGGGCCATCTCACATCCGGGACTGACGCCGACCTATTTGGTCGAGTTCTGCAACGCGCCCGGCTCGAATCACGGAACGTTCCAAGCGGCCACACGAAACAGCGTCTCGCTGTTCTTCGGAGCGCCGGTGACGGAGGGCGGCTGGGAGATCATCGAGATGGCACCGGATGGAACATTTCGCCGTGGCTTCAATCCGCCACATGGACACGGGCTTGGTTGTGTGGCGCTGGCTGCGGATGAGAAATATCTCTATGTGGCGCACGATGGGATGGCCTGGGGCGACAAGGTGGACAAATCGAAACCGGACTGGAAAGGGCTGAACACCATCAGCGTAATGCGGGTGGACCTCGGCACATGGGAAACAGCCGAGTTCCCTGGCAAAGTTCGGTTCGCCTCTTTGAAACGGTACGAATTCGGGCCGGGAGCCGCCACTACCCAGGAGGTGGCACTGGCGGGGATGACGTTGGTCAAAGGGCGGTTGTATGTGGCCGATCGCGTGGCGGGCGAGATCATGGTGGTGGACCCGACCACGGGCAAGTTGGAACAAACGTTTCCCCTGGCGGACCCGGTGGCTCTGGCAGCATCGAACGACCTTTTGTATGTCATTGCCGGCCGAAAACTGCTGGAAGTGGCGTCAGGTACGGTGCTGGCCGAATTGTCGGGGCGACCGTCGGGGCTTTGGGTGGATGATCAGAAAAGATTTTATGTGAGCGATGCGGAGTCCCACGTCGTTCGTGTTTTCGATGAGGCGGGAAACCTATTACGAGTGATTGGGACCGCCGGCGGGCTGGTGCCGGGAGCGTACGATCCGTTGCGATTTTATCATCCGTCAGCGCTGGTGGTGGCTGACGGGTTGTTGTGGATCACCGAGAAAAACCGTTGGCAACCCAAACGGCTCGCGGCGGTTGACCTGAAAACCGGACAAGTAGCCAGAGAATATTTCGGCCCGACAGCGTACGGTGCGCCCGGCGCCGGTTTCGATTCCGAGGATGAAACACGATGGATCGGGCAGGGAACGTTGTTTCAGCTTGATTTCAAGACCAAAACCGCCAGGCCGGTTTCCATTCTGGGCGGCGAAACGGGACGAACGTATCATTTCTGGCGTCAGGACGGACGAACATTCGTCATTGCGCCGGGCAAGGCGACCTGGCTCCAGGAACTCCAACCCAATGGCACATTGCGGCCTCTGGCCTGCTTGTCGTCGGCCCACCAGTTCGCCTACGCCCACAACTGGCAGCCGCCCGCCGCGTTCATCGAAGCGTTTCAACGGGATTATCCCGATGTCAAAATGACCGTTGGCAAACGCGGCGGAATCCAACGGGTCCAGCCAAATCACGGGTACGGAATGCTCTGGGTGGACCGCAACGGCGATGCGAAAATACAGGCCGATGAGATCGAGTTTTCCACGGCCGCTACCAACCTCGCCGGATCGGGTTGGGGAGATGATTTCCACGACCTGACAATCCGGGTACCCGCGGAAGTCGGCGGCAAAAAAGTGCTGGTGACACTCAAACCCTCTGGCTGGTGGCCGGGGGGCGCGCCCCGATATCCTGCCCTCAATGATGCCGTGCGTGCGGCGGTGCCGATTGAATTGCCGGGATCCAACCAGATCGAGAGCACGGTGGACCGCTTTGGCACCACGATTCTCAACTCCGATCCCGTGATGCGGGCGTTCGCGGCAGACGGTCGCTTGCTCTGGACCTATTCCAACCGCTGGAGCGGCGTCCACGGCTCGCACAAGGCGCCGTTGCCGAATCGGGGCGAATTACAGGGTGTGTTGTTTTTTACCGGCCTGGCGCCATTGGACGAGCGCAGCGATGTCATGGTCATGAACGGCAATCATGGCCGCGCTTTTGTGATGACAACCGACGGGTTGTACGTGGACGAAATGTTTCCCGATGTGCGCCTGATGACCAATCCGCAGGGAAGCGGTATTGGCATCCTCGGCGGCGAATGTTTCGGCGGCGCCTTCGGACGCTCGGAAAAGGACGGAAACTATTATTTCCAAGGCGGCGGCATCTCGTACCGGGTGTATCGCGTGGACGGGTTGCGAACAACAAAACGCAGCGAGGGTGCGCTCACTGTCAGCGCGGAACAGGTCGCTGCCGCCGAGCGCAACCAATTGCGTCAAGCCGCCCGCCGAGCGGAATCGCCCGTGGCCACCGTGACGTGGGTGGCCGACCACACGGATGTCCCCACCGCCCAGTGGGACAACAATGGGAAATTCCCCGTCACCGTCCGCGCGACCTACGACGAGAAGATGCTCCATCTCCAGTACACGGTCCGGGACGAATCGCCCTGGGTGAACAACGGCAAAGACTGGCAATCCCTTTTCAAAACAGGTGACGGCGTTGACCTGCAACTCGGCACCGACCCGACCGCCAGACCGACCCGCACCGCGCCCGTACCGGGCGACCTGCGCCTGTTCGTCGCGCCCAGCGGTACCAACAACGTGGCCGTGCTTTACCGGCACCGCGTGCCCGACGCGAACCCATCCGAGAGCGTCGTGTTCCAAAGCCCGTGGCGCAGCGAGAAAGTGGATGTGGTGCGACGCCTGGATTCCGCCCGAATCAGCGTCCAACGGGGCAACAACCTGTATCGCGTCAGCGTGAGCGTGCCGCTGGCGGAGTTGGGACTGAGCGATGTCGGCGGGAAAACGTTACGCGGCGATTTCGGCGTGATCTATGGCGACGCAGACGGCACCATCAACATCTTCCGCAACTATTGGGCAAACAAAGCTACCGGCCTGGTAAACGATGTTCCCGGCGAAATCATGCTCACCCCCAATCTCTGGGGAGAAATCCGATTTCAAAAGGCCGCGACGAAAGGAGGCGCAACACCATGACGCGAATCGTTGTGTGGATGACCCTGGTTCTGGCGGTGGTTGCGCGCGCCGAATCGTTGACCTGTCGCGGCGTTCTGGGGAATTCGGGCGAACAGGGCGCCACGTTGGTGCGGTTTGGCGAGAAGCCCGCCAGCGGTATGGGAGTGATTTATGACCGATTGGGTTCCCTGTGGGATCGGGCGGGCGACGGCGTGTTGAACCGTTATGCGGCAGATGGTCGGCAGCTTGCGTCGTATCGCATGGCCTCCTCGCCCGGTCGGGTGGCGCGAGATTCCGCGGTAATGTTGGGAGATACCTTGTTGTTGAAGGTGGGCGCCGCGCTATACACGTTGCCCATTGAGGCGCCGACGGGTGCCACGGCGGCGCCGTTGGGCGTCGAGGCCACGCGGCTTTCGTTCAGCAGCCGCGACGGCTGGGCGGTCGCAGCCCGGCAAAAAGACCTGTTTTGGGTCAACGCCAGCGGACAACAACGACCCGTGGCAACCTTTGCCGCAGAGGTGGAAGATGTCGAAGTCGGGCCGGATGGCGGTGTATTTGTTCAAAGCAAAGGAAAACTTTACCGCGTAGACACAACGGAACCGTCGGGCGAGCGCGGCCCATGGCCGTCGCCGGGTGAACGCCCACAATGGTTGGCCGGGTATTGGTACGGGTCGGCATGGCATGGTACCCTTCGACGGTTCAGCGCCGCGTTACAGCCCGCGCCGGGCGTGGTGCTGGGCGGCGGATCGGGAGCCTTCATCGGCTACGTCGAAGGCAATCACGAGTTGGACAACGGCCGTGGACTGGCTCATCTGAGACGGAATCTGTATGCCGTGTCGGGTTTGGAAGGGATCATGCACCTGTTGGAATGGGTGCCGGCGGATCAGCGATTCCGAATCGTGCGACGAATCGGTTCGGTGCGCGTATGTCGCGGATTGGGGTTGGACAGCAAGGGACGAGTGTGGTGGCATTGCGGGGTCTGGGAGTGGAACGACGGTCCCGATGCGCCGCTCAAACACAGTGTGCCGGCGCCGGAACCGCCCGGCATCTTTGGCGCAGCGATGTTGTCCAACGACGTGATGGTGGCGCCCGCCATTCGATGGGGGAAAAAAGCATTGTATGTGGGGAGCCTGGACGGTCCCGTTACGTCGCAGGACGGCATCGAAGCAATCCCGGCAGACGGCGTGGCCTGCGCGCTGGTGACGCGGGAGAAACGAACCGCCCTGCTCGTGGTAAACAAACAGGGTAAAGGGACGGCCCTGTTCATCGGCGCCGACGGCAAATATCAAGCCGCGGCGGGCGCGGTGGAACTGTTGGCATCCGTTTCGATGGGCGACCTGACCTCATTGGCGTCGGACGGCGCGGACACCTTGCTGGCTGCTGCTGACGGGCAGATTATCGAATTTCAACACGGGCAGGAAACGCGGCGGTGGAGTTCGTGGGGCGACGATTCAACCGCCCGATTCGGATCGAAGATTTTCCTGGCCGCCAACGGCGGCCGTTTGTGGGTCTCGGACACGGATCGTCATCGGGTGCTGTGCTTTGAGCTTTCCTCGCGAAAACTGGTCGCCAGTTTTGGCGCGACGGATTGTTCCGGCAACGGTCTTGATGCGTTGAACGCGCCACAGGCGTTGGCCGCCGCCGGACGGCGCGCCGTGGTGTACGATGCCGGTAATCAGCGTTTGTTGAAACTGGAGTTAGCGTCCCCAACTCCAGACACGGAATAAGCTCGCGTGGTCGTCGGTCCAGATGCCGACGCTTGCCTGGGGTAACGGCGCTCGCCAGTAGCCGGTCATGGCCAGCAATTCCAACGTCCTGGGTTGGCGCGCCATGACCATCCAACGAGAGGGCGCCTGTCCGGGAACGCGCGTGGAGGAACTCGCAAAATCAATGGTATGAAGCGCAAACAACCCACTGTCGCGGGCGAGATTGGCCAGAACGGATTTCAGGTCGAGATGAGTGGTGCTGATGTGAAACGCAAGAATACCATCGGGAGCGAGCTTGCGCAGGTACAAGGCCAGCGCCTCGCGGGTGAGCAGGTGTAGCGGGGGCGTATCGGAATTGTACGGGTCGAGAATCATCAGCCCGAAACGCCCGTCCGGCTCGCGTTGGAGCGAGAGACGGGCGTCACCGAGCACAACATTCAAATTGGCCCGGCAATCGGAGAGGTAACTGAAATAGCGCGGGTCACGGGCAATTCGTTCCACCATCGGATCAATCTCATAGAAGGTCCACTGTTGCCCCGCTTCGCCATAGGCTGCCACCGTGCCGGCGCCGAGACCGACGACGGCAACCTGCCGTTTCAAGTGATCGGGCGCTTGCGCCATGATGTCGCCGAGAGGCCCCGTTCGCGCGAAGTATCCCAGCGGCAGGCGGCGGCGCGTCGGTTCAATGCTCTGCGTTCCGTGCACGGTGCAACCGTGTTTCAAATGATGATAACCGCCCTCTGGATCCAACACCACCGCGTGGATTCCAAAAAAACTGCGGGCGCGCAACAACGTGTGAGATTCCCGCAGCAACGGCCACAACGTGGCCGCCATGACCGCCGCCATTCCCAGCGCAAATCGGATCGGCCGACGAAGAAACAACAGGCCGAGCGCCGCCGGTAACCAAAAGACGAGCGTGTAAGGGCGCAAAAACCGGACCAGACCGAGTGTCAGTGCTCCCAGCAGGACGGGGCCGATGATGTCTCCGAGACGAGCGCGCCAGTCCCGCGAACAAACGGTCCGTTGCGGGAGCAGCGCGAACGCCAAAAGAAGCGTGAGAGGATACTCCAGCACGGTTGAGAAAAGCCACGGCGCAAGGATCGCGTTGAAAATGCCACCCAAAACACCCCCCGCGGCGAGCCATAAATAAAACGCAGTCAGTTGGGATGGCGCAGGACGATCGGCAGCCAGTTCGCCGTGACAGACCATGGCGACAAGGAACAACCCGCTGACATGCAACAAAATGTTCCAATCGAGCGGTTCCACGGGTTGCCCCAACAACAGTTTCGCCATGCTCCACGGCATCGCCAGCGCCACCAGCGGCAACAGACGAACCATCCAGACGTGCGGGATCAGCCGCCGACGGGCGAATACCAGCACAAACGTCAACAGATAAATCCCCAGCGGGATCACCCACAACAACGGGACCGGCGCAATGGCGTTGGTCATGAAAGTGGTTACACTCAGCATCAAACTGCACGGCACAAACGCCAGCAACAACCAGCGTAACCGCCGACGCCACGGCAACGCTTCAACCGCCTCCTCCGACAACGAGTGCCCCATGTTCGTTCGCCGCCCCGCCCACAAACCGCACCCAACCGTTAGCAGCAACAACACAACAAAGCCCGCCGACCACCAATCGCTCTGCTGGCCCAACCGCCAGCGCGGCTCGATAAAAAACGGGTAGGCAAACAACCCCAGCAGGCTTCCCAGATTGCTGGCCGCGTACAAGAAATACGGGTCGCTCGCCCGACGATGGTTGCTGGCCGCAAACCAGCGTTGCAACATCGGGCTGGTGGCCGCCAACGCAAAAAACGGCAGCCCAACCGACACCATCATCACCGCCAAAAGCCACGGGATGGGCGTGACCTGCGTCGGCGGCGTCCAGCCCCGCGGCACGCCTATGGGCAAGGCAACCAACGCGACCACCAGTAGCCCACAGTGCGCGAACATCTGTCGCCGAGCATTCCGCCAGCGCGCCGTCCAATGCGCGTACGCATAGCCAGCCAGTAACATGGCCTGGTAAAACACCATCGCCGCATTCCACACCGCCGGTGCGCCGCCGAGCAACGGCAGGATCATCCGCGCAAACATCGGCTGCAACAGGAAAAGCAGAGCGGCCGCCGTGAAGATAGTAACCGTAAAAAGCAGAACCATATCGTAAGAGCAGTGTGCCTTCGTTGCGTGCCAGCGGCAAGCCGGATTTGGCAGGGAAACCAATTCGGATTAGATTTGAAACGGAGGAGAAAATGCAGGGGATTTTCATAGAACCACTGGAAGCGCCTCCCATGGACGAACGAGAAGTGGAGGTGGTGGAGCGCAAAGGTCGCGGGCATCCCGATACGATTTGCGACGGCATTGCAGAGGCGGCAAGCGTGGCGTTCAGCCGATACTACCTCAAAGAATTCGGGCGTATCCTGCATCACAACGTGGACAAGGCCCTGCTGATTGGCGGGCGAACGACGGTGCAATTCGGTGGCGGCGAGATGTTGCAACCCATCAGCGTCCATCTGGCCGGGCGGGTGACCATGCAAGTCGGCGAACAACGGGTGCCAGTGGAACGGTTGTATGTGGAAGCGGCCCGCGCATGGACACAAACATATCTGCCCAACCTCAACGCACGCGAACAAATATATTTCTATCATACCCTGCGCCCCGGCAGCCCCGACCTGGTGGACTTGTTCCTGCGCGGCAGCGGGGTCCCGCTGGCCAATGACACCTCCGCCGGAATCGGCTACGCACCGCTCAGCGAAACCGAACGCGTGGTGTTGGGGACAGAACTGTTTTTAAATTCCGCGCCTTTCAAGACGCAACATCCCGAAGTGGGCGAAGACATCAAGGTCATGGCATTGCGACGAGGCAGCGAGATCACGTTGACGATGGCGATCGCGTTTGTCTCCCGATACGTCCGCGACCTTCAGGAGTATCGGGACAAGAAACAGGCGGTGACGGCGGCCGTCGTTGCCAAAGCGGCGGAATTGACCCGATACCGGGTAAGCGCCCACATCAACGCGGCCGACGACGAAACCCGAGGATCGGTTTATCTCACGTTGACCGGAACCAGCGCCGAGGCGGGCGACGACGGAGAAGTGGGGCGGGGCAATCGTGTCAACGGTTTGATTGCTCCCTTTCGTCCCGCGAGCTATGAAGCCGTGGCGGGAAAGAACCCGATCAACCATGTCGGTAAACTCTACAACATCGCTGCCCAAAAGATCGCCGAAACAATCGTGGGACAAGTGGCGGAAGTGACGGAGGCGCACTGTTGCCTGCTGAGCCGCATCGGGCAACCCATCACGGAACCCGCGGTGATTTCTCTCAAACTTCGCGCGGCCTCCCTCAGCACATCCATTCGCGAACAAGCGCAGGCTGTTGCCATGGAACAAATGACGCGCCTGTGCGACCTCTGGCAGCCGATCCTGGAAGGGCGAATTTGTTTGTTCTGAGAAGAGTGAGGCGGACACAATAGCGTTAGGCTCTTTTGGCGTAAGACCTGACACAAACGAGTGAGTTCGGTAAGTACTCCAAAGTGGGACAACCACCTTGGTTGTCCATCCCAACCATGAGGGAAGATGAAAACGTACCTCACTTTGGTTGCGGTTATATTGCGCTTGTTGACAAGGAGAGGGGCAGCAAACAGGCTTTCGACAGCGTCAAGGATATACTGGGCGAGACGGTTTTGGGAAATCCACTGTCGGACGGGTGACACCGGTATTGATATATTCCGGTCAATATTGACGAACTATGCTGATATGACTTCCAGACCGCCTAAGCGCGCCGCAATCGCTCAAGAAAACAAACTTACCAAACCCCGACCGACTGTTAGTGCAACATTCCTGCCTCTCTAAACATTCATTACACAAAAATGAGACGATCGTCTCATTTTTGTGTAAATGTTCGGCCTTGTATATCCCTTCCTGTTACCCGTTGGATAAGGGCGGAGTTTATGATCTGAATCAGTCGTTTGCAGCGGGAAACGAACTCTGGCAGTGTCGCCCTGTGAAAGGCCGATAACGCTTCCCAAGCAGGCAAAGAGCATTACACGCGTCGTTTAGGTGGGAATGGGGTGAGTACGTTAAGCATGAAGCAAACTGACGATATGATTCCGTGACCGGAGCGTGTGGAACTTGTGTTCTCGCCAGTATTGCATGCCAGTTGTGGTGCGGGAGCAAATCGCTTTTAGGAGGTGAGCTTGGATCGTCTCAGTCGGAACGATTCAAGGAGAGTCAGATTTTGAGGCGATTTCATGGGGGCAGACTTGAAGGCTCTCCACGGCCTTGCTGTTGGGATCTCCAATCGGTTTGAGCAGCTATTCCCCCCATTGCCGCGCTTCCACCCCGCGCACTGTCAGTCGTAGCGTCGGTAGGCCACGCGCCCGATTCCACACTGACACCCACGCAAACAACCGCCACCGCAGCGTGTTCAACTCGCACTTCGCCAACTGCCGTTGCTACAGCACGCACCGGTTGTACACCGCTATCGCCAACGGATGCAGCGCTTCCGTTGCCCAGAACCCGTGGCAGCACAGTCGCTTGATCCCAACCCCTTCGCCCGACTCTTTGATCCGATTCTCCATATCCGCCCACCCGTTGTACCGCCGCGCACTCCCATTGCATTCACGCTCGCCGACAGGTTTATCGCCAACGCTTGAAAGTCCTGAGCGAAGCGAAAAGGGTCAGTCGTCCACTCCAGCAACCACTTCCTGTCGTCCTCGGTCCACTCAGCCCACAGGCTGGCGCACCACGTCAACCGCCGCCTAGGCTGTTCCAGTCCCACCTCCTGCACCGCCAATCCATCTATCCCGCTTGGTGTCGATGTCGCCTCGTCGTGCCGACACAGCGTTTGCACCCTTCAGCTGCGCTCAGGACAGGCTTTTCCGCGTCAGATGCGCCGCGAAGATGAACTTCAGCTCCAATGTCTCCGCCGCGTTTCAGGAAAAAAGCTACGACTACAAGTTTGTTTTTTGGCGAAGTCGGCCACAACACCAAGCATGGCACGGCGATTTTCCCCGACGCCATGCGCTGGCTTTGGCATGATGTCGTGCGCCGTTGAGTGAACTTGCGCCCGTGTTGCTAAAGACCTGTAACACTACTCGCCCGACGGCGCGTTTTTCTCGACTAAAATCCATTTCATCGGCTGGATTGTCTTGCCTTTGTATGTGAACGGCTCGTTGCGATAGTTGGAGATGATTTCGGAGCCATTTGAAAATACGGTGCGGAACACGTCCTTCGCCACCGGCTCGTGTCGTTCCATGAATTCCGTTTGCAGGTGCGACAGCGCGTTGAACTCGTCGTAGCCTTCCTTGATCTTGGCAACGCTGGCCGTCAACGTCTGATCGTCCGGGCAGGTCAGGTCCTCTTTGCCCATCCACGCATCGTTGTTGTCCCGGTAGTTAGAGTAGAAATAGAAGAAGGGGCGCCCACCGAACTCGATCAGCGTGAGCCGCGTAACGTCATCCTTGATCGTGTAGTTGCACGTCGTCGGGAACGGATTGTTCAAGATGATGCCGTGATAGACCAGTTGCCAAAACGGCACCATGCGATCAACCATCGGATGCGGTTTGGGAGGGACGATGGAGGCATACAAGGCATAATCGAGTTTGCCGCAACAGAAATCGTGTCCACCTTCGGAAGCGCTTCCGCCGAAAATGTCCTGTGCCTCGCCCAGCATTTTACCGATGAACACGGCGCTCTGATTGCGGTCGAGTGGATGACGCGGATCGAAACAGTCGCGCGGTCGAACCACAGTCAGCACGTCAATGTAGTGAAGTCCCCGGAAGCCGAGCGCAGCGATATTCCGTAATATTTTCGGTGTGAACCGCTCATACGCGCGTTGCGGGCAGATGTCGTACATTCGCCCGCCGCTTAGCACGCTACGCTTGACCCATGAGCCGTCGCGCTTCTTGATGAGATACTCCGCATCCCAAGTGTCCGCGATGCTGTAAGCATCGTAACTACTGGAGTGACAAACAATCTGGTACCCCATGGATTGCGCCTTCTTGATCAATTGCCGCAACTTGGCTTCGCCGCCCAGTCGTTCTTCCACGGGAAAATGTTGCGGAAACCGTCCATCATGTCCCCCGATATTCCAGCCCACGAGACAGACCTCCGCCCGCTCAATGCCCTGTCGCTTCATCTCGTCGAGAATCTCTCCCACGCGATCAAACGTGACTGCCACCTTCATTGGCGGTTCCGTCGCGATGGTTTGCTCCTCGACCGGGCTCGGCATGGGTTTCCAGCCCAGACGGATACGAAGCTCGAGGCTCTTTGCAGCGTAGGCGAGTTCGGGACGGGTCTTGATGCGTTCCTTCAAGGGCACGCAGGCTTTGCGATCCAACTGATATTTGCGATAAACCTGCGCCATGCCCGAATAGTCGGCGTGTTCGCCGCTCAACAGATGATAACTGATGGAGATGTCGTCGCTGGATGCGCATTGGGCCAACTCGAAACGAGGAACGATCGTGTACACGCCGTTCTTGGC
Organism: uncultured Verrucomicrobiota bacterium; assembly: GCA_964541945.1. Classification (GTDB taxonomy): domain Bacteria; phylum Verrucomicrobiota; class Verrucomicrobiia; order Palsa-1439; family Palsa-1439; genus CAIKAP01. Next base: position 74,348 of record CAZISE010000010.1, read on the forward strand.
GCGTGTCAGTAAGGTGAAATCATAAGGTAAACCAGTGACAATCGCCACAAAGGTGGCTCGCGGATTTTTCATGCCGAACACGGGCATGGGCATGTACACGCTTGCCGTTCGTTCGCCGTTCTGCTCATGGAACGTGCCGAACTCACCGTTGGGCATAATGAAATAGCCGTCTTCACCTGTCTTGGCAGAAGCGAAGTCAGGAAGGACTTCAACGGCTGCAACTCCTTGAGGAAGCTCGCTCCGCTTGACGGTCACGGTCACAACACCTTTTGCATCGGGTTCGACCGTGACTAATTTCTTCTCCACATGTTTATCCTTGAAGGTCAACGTCAACTCCACTTGTGTGGCCATCGCACTGCAAGCGCAAAGACCGGCCACCATCCAATGCCAATAAGTTCTCATGTTGTTTCTTCTCTTTCAGACGGCGCAAACACATACCAAACGGCCAGAGGCTTGATCAAGCAGCCGAAACCATCCGGTTGGGAACCGGTGGGGAGATCGTGACCTTCTGGGGGTGAAGTTGAAGGTCATCAGTACTCAGCGTATGAGACAGCTACCATCTACACTCCGATCCTTCTCCAAAGGAGCACCTGCCTGCCACCACTGGGGAGAGGGCGACAGACAAACACGCCCCACGGCCACTCACCCCAAGCTGGCCAGTTACGACGCGCTTCAGGTAAGCCTTCCTCTTTGTGCAACCCCACTACTTCGATCTGTATTGCATGAAAACCGATCGCTACTTCCTACGCAAAAAAACTCGTCGCTTATGCCCGCACCCACGACATCAAAGCTGCCGCCCGCACCTTCGGCGCGCTCTGCAACACCGTGCGCAAGTGGTTCCGCCGGTACCGCCCTGTCACACCCTACTCGCTGTTGTCTCAGTCCACACGTCCTCACCGCTGTCCCCACAAAGCTTCCTTTGCCGTCGAGGGTCTGGTAGTGCGTCTGCCACACTAGAGCGGTTTTGGCGCCGAGCGATTAAAACGCGAGTGTCAGATCCCCTGCGGAGTCAGCGCCATCCGCCGTATCTTGCGTTCTCACGGTCTGGCGCGCCCGCGCCAAGGCAAGCACAAGACCAAACGTTGTCTGCGCGCGGTCAAAGCGCAATGGCGTTTGTTTGAGCTGTTGGTGGCGGCCGATACCAAGAATCTGCAGGAGATCCCGGCGTATTGGCCACAAATGCAGCGTTTGGGGTTGCCACCATTTCAGTACACGGTGTGTGAGCCGGTCATCGGGTTGTGTTTGCCGGGCTATGCCGATGAGTTGTCCAAGCCGAGTTCAACGAGACGCCGCTGTTGTGTGCGGCAAAGCTACGCGGTATGGTTGTCTGAACAGGTCAGCGCGCACGTGGCAGAGCGATGTGGCGACGGTGCATCGGTTGGAGGAGGAGGAGTTTTTTGATCGGGAGGAGTTTGGGAGTGAGGAGGAGTTCTGGGCGAAGGTGACGACCTACTGGTGGTATTTCAACTTGGCTCGGCCGAATCGAGGGAAGGATTGGCAGACGCCGTTGGCGATACTGCGGGAACGCGACCCGCGACTGGGTCCTGCGATTGCGGCGTGGCGAGCGCGTGACCTCGGAGCGCTGCTACGGCAAACTCCTCCTCCCAACAAGGGGCACGATCTACTCATTGGTTCCTATCTCTTTTTGTCTTTGCGCTTGGCGCGAGCGGAAGAAGGGGGTAGAGATGTCGCTCATGGATCACGACGAATCCAGCGAGTTTTTCCAGCCTGAACGCCCGAAACTTCGGTTCCGATCAGAGGCGGAAAGTTCACAGACCGCGTCGTCATCCGAATCGGTGTCCGCACCCACTCCCGAACAGACACGCCAACAGATTTCCGACGCGCGGCGGTTGTTGAGCGCCTGGGGCGACGTGGAGCCGATTCCAGTGACCAACCAGCAGGTGGTGGGGGTGGTCATCGGAGCGGTCCTTGCCATTGTGGTTGCGGTGGTTGTGTCGCTGGACACCGCGATTGTCAGCGCGGTGATCGGAGTGGCGGTGACGGCTTCGGTGGGACGGTTGGCAGGTTGGTTGCGGGCGGTAAAGGTTCCGTCGCGAATGGCTGGGGTGGCAGCGTGTGTTTTGGCGGTGGTGTTGCTGGGGACGGTGTTGTTCGTTGGCTCTGCCGTTTGGCAGCGGCAGGCGGCACAGTACGGAGCGCGTCTCTGCGCGCTGGCGAGGGAAGCCGCCGGGTTGGCGGCGAAACATGCGGAGACGAAGACGGCGGGGCACTGGCTGGTGCGCGGGACGACCTCGGTGGAGACGGCCCTCAATCAGGCGGCGGCGACGGTGGCGGAGCGACGGGTGAAACTATGGATTCAGTTGACGTTGTGGGTGGGGGCATTGACGGGTATTGGATTGTTACGGCCGCGGGTGGACGCGACCGGATGGGTCAGAGGCTGGGGATTTCTTGCGGGGTTGCTGGTGAGGTTCTTTTCGAAGATCGGTTTCTGGATGTCGAGTCGCCTGGCAAAAGCGGTGGTGTTGGTGGTGTTGACAGGGGGCGGTTTGCAAATGGCGGGTGTGACGGCGGTGTGGTTTGTGGCGGGTGGCGTGTTGGTGCTGGCGTTGGTGGTGCGATCGGTGGCGATTTTTGTCCTGATCGCGGTGATTCCGATGGTGCCGTGGGGGGCGGAATGGATGAAGGCGGGTGGCATTGCGTTGGGGACGTGTGTGGTTCTGTATTTTGCCGAGAAAAAATTGCACTGGTACTTGTACCTGCGCCCGGCGCTGGCATCGGGATTGATTTTGCCCGAAACCCACGGAGGCGAAGAAGGACACGCGACACGGAGCCTGGTCGGGGGTATTTGGAAGACGGTACGGTTGGCGACCTCGGCAGCGTTGCTGGTGGTGACAGCGGGATTGTTGTGGGTGTTCATTCCTGCCTTTCTACAGAAGCGCGAGCAACAACAGGCGGTCATGAAGGCGGCCGCCATGTTGGAGAGCAATGCGCTGCAGGCGACGGCGGAACTGCTGAAGTTGGCGGAGCGTTATCCGGACGCGCCGGAGACGTTGTTGGAATTGACAAAAGCGTACTGGCTGACGGGCGATACGAACAAGGCGATGCAGTATGCGGAGAGCTATGCGAAATGGGAACCAAAGCCCGTGGACGGCGATTGGCGGGCGAAATGGTATCGGCAATTGTTGGCGCAGTTGAAAATGGACCAGCCGACGTTCAACCGCGCGGAAGGTTACGAGTTTTTGCTTCGTCAGGACAAATCCACGCTTGAAGTCCCCTCGAAACCGCGTCGGGCACTGGCCGAGAAGATCATTGCGCTGAATCCTGACAGTCTCATTGCCTTGGCCATTCTGGCCAATGAATGTCTGATGAGCAACGAGACCGACAAGGTCATCGAGTATGCCGGGCGCGGTGCCCGTCTCAATCCGCGCGATCCAGCCTGGCATCAGATGTTGGCCGATGCCTATCTTCAGAAGAAAGAGTACGCCAGGGCGATGGCCGCCTGTGATGCTGCGCTGGCGTTGAATCCCGACGATTCGCGCTCCCGCAATCTGCGCGGTATGGCCGAGCGCCTGCTGAAACAATCCAAACCCTGACCATCCGGCCGCAACCAAACAAGCGGGACGGTGTTCCATCTCCTCATGGAACCGTTGAAGAGAGCGCTGAAACGGCGCGTCCAATGCGCTATAGATTGAGATTCCTGATGAAAAAAACTGTTGTTTTGTCGTTGTTATTATTGGCTGCCGATTGGTTGAGCGCGGGCGCGACTCCGTTTGAGAGCGCTCAGGAACCGGTGCCGAGGAACCAGATTGACCGTTTGGTATTTGGCCGGTTGGAGCGATTGGGGATTCAGCCGGCGAATGTCTGTTCCGATGCTGTCTTTGTGCGGCGCGTGTATCTGGACGTGATCGGGACATTGCCGACCGCCAAGGAGGCGTGGGAGTTTTTGCAGGACAAAAATCCGAATAAACGGCAGGTATTGATTGATCGTTTGTTGGAGCGTCCTGAGTACGCGGATTACTGGGCAATGAAATGGAGCGAACTGTTGCGTGTCAAAGCGGAGTTCCCCATCAACCTTTGGCCCAACGCCGTGCAGGCCTATTACCGATGGATTCACACCAGCCTCCGCGACAACATGCCGTATGACCGTTTTGCCCGCGAGATGTTGACCGCCAGCGGCAGCAATTTTCGCGTCGGTCCCGTCAATTTCTACCGGGCCGTCCAGAGCAAAACGCCCGAAGGCATCGCGCAGGCCGTGGCGTTGACGTTCATGGGCGAGCGCGCCGACAAGTGGCCGAAAGAACGTCTCAACGGTATGGCGAATTTCTTCACGCAGGTCGGTTACAAGAGCACCTCGGAGTGGAAAGAGGAAATCGTCTTCTTCGACCCCGCCAAAACCAACGCGCAGGGCCGCATCACCACATCGGCCACTTTCCCCGACGGGCGCACGGTCCAACTCTCGGCGGACCGCGACCCGCGCGAGGTGTTTGCCGACTGGCTGATTTCGCCCCAGAATCCGTGGTTTACACGCAACATCGCCAACCGCGTCTGGTCCTGGCTGCTGGGACGCGGCATCATCCACGAACCGGATGACATTCGTCCCGACAACCCGCCATCAAATCCCGAATTGCTTGCCTATCTGGAGAAAGAACTCATTGCCGCTCGTTACGACCTGAAACAGCTTTTCCGCCTGATCCTCAACTCAACCACCTACCAGCTCGCTTCGATTCCAAAAAAACGTTCTGCTGAGGCGGAAGCCAATTTCTCCTACTATCCTCTCCGACGCCTGGAGGCCGAGGTGTTGATTGACGCCCTGAACCAGATCACCGGCACCACCGAACAGTACGCCAGTCCGATCCCGGAGCCGTTTACCTTCATCCCTGAAGACCAACGCTCGATTTGTCTGGCCGACGGCAGCATCAGCAGCTCGTTTCTCGAACAATTCGGTCGCCCCTCGCGCGACACCGGTTTCGAATCGGAACGCAACAACCGCCCCAGCGCCGATCAACGCCTCCACATGCTCAACTCCAGCCACATCCAGCGAAAACTCGAAAACGGCCCCAAACTCCAGTACCTCATCCGCGAAAAAAGCGCCAACCCACGCGAACTTGTCGCCTCGTTGTATCTGCTGATCCTTTCCCGATTGCCCACTGAAGAGGAATGGAAAGCGGCGACCGAGTACGCCCAACTCACGCCGTCGCCGCCCAGTGGCGACACGAAAGCCAAAGCCAACAAAAACAAGCCGACCTCCCGCAACCTGAAAAATCGCGACGCCATCATAGACATCGCATGGGCATTGATCAACAGCGCCGAATTTCAATACCGTCACTAACCCCAGGAGCACCCGTCATGAGCACCGCCATTTCCCGACGCGAAGCCATTCGCCGCAGCCTTCTTGGCGCGGCCACCGTGATGTTGGCCGACAAACTTAGTGCCAGCGCCGTTGCCGCCGTGCGCGCGCCAAAAGCGAAATCGGTCATCCAGATTTGGATGTGGGGCGGCCCGCCGCACTTGGATACTTTTGATCCGAAACCGGAAGCCGGCAGTGACTACACCGGGCCACTGACCAGCCCGATTGCCACCAATGTGGCCGGCATCCGGATTTCGGAGCTGCTTCCACTGCTGGCCAAACAGGCCGACAAATACTCCCTCATCCGCAGCATGACACACGGCGTCAACGGCCACGAAACCGCTTCCTACGAAGTCCAAACCGGACGCAAACCCGGCAACGGTCAGGTCTTCCCCGGCGTCGGCGCCGTCGTGTCGCTATTCAAGGGCTACAGCGCCGGTTACAAGGGACTATTGCCCCCGTACATCGTGCTGACGGAATTGCAGGGACGCTTCTCCGAGGCCGGGTTCCTCGGCTCGCGCTGCAAACCGTTCGCCACCGGCGGCGACCCCTCGGCCAGCCGCTTTGTCGTCGAAGGCGTCGTGGCTCAGGGGGTCACCGAAAAACGCCAGCAGGACCGCCGCGAGTTGCTCTGCCGCCTGAACACGCTCCAGCAGGCGTTGCCCGGCGACCCGCAACTGGCCGCTGTTGCCCAGTGCGACAAGGAAGCCTACGACCTGATTCTCGGCGACGCCGGCAAGGTGTTCGATCTTTCACAGGAAAAAACCGAGTTGCGCGAACGCTACGGCATGACCCATTTCGGCCAGTCCTGTCTGATGGCCCGACGCCTCGTCGAGAAAGGCGTGCCATACGTGACCATCAACTACAAAGGCTGGGACCTTCACAAAGGGCTTTTCGTGACCATGCGCCGCAAAGGCCCCGAATTCGACAAGGGCCTGGCCACCCTGTTGCAGGACCTGCACGACCGCGGCCTGCTCGAAACCACCATCGTCTGGGCCGGCGGCGAATTCGGGCGCACCCCGCGGGTTCAATGGGAAGCCCCGTGGAACGGTGGTCGCAATCATTACGGCAAAGTCTTCACGCACCTGGTGGCCGGCGGCGGTTTCAAGGGCGGCCACGTGGTTGGCGCCTCCACCGAAAAAGGCGAGGAAGTCAAAGAACGCCCCGTGTACCCCACCGACCTGATCGGCAGCATCTACGACCTGATGGGCATTGACGGCAACGCCAAGCTGCCCCATCCGCAGGGGTTGACCTTCACCGCCCTGCCGTCTCCTTCCGAAAACGTGAAGTCCGCCGGTCGCCTGACCGAAATTATGTAGTCTCCCGGAGAGCCTTCCATGAAACGAACCCGATTTTGCAGCCTTTTCGTCGCGGCAGTTTGCCTGTTCATCGGTCCGTTTGCCCCGGCCCAACAACCGCGCGCCAATACCCTGCACATCGGCTACGTCTATCCCGCCGGCGGCCAACAGGGCAGCACCTTTGAAGTCGTCATCGGCGGCCAATTCATGGCAGGCGTCACCAACGTTCACGTCTCCGGCGGTGGCGTCCAGGCCATCATCACCGAGGTCATCCGCCCCATCAGCGGCAAGGAACTCAACGAACTGCGCATCAAAATAGATGAACTACTGGCCCGCAAGGCCGTTGTCCGCAACGATTTCAAGGCGCTGGAACAGTTCCGCAGCTTCAAAAACACCAAGGACATCAAAAAGAACAGCGAGAACGATGACAAAGAAATCGAGGCGCTGAAGAAAAAATACGCCGGCGCCACCTGGACCGCCGAGGACGAAAAAATGTTGATGGAACTTCGACGGAAAATCGCCTCCGGCGTTCGTCGTCCCGCCAATCCCGCCATCTCCGAAATCGCCGTTTGTAAAATGACCATTGCGCCCGACGCCACACCGGGCCGGCGCGAATTGCGCGTCAGCACGCCCAACGGGCTGTCCAACCCGCTGGTGTTTGAGATTGGGCAAGTGACGGAGTTCCTGCTGCCCGCGTCGAAAAGCATTGCCGGACAAAAAAGCTCCATCGCCAAGACCGCATTCAGCCCGAAAAACACCAAGAAAACCGAGCAACTCGTCACCATCCCCGCCGTCATCAACGGCCAAATCCTCCCCGGCGGCGTCAATCATCATCGGTTCACCGCCAAAAAAGGACAACGCCTGGTCATTGCCGTCAGCGCGCGCTCATTGATCCCGTACCTTGCCGACGCCGTGCCGGGTTGGTTCCAGGCGACCGTCGCCTTGTTCGACGCCAACGGCAGGGAACTGGCCTATGCCGACGATTTCCGTTTCAATCCCGACCCCGTTCTCTACTACGAAATCCCCGCCGACGGCGAATACGTCATTGAAATCAAGGACTCCATTTACCGCGGACGCGAAGACTTTGTCTATCGCATCACCGTCGGCGAACTGCCCTTTATCACCAGTCTGTTCCCGCTGGGCGGTCCTGTCAGCGCCGAAACCGCCGTCGAACTGAAAGGCTGGAACCTGCCCACCGATCGGCTGGTCCTCGACAACAAAAACATCGCGCCCGGTATCCGTCCCGTCAGCGTTCGCAAAGACAACTGGGTCTCCAACGTCATGCCGTTTGCCGTGGACACGCTCCCCGAATGCCTCGAAAAAGAACCCAACAACCAGCCCGACTCCGCCCAGCGCGTCACCCTCCCGATCATCATCAATGGACGCATTGACAGTCCTGGCGACGCCGACGTGTTCTGTTTCGATGGTAAAGCCGGCCAGACGGTGGTCGCCGAGGTCATGGCGCGCCGTCTCAATTCGCCGCTTGATTCGATCCTGAAACTGACGGATGCCTCCGGCAAACCCATTGCCTCCAACGACGACCATGTGGATAAAGGCTCCGGCCTGAACACTCACCATGCCGATTCCTATCTCAGCGTTACACTGCCCGCCGACGGCACCTACTACCTGAGCCTGCGCGACACCCAGACCAAGGGCGGCCCCGAATACGCCTATCGCCTCCGCATCAGCCCGCCGCGTCCCGATTTTGAATTGCGGTTGGTGCCATCCAGCCTCGCAGCCCGTCCCGGCAGCAGCATCCCTGTCACCGTGTACGCCTTGCGCCGTGACGGATTTGACGGCGAAATCAAACTCTCGTTGAAGAACGCCCCCGAAGGGTTCAAACTCAGCGGTGGCACGATTCCATCCCAGTCGGACCAGGCCAAATTCACCCTGTCCGTTCCCTACGTTCCCTCGAAAGGAGAACCCCGCCAACTCCAACTCGAAGGCACCGCCACCATCCAGGGGCAAACCGTCACCCGTCCCGTGGTTCCCGCCGACGACATGATGCAGGCGTTTGAATATCGCCATCTCGTGCCGGCACAGGAACTGGATGTTGCCGTATTGGGTGGCGGCGGCCGTTTCCAGCCCAAAACCGAAGTGGGTCGTAGCGTTTTCAAAGCCGTCGGCGCGGTGGTCGCCTCCATGAAACTGGAAACCGACAACCCGCTGAAGATTCCTACCGGTGGCGCCATCCCGCTGCGGGTCTCCATGTCGAAAGCGCCGGAGTTCGTCAAAATCCAGTTTGAACTGGAGGATCCGCCCGCCGGGATTGCCATCCAAAAAATCACCCCGGCCAGGGACGGCGTTGAATTGCTGTTGAGCTGTGATCCCGACAAGGTCAAGCCCGGTCAAAAAGGCAACCTCGTTGTGGCCAGCTTCGTTCAACGCGCCAGACCCGCCGACAAAAACGCTTCGACCGGCCCCGTCCGGTTGCCACTCAAGACGCTTCCCGCTGTTCCCTACGAGATTGTGGCCGGGCGGTGATATTTTTGCCGATAGCCTCCCGCGAAGGCGGTGCGCGACCGTTTTTGGCATTTAGTCGGGACAGGAAAGGTCCGCGCTGCTGGCCGTGGTTGAAGACGTGATTCAGTGCGCGTCGGGAGGCGGCGGGAGCGCGTGTTGTTCCCAGTCGCGTTTGCCTTCGAGACAAAAAATCCATTGCGCGGCGGCACTGATCAGGTGGGCGTAACCGCCCGTGTCGGAAAAGTTTTCCCAAAGGAACCCGCCACCGGTGTTGCCGGCGCCGATGCCGGTGGGGATGTAACCGTATTGTTTGAAAATGGCTTCCCAAGTGCGCAGGCCGAGGCCGAGTTCGCGTTCGAGGGCGGCTTGGACCTCTTTTTCGGTGGCGGGCGGAAAGAAGTGGGGGGTGGTGATTTCCGTTTTCGCTTTGTCCCAGAGACCGGGATGGGCTTTCAACGCCTGTAATCCCCAGCCGCTGACGACCATGTTTTGCGGGCCAAACCGCGAACCGATGGGACGCGGGTTGCCGCCGGGGCCTTTGCGTTGGGAACGATAGTCGGCGGGTTTGCCATTGATGAACTTGTAGGGATGCAGATCGAAAACGTTGATGCCGGGGGCGGGCGGCTCGTCGTCGCAATACATCCGGTAAAGCATCGGCAGCGTGAACGCATCATAAATGAGCCGAAACGCGGTGGGTTGGGGGAGGGTACCGTGGCGGGCAAGGGCAACGTAGTAGCGGTATTGCTGGTCGTCGGCGAAACCGGGAATCACGACCGGTTCGTCTTTCTTGAACTCGTACAAGGCGCGTCGCCAGTCGTTGCGGGCGGTGGCGACGGATTTCCAAGTTTCCTCCGGCAACGAGCGACGCATGGCATCGTCGTTGGTGGCGAGCGCGAGGGCAGCTCTGACGGCGGGGATGTTGGGCGAGCCGTGGCGCGCGCGGCATTGCTGAAGGTTTTGGGCGGCCTCGGCAATGGCCGGGTCCCGCAACAGCAGCCAGGTTTGCTGTAGCATCACGGCGAAGTCTTGTGCCATGTGGTTGGAGGAGCCGAGCGAATAGCCGCAGAGACGTTTCTCCGGGTTGGGGCGGTTTCCCCAGTCGTTGCGGGCGGCGAAGTTGACGTGCTCATCCTTGTCCTTGCGTGCGCGCATGTCGAGACTGACCGAGGCGCCGTCGTCCCACCAGTACGGCACGAAACCTTTCTCGCGTCCCTGGAGGAGCCATTCCTTGCTGGTGCGCCAGCCGCGGTCGTCGCCGGGACGGCCGTCGTTGCGCTCGGAGGTGAACAGTTCGTCGCCGTGATTGAGCATTTTCAGGTAGAACGGCAGTTGCCAGCGGGTGAGGATTTCCTTGTAAAAAGGATCGCCCGTGGCGCGGTAGGCGTTGACCATGGCGACGGCAAACCAGGCCCCGTCGTGCATCGTGTCGAGCGCTTCGCCCTGAACCCAGAGGTTGCTTTTGACATCGTAATACTCATAGATCATCCCGCGCTGGGGGGAGGTCTCGTCCTTTTTCAGGTGATGGTCGAAGACGTACTGTGCCAGCGTTCGCATAAACGTCTTGGCCTCGGCAATCGTCATTGGCGGCTGTTCGGCGGCGGCCATCAGAAGAAAGGCGGCGATCAGGCTCATGGCGGGATGATAACAGGCCGCTGTGGGAAAACAAGCGGAACGGGCGGAAGACGGATGGCGCGGAAATCCTTGACCGACGGTCGTTTCACCGCTACATCTCGCGGCAACGAAAGGAACTTTTATGAGCCGTTTATTGATTGCCGTCGCCACGCTTGCCATTCTCACTTCTGTTCACGCCGCCAAAATTCAGGTCCTGCTCATTACGGGCGACGATGTGAAAGCGCATCCCTGGAAAGAGACCTCCGTCGAGACGAAACGAATTCTTGAATCATCGGGGAAGTTCGATGTGACTCTTGTTGAGGGAGTCAAAGCGCTTGAGGATGCCGAGAATCTTAAGAAGTACGACGTGATTTATTACCACATGTACAATGCCTCGACGCCAACCGCTTCCGACACGGGCAAGGCGAACCTGCTGAACTTTGTCAGGGAAGGCAAAGGATTCGTAGTCTGTCATCTGGCCAGCGCCTCGTTTAAGGAGTGGGATGAGTTCAAGAAACTTTGTGGGCGTTACTGGGTTATGAAGAAGTCGGGACATGGCCCGCGCAGCGTCTTCAAGGTGAAGATTGCCGACAAGGACAACCCGATCACGAAGGGGCTGGACGATTTCGAGCAGGACGACGAGTTGTATGCCAAGCTTCAGGGCGACGACCCCATTTGCGTGCTTGCGACGGCTGATTCCGACTGGAGCAAGGCGACCGAGCCGATGGTCTTTACGCTCAGCTACGGCAAAGGCCGCGTGTTCCATCACACGTTTGGTCACGACGTGAAAGCACTCCGTACCCCCGCCGTGCAAACCCTGATTCAGCGCGGCACCGAATGGGCCGCCACCGGCGCCGTCAAATGAATGACGCCGCTCCGGTCTTCGTCGGTATGACGGACTGAGAGCCGTCATGTGGATTGTACGTCTAGCGCTGCGTCGTCCGTACACGTTTGTGGTGGCAGCTTTGTTGCTGCTGCTGCTGACGCCGTTTGTGCTTTTGCGCACGCCGACGGACATTTTTCCGGCCATTGACATCCCCGTCATCAGTATCCTCTGGCAATACAGCGGGTTGAGCGCCCAGGAAATGGAACAGCGGATCACCTACAACTGCGAGCGCCCTCTCACCACCACGGTCAACGACATCGAACACATCGAGTCCACCTCCTACAACGGTATCTCCGTCATCAAAGTGTTCCTCCAGCCCGGTGCCTCCGTGGATGCGGGAATCGCACAGATTACCGCGATCTGCCAGACCATGCTTCGTAATATGCCTCCGGGCGCGACGCCGCCATTAATCATTCGCTACAACGCCTCCACCGTGCCCATTCTCCAGTACGGCATCAGCAACCGGAAACTGTCCGAGTCGGAGTTGTTCGACCTGACCGTCAACCAGATCCGCGTCCGTCTGATCACGGTGCCGGGGGCGGCCATCCCATTTCCGTTTGGCGGGCGCCAGCGCGTCGTGTCGGTGGACATGGATCTGACGGCGCTCAAGGCCAAGAACCTTGCGCCTTCCGATGTGGTGGCGGCGTTGGATGCGCAGAACTTCGCCTACCCGACGGGTACCGCCAAGATCGGCGCGACCGAGTACGACATCGAGTTGAACACCAGCCCCCGAATCCTCGACCAGCTCAATGATCTTCCCATCAAAACGGTCAACGGCGCCGTCATCCGCATCCGGGATGTCGCGCAGGTCCGCGACGGCGCGCTGCCACAACGCAATATCGTCCGCCAGGACGGGGTTCGCAGTACGTTGTTGAGCATCTTCAAGACGGGGGAAGCCTCCACCCTTCAGGTTGCCAAGGGCGTCAAACAAATGCTGGCGCGCGTGCTCAAGACCACCACCAGTGACGTTGAGGTCAAAGAGTTCGCCGACCAATCCATTTTCGTTCGCGCCGCCATCAACGACGTCTTGAAGGAGGGTATCATCGCCGCCGCGCTGACGGCCACGATGATTTTGCTTTTTCTTGGTTCCTGGCGCAGCACCGTGATCATCGCTCTTTCCATTCCGCTTTCGATTCTCACATCCATTGCCCTCCTCAGCGCCCTTGGCGAAACCATCAATCTCATGACTCTCGGCGGCCTTGCTCTTGCGATTGGCATTCTTGTGGATGACGCCACGGTTGAGTTGGAGAACGTTCACCGCCAGATGGCGCTTGGCAAACCGACCGTCCAGGCGATTCTTGATGGCGCGCAGGAAATTGCTCTGCCGGCCTTTGTCTCCACGCTCTGCATTTGCATTGTGTTTGTGCCGATGTTTTTTCTCACAGGGACGGCGCGGTACCTTTTTGTGCCGCTGGCGGAGGCGGTTGTCTTTGCCGTGCTGGCCAGCTATGCGCTGTCGCGCACGCTTGTTCCCACATTGGTGATGTGGTTTTACCGGAATGTTGAGCCTCACGACCATCGCGCGGAGTCGCCCCGTCTTTCGGCCTGGATTCGTCCCTTTGCGCGGATCCACATCGCTTTTGAGCGCGGTTTTGCCCGGTTTCGCGAGGGCTATCGGCAGCTTCTTGGGTTGATTCTTCAACGCCGCGCCGCTTTTGTGGTTCTGTTCCTTGCGTTTTGCGTCGGAAGCGGCCTGCTCATTCCGCAGCTTGGGCAGGATTTTTTCCCGTCGGTTGACGCCGGGCAGTTTCGGCTTCACGTCCGTGGGCGCAGCGGTCTGCGCATTGAAGAGACGGCAAAACTCGTGGACGAGATCGAAGCGGTCATTCGCCAGGAAATCCCCGCCCGCGACCTTGTTGGCATTCTTGACAACATTGGTCTGCCCAATTCCACCATCAACCTCAGTTATTCCGACAATGGGACCATCGGCCCCGGCGACGCCGATATCATGGTTCAGTTGCGTCATGGGCATCGTCCCACGGAGGGGTATGTTCGCGCATTGCGACGCCGCCTGAACCGCGAGTTCCCCGGTGTCCTCTTTTATTTTCTGCCCGCTGACATTATCAGTCAGACCATCAACTTCGGTCTGCCCGCGCCGTTCAACATCCAGATTGCGGGACGCAACCAGGGAGCCAATCGGGAACTGGCCAAACGGCTCGTCGAAAAAATCCGCCGCATTCCCGGCGCCGTGGACGTCCGCATCCAACAGCCCGGCGACCGTCCCAAACTGCAATTTGCCGTGGACCGCATCAAAGCCTCCGAAATGGGATTGACCGAGCGCGATGTGGCCAATTCCGTCCTGCTCAGCCTCAGTGGCAGTTCGCAGGTCGCGCCGACCTTCTGGATCAACCCGCTTCTTGGCATTCAATATTCCGTCAGCACCCGGGTGCCCGAACATCACATGGATTCGGTGGACGCCCTTCAAGCCATCCCGATCAACGCCAGCCAGCCCGGCCAGGGCGACGCGCAACTGCTGGCCAACCTCGCCACCGTCTCCCGCACGATGGGACCGCCAGTGGTGTCGCACCGCGACATTATGCCGGTCATTGATATTTTTGGCGGCGTCAGTGGACGCGATCTCGGCGGCGTGCTGCGCGAGATCCGTCCGCTTGTCAAACAGGCCGAAAACGAGCTTCCCAAAGGCAGCTACATCATGTTGCGCGGCCAGGCCGAGACGATGCGCGGCAGTTTCCTCGGATTGGGCATCGGATTCGTCATGGCCATCGCCCTGATCTATCTGTTGCTGGTCGTCAACTTCCAAAGCTGGCTCGACCCGTTCATCATCATTACCGCGCTGCCCGGCGCGGCGGCGGGTGTCATCTGGGGGTTGCACCTGACGTTGACGACGGTCAGTGTTCCCGCGTTGATGGGGGCCATCATGAGCCTCGGTGTCGCCACGGCCAATTCCGTTCTCGTTGTCACCTTTGCCCGACACAATCTCCGCAAGGGCATGACCGCCCTCGAAGCTGCCTGGGAGTCCGGCGTCGGGCGGTTGCGGCCCGTGCTCATGACGGCGCTGGCGATGATCCTCGGCATGTTACCGATGTCGCTCGGCCTCGGCGAAGGCGGCGAACAAAACGCTCCGCTGGGGCGGGCTGTCATCGGTGGTCTGGTAATCGCAACGGTGGCCACGCTGTTTTTTGTGCCGGTGGTGTTCAGTCTGTTTCACCGTCGTCCCCCGACGCCATCGCCCGCGGAGCTTGACCCGGCTCTGAAGGAGACGTAATGGAAATGACCATGAAAGAGTCTTCCGCCAGGTTGCGCAATGCCGGCCTGATTGTGCTGGTGCTCATCCTTGTCGGTGCCGCCGCCGGTATTGTGCCGCGCCGCCAGCAACAGGCCGCTGTTCGCGCCGAGACGCTTGAACTGGCGTTGCCCACCGTCGCGGTTGTCGCGCCGTCGCCCGGCAAAGCCGCTTCCAGTCTGGCGTTGCCCGCCGAAATCAAACCGTGGCTCGACGCGCCGATCTATGCCCGCGCCAGCGGTTACCTGAAACGGCGGTGGGTGGACATCGGTACGACGGTTACGAACGGACAGTTGTTGGCCGAGATTGACGCGCCCGAATTGGAGCGGGACCTCGAACGGGCGCGAGCCGAGCTGGCGCAGGCGGAGGCCGCGCTCGCGCTGGCCAAAACCACGGCCGAACGCTGGAACGAACTGCTCCGTAGCAATCACGTCAGCGCGCAGGAAGCCGCCGAGAAACAGGCCGACTACCAACTGAAAGCCGCCAGCGTGGAGGCCGTCAAAGCCACCGTCCGCCGTCTGGCCGACCTGCTCGCGTTCACCCATGTGACGGCGCCCTTTGACGGCGTCATCACCGCCCGCAACACCGACGTTGGCGAACTGATTGCCGCTGGCGGCGACAAAGAACTGTTTCGTCTTGCCCAAACTCGACGACTCCGCGTCTATGTCCGCGTTCCGCAAAGTCTCGCCCGCGCCGTCGTGCCCGGTCAGACCGCTCAAATGACAATCCCTGAAATGCCCGGACGAGTTTTTCCCGCCACCGTCGTGCGGACATCGGGCGCCATGTCTGCCGACTCGCGGACCTTGTTGACCGAGCTGGAGGTGGACAATGAGAAGGGCGAGATTCTCGCCGGCAGTTTCGCGCAGGTGAGCTTTGACGGGGCAAAACTCGAAGTTCCGCTGACACTGCCCGCCAACACGTTGCTGTTTCGCGCCGACGGCCCGCAGGTGGGCGTCGTCCTGGCGGGGGGTAAGGTCGCGTTGCGTTCCGTCAGGCTCGGACGCGACTTTGGGTCTGTGGTCGAGATTCTGGCGGGAGTCACTCCCGCCGACCGTGTCATTCTCAATCCGCCCGATTCGCTGATTGACGGCGCCATGGTGCGGGTGGCCGAAGCCGCCATGGCGGAATAAGATTTCCCGCGAAACCTTTTTTGCGAACCAGTGTTGAAAAAGCGTTGTAGCGATGTAAGTGTGCACTAACGAAATAAAAACGCGGCAGCACAAGCTGCCCGGTCAACAAAAGGAGATGACAAAATGAAAAAGTATTACTTGCTGGGCGCGCTCGCCGCCACCGTGGTCGCGGCGGAGGTTCTCCAGGCCCAACCCATGGGGTTGGCCGATATCAAGGCGCTGGCCAAAGCCGGTGTCAGCGACGAGGTTATCATCAGCCAGTTGCGCAACGCGCAAGTCGTGTATCATCTGAGCACCGCGGAAATTATTGACCTGAAAGAGTCAGGCGTCAGCAATCGGGTGATTGATTTCATGATCAACACCGCCGCCGCCGCTCCCCAGACCATCAATGCGCCGCCACCGGCGACAGTGGTCACGGAGGCGCCGCCACCACCGCCGCCTGCGCCGCGTGTGGAGGAGGTTCTCCCGTGTCCGGGACCGGGATACGTGTGGATTGCCGGTTGCTGGGAATGGCATCGCGGGCAATGGATCTGGATTCGAGGTCGCTGGGTGTTGCCGCCACGTCCGCGCGCGGTTTGGGTGGTGGGACATTGGGAGCATCGGGGGTATGATCGCGTGTGGGTGGGGGGACACTGGCGATAGTTTCCCTCACGCACCGAACCGATGTGAACAGAAGGAGGACAAACATGAAAACGTTTCAAACGGTTGTGGTGATGCTTGTGGTGACATTGTTGTTGGCGGGGTGCGAGACCCCTTCCGGCCAACCTGATCGCACGGCTTCCGGCGCGCTGCTGGGCGGGATGTTGGGCGCCGGCACCGGGGCGTTGATCGGCAATTACTCCGGCCATCGCACGGCGGCCGGAGCTGCCATTGGCGGGGCGCTCGGCGCGTTGACCGGCGGCATCATCGGTCATGCGCTGGACCAACAGCAACGCGAGACGCTGTCGCGCCAAAGCCCGGCCACGCTGCAGCGCGTGGAACAGGGCCAACCACTCGGCCTGGCCGACATCAAGGCATTGGCCAAAGCCGGCGTCAGCGACGAGGTCATCATCAGCCAGATTCGCGCCTCGCGAACGGTCTATCACCTGACCACGGCGGAAATTATTGAGCTGAAAGACGCCGGCGTCAGCCAAAGAGTGATTGATTTCATGATCAACACGCCCAGCGGCATCAATGCGCTGCCGCCGCCCTCGACGCCGACGGCCACGGTGCCGCCGCCGCCATCCACGGTGGTGGCCGATCCGGTGGTGGCGGCGCCTGGTCCTGATTATGTGTGGGTGCCCGGCTGTTGGTCATGGGACGGTTTTCGGTGGGTATGGGTGCCCGGTCATTGGGCGCTTCCGCCATATCCTGGCGCGGTTTGGATCAGTGGTTACTGGCGCAGCGGCGTTTGGTATCACGGCCATTGGAGACACGCTCCGCCTCATCGTCGCTGGTGACAAATGTTGTTGTGTGGGGCGAGCGGTTTTACGGGCAACGAAAAAAAGGGCGCGCGGTTGCGCGCCCTTTTTGGAGGAAGGCAAACGAATCGTTATGCCACGGCAGCGGCGACGAGGTCGCCGACTTGAGTGGTGCCGTAACCCATCTTGCCGGCGGCGAGAGACTTGAGTTTTTCGCGCACCGTTTTGATGACCGCTTGTTCGATGGCGTTGGCCATGGCGCTTTCGCCGAGGAAATCCATCATCATCCCGCCGGCACAGACGGCGGCGAGGGGGTTGATGACGTTCTGGCCGGTGTATTTCGGGGCGCTGCCGCCAATCGGCTCGAACATGGAAGTACCTTGTGGATTGATGTTACCGCCGGCGGCGATACCCATGCCGCCCTGAATCATGGCGCCGAGGTCGGTGATGATGTCGCCGAACATGTTGTCGGTGACAATCACGTCGAACCATTCGGGATTTTTCACAAACCACATGGTCGTGGCGTCCACGTGGGCATAGTCGCGTTTGATGTCGGGGTAATCCTTTTGGCCGATTTCGTGGAAGGCGCGTTCCCAGAGGTCGAAGGCGTAGGTGAGGACGTTGGTTTTGCCGCAGAGGGTGAGCGTTTTGCGTTTGTTGCGTTTGCGGGTGAACTCGAAGGCGTAGCGCAGACAGCGTTCGACGCCGCGGCGGGTGTTGATGCTTTCCTGGACGGCGACCTCGTTGGGCGTGCCCTTGAACACAAATCCGCCGGCGCCGGTGTAGAGACCTTCGTTGTTTTCGCGGACGACGACGAAATCAATGTGTTCGGGTTTCTTGTCCTTGAGCGGGCAGAACCGTTCGTCGTAGAGCTTGACGGGGCGGAGGTTGATGTATTGCTCCAGCTCGAAGCGGGTTCGCAACAGGATGCCCTTTTCGAGGATGCCCGGTTTCACGTCGGGATGGCCGATGGCGCCGAGCAGGATCGCGGGGAACTGGCGAAGCTCGGCGATGGCATTGTCGGGGAGGACTTCGCCGGTGCGCAGATAACGGTCACCGCCGAAATCAAAATGGGTGTAGTTCAGTTTGACGCCGAATTTTGGGGCGGCCGCGTCGAGCACTTTGATGGCTTCACGGACCACTTCCGGGCCGGTGCCGTCGCCGCCGATGACTGCAATGTTGTAGGATTTCATGGGGCGCAGATAATCCCAATAGACGTGCCGGTTTTCAACAGAATTTTACCAGTCGCGGGTGAGGGGCAACATTCGCGTTGACGTTGGGATTGGGTATATGCGATGGGTTCTTATCAACCCCGATGTAACCGAGGGGGTCTTCGAGACGAGGCGACGCACACGGGGACGGAGGTAGTCCGATGAAAACGATGATGTGCGTGAGTTTGATCGCAATAACGATCGCAGGGATTTTCGAGGCGCGGTCGGAAACCGGCCCGGCAAAGCCGTTGAAAGTGTTCATCCTTGCCGGACAGTCAAACATGGAAGGCCACGCGAAGGTTGAGACCTTCGATTACATCGGCGACGACCCGGCCACCGCGCCGTTGCTGAAGCAAATGCGCGGCGAGGACGGGAAACCGCGTGTCTGCGATCACGTGTGGATTTCGTATTTAACCGGTTCCGGTGACAACAACGGCGAGGCGATTGGCAAACTCACTGCCGGATTTGGCGCACGGCGCAATCCCGCGGAGGACGGCGGTAAAATCGGCCCGGAATTCACCTTTGGTCTCACGATGGACGCGGCGCTCAAGGAGCCGGTGTTGCTCATCAAGACGGCGTGGGGGGGTAAATCGCTTTACTACGATTTCCGTCCGCCGAGCGCCGGTGTGTATCCGCGAACGCCCGGCGACATCGCGAAGAATCGTTATCCCGAATCCGGTTCCGGCCGGTACTACCGGCTTATGATCGAGCATGTGAAGAAAGTACTCGCCGATCCGAAGCGAGTTTGCCCGGCCTACGATGCGGCGGTCGGTTATGAGATTGCCGGCTTTGTGTGGTTGCAGGGGTGGAATGACATGGTGAACCGAGACGTGTATCCCGTGTTGCCAAAGGACAGCAAAGAGAACCGCTTTGGCAAGTACAGCGAGTGGCTCGCCGACTTCATCCGAGACGTCCGGAAAGATCTCGGTGCGCCGAAGATGCCATTTATCATTGGTGTGATGGGGGTGGGCGGCAAGAATGTAAAAGCGGATGCCGCCGCCTTCCGCGAGGCGATGACCGCGCCGTCGTTGCTGCCGGAGTTCAAAGGCAATGTCGTTGCCGTGCCGACCGCGCCGTTCTGGTCCGAGGAACTCGGAGCCATTGCTGACAAATACGAGAAAGTCAGGGGCATGGCTTTTGCATTGAAGAACAAAAACAAGAATGGCCCGAACAAAGACGGCACAATGACCGATCAGCAGCAGCGGGAGTATCTGAAGAAGTTCGAGGCCGAACTCATCACTCCCGCCGAGGCCGCGACGTGGAAACGCGGCGCCTCCAACGCCGGCTACCACTACCTCGGCTGCGCAAAAACGTTTGCCCTCATGGGGAAAGCCTTCGCCGAAGCCAACCTCAAACTGCTGGAGTCCCAGCGTCGCTGACGGCACATCTTCTCACCGCCCTGCTGCTGGTGCCGCTGGCTGGGAATTGAGTCCACGAGTGCCCTGCCGGACAGCCGGAGCATTTCCGGCGTGTCGCGCCGAAGCGTAAGCGAAGGCGGAAACATTGAGCCACGAATCTTCACGAATCAGACACGAATGCCGAGCGAAATCCACACTTGAACGAAATTTGCCGTTCTGGTTACATGCACGCATGTCCTTGGAATCACAACTGAAGGAACTGCACGGGAATTTCCCTCTGTGATTAGGACACATTTGTTGACGCCGCCCTGACCGCCGCCGATCTTCCGATCCTTCACATACCCGCGCAGCGCTCCTACGTCCCCGCCGACCTCACCGCTTCCATCCTGCAAAACCTTCAGCAGGCGCGGACGACTGGGCCAGTCGCTACCGGCAATCATCTGTGCATATCCGTGGCTAAAATTCGGTGGTTTTCCGGCTTGAACTTTGTGGGGCATCTGCCGTCCAATGCTGCAACCATGAAACGCACCCTCACAATCCTCACCGCCCTGTTGCTGGCTTTGTTACTGGTGCGGCCGTTGAGCCCGGTTTGGGGTGCCAATCCGACGGGGCCGCAAAAAGACTTGCCTCTGCCGGGAGAGGTCTTCGAGGTCGAGGGCCGCACAGCGTTCGTCATTCTTCCGGCGGCGGAAAATCGTCACACCCATCGTCCCACCCCGTGGGTCTGGTATGCGCCGACGTTGCCCAAGTTGCCGGAAGCCCGTGAACGCTGGATGTTTGAACGCTTCTTAGCCGCCGGCATCGCGGTGGCCGGCGTGGATGTTGGCGAATCGTATGGCAGCCCTCGGGGTCGTGCCGGCTTTTCTGCGCTGTATCGTGAACTCACGGAACGGCGCGGGTTCAGTCGCAAACCGGTGCTGCTGGCGCGCAGTCGCGGGGGCTTGATGGCCTATAACTGGGCGGCCGAACATCCACAGTCAGTGGGTGGCATTGCCGGTATTTACCCGGTCTGCAATCTCCGCAGTTGGCCCGGCTTGGATAAAGCGTGCGGTGCTTACGGTCTGACCGCCGGACAACTGGAGGAGCAGTTAACCCAGCACAATCCCATTGATCGTCTTACACCGTTGGCGAAAACCGGCGTGCCCATTTTTCACATCCACGGCGATGCCGATAAGACGGTTCCGCTGGCGGACAATTCGGCCGAGTTGGCCCGCCGCTACCGCGAACTGGGCGGCTCGATGCGGCTGCGGATTCCGCCCGGCCAAGGTCACAACGTCTGGGACGGCTTCTTTCAATGCCAGGAACTCATCGAATTCGTCATCGCTCACGCCAGTCCGTCGGCGGAGCGCGAACCATCGGCGGCGCTCTTCCGCGATCCGCCTATCGAGGCGCGGCCTGGCGCGTTTTGGGACTGGCTGAATGGTAACGTTGATCTTGCCGAAATCACTCGCGAACTGGAAGAGATGAAAGCCAAGGGAATGTCCGGGGCCGAAATCTGGGATATCGGCATCATCCATCCCAATCCCGAGGAACCGATTCCGGCAGGGCCTGCGTTTCTTGGTCCCGAATCGCTCAAGGCCATCAATCACGCCATTGATCAGGCCGACCGTCTTGGCCTGCACCTCGGCATCGTTGCCTCGAGCAGTTGGAACGCCGGCGGTAGTTGGATTCAGCCCAAGGATGCCATGAAAGGTCTTTACCACAGCGAGACCACAGTCAACGGCCCGACCCGGTTTTCGCAGGTGCTGCCATTTCCATCCACTCGTGCGCCCAAAGGAACCAATGGCCTGCCGGTTTACTACAAGGAAGTCGCCGTGCTGGCTTTTCCGCAACCGACGAACAAGGTCATTCGCGACATTGCCGCCGTCATCAACTTGAGCGAGAAAATGAACAGCGATGGGCTGCTCACGTGGGATGTTCCAGCGGGGGCTTGGGTGATCGCACGGTTCATCACCAGCAACACCGGACAGAAACTGATGGTGCCCAGTCCCAACTCAACCGGTTTGCTCATTGATCACCTCGACGCAAACGCGGCCCGGACTCATTTTCAATACATTCTTAATCAGATTCTGAAGACGCGACCAAGCCTAGACGCACTCCGCTACATGGAAGTGGATAGTGTCGAGGTGGACAATCAAACGGACTGGACTGACTCGTTTCTGGAGGAATTCCGCAAGCGTCGCGGTTATGACCCCATCCCGTATCTTCCCGCGCTCAAGGGAAAAACGTTCGCCGACCCGCAAATCGCGCCGCGCTTTCTCCATGATTATCGCATGACCGTCAGCGATTTGTGGATTGACGGCCATTACCACGCGGGCACCAAATTCCTGAATACGTACGGAATGCAGCTTGTCGCCGAGGCCGGCCACGGCGGTTACCCCCGAACGGATCCACTGCGTTCCTTGGGCGCGGTGGATATTCCCCGGGGCGAATTTTGGAACGGCTCCCGGTTTTGGGTGGAAAAGGAGGCCGCCAGCGCGGCTCACACCTATGGCCACCAAATCGTGGATGCTGAATCGTTCACAGGCTGGCGGAGTTGGCAGGATGGGCCGCTGGAATACAAGCGGCTCGCTGATACCGCGTTTTGCAACGGGCTGAACAGGATCACCTTCCACACCTTCGCGCACACTCCCCCTCAGTTCGGAGTTCCCGGTCCAAACTATCATGCCGGCGAGCACTTCAACCTCAACTCAACTTGGTGGAATCAGTCCGGCCCCATGTTGTCCTATTTCTCGCGCTGCTGTTATCTGCTCCAACAAGGTCTGCCAGTGGCGGACGTTTGTTTCTACTACGGCGACGACGCGCCCAATCTGGTCGCCACCCGCCGCATCGGCCCCGATTCCAAGCGGCTCGATGGCGCGACCTGTGCGCATTGTGGACGACCGAACCCCGCCCCCGCCGACGCGCTGGGAACCGGCTACGATTACGACATCATTGACTCCGAGGTGATCCAAAAACGGATGGAGTTCAAGGATGGAAGCCTGATGTTGCCCCACGGCGTGAGCTACGCCGTCATCGTTCTGCCCGAACGCACCGACATCCCGCTGGCCGTGCTCCAGAAGCTGGAGAAGCTAGTTTCGGAAGGAGCGACATTGCTCGGCCCCAAACCCTCGCGCGACGTCACTCTTGCCGACTATCCCCGCTGTGACCAACAGGTCCAAGCCATTGCCGACCGAATGTGGGGAGCCGGCAAGGACGGGGAAGTTTCCGAGCGTTCGTATGGCAAAGGCCGCATCGTTTCGGACCGCAAACGCGTCCGCGAGATCCTGCAACAACGAGGCATTGGTCCCGACTTCTCCTACAGCAGTCCTGGAAAGACGGCCGATCTCGACTACATCCACCGCCGCACTCTGGACGCCGACATCTATTTCGTCAGCAACACGCAGATGGAGGAAGCCGAGGCCGATTGCGTTTTCCGCGCGACGCGGCGCCCCGCGCAACTGTGGTTTCCCGACACCGGCGAAATCCAGTCCCTGCCGGATTGTGAGACCGTTGACGGAGGCTCGAAGCTGAAGTTGCGCCTGCCGCCGGCCGGTTCGGTGTTTGTTGTCTTTGGCGGAGCCGCCAAGCCCACCATCACAGCGGCAAAACAGCCAACCAACACGCTACCGGCTTTGGAGATCACAGGCCCATGGGAAGTGAAGTTCCCGCCCAATCTCGGCGCGCCACCTTCGCGCGTTTTTGAGAAGCTGGTTTCCTGGACCGCCATTCCGGACGATGGGATCAAATACTTCTCCGGTACCGCCACCTACCTGAAAGAGTTCGAAGTGCCCGCGTCCATGCTGACCCCTGGCACCCACCTCGAACTCGATCTTGGGCACCTCCGCAATATCGCCGAGGCGACTTTGAACGGGCAGCCGTTGGGCATACGATGGAAACCGCCCTTCCGGTATGATGTCACCGGCATAGTCGGTTCTGGCAAGAACAAGCTGGAGGTAAAGATCACGAACGTCTGGGCGAACCGCGTGGCCGGAGATGCGAAACTCCCACGGGACAAACGCATCACCCGGATCACACAGAAGGTAGGCGTGGGTGGCCCCTTGGAGTCTGGCTTGTTCGGGCCAGTCCAATTGCTCAGGTCAGCAAATCATTGAATCAACTCGTGAATCTTCACAGTCGTCAACAACGGCACAACCGGGAAACACAACCATGAACAAACTGGCATCCTTGCCTCTCACCCTCCTGCTGCTCGCGCCGCTGGCCGTGTTGCGCACTGCGGATGCGTCCATACCGTCGGTGAAGCCCAACATCATCCTCATCATGGCGGATGATCTCGGCTATGCGGCATTGGGCTGTTACGGACAGAAACTCATCCTCACGCCCGAAATTGACAAAATGGCCGCGGAAGGAATGCGTTTCACGGACTTCTACGCGGGCAATACCGTCTGCGTGCCCTCACGAGTCAGCCTGTTGATGGGAATGCATCCCGGTCATGCGCCGATCCGCGATAACTTCTTGCCTCATCTGCCGGATTTTTCAGGGTATATGACGGAGTATCCTGCCGAGTTGTGGCCCCCGAAACTTCCGGCTCTTGGCCAAGACATGAAGAAGGCCGGATACAAGACCGCTCAGTTCGGAAAACTGGAAGCCGGCATCCCGCTTCCGAAGGGAAAGATGACCGAGTATGGATGAGATTATTGGTTCGGATTCAAAGGCACCGGTGACGCCTTTCAGTATTATCCGCTCGAATTATGGAAGAACGATGAGACGATAGTTTTCCCTGAGAATCGGGCCGAGAATGTCCGACGGCCGGGGATTGTCGGGAATTGGGGAGTCTATTCGCAGGATCTGTTCGTGGGGGAAATTTTGAAGTTCATCAGGAGCAACAAGGACACTCCCTTTTTCGTTTATTTCCCGACTCAGATTCCACACGGCCGTTCCCCCAAGGATGGAGACGAAATTCAGGTGCCCGATATCGGACCTTACGCCGACCGGGAATGGACTCATTTGGAAAAGCTCTACGCGGCGGCGATCACGCGTCTTGATTCCCATGTCGGTCGCATCATTCAAGAACTGAAAGATCAGGGAATTGACGGAAAGACGCTCATTTTGTTTACCAGCGATAACGGGGACGAAAACAGCTATTACAAATACACGAAACGGTTCGAAGCGACTGGTCCTTTGAAAGGCAAGAAGCGATTTCTCTATGAGGGCGGCATCCGTGTGCCCATGATCGCCCGCTGGCCCGGCCACATCCAACCCGCCCAAACCAGTCGCCTACCTGCTGCAGGGTGGGATTTCATGGCCACGTTGGCGGAATTGGCTGGGGTTGCGCGGCCCGCGCACACCGATGGGATTTCGTTGGTTCCCACGTTGCTCGGACACCCGGAACGACAGCAACCACGCGAGTATTTGTATTGGGAACATCACATGGGAAAACAACAGGCGGTTCGCATGGGTTCGTGGAAAGGCATTCGGGTTGGGGGAACCAAAGAGCCGATCGAACTCTATAACCTCGACGCGGATATCGGCGAGACCCGTAATGTTGCGACGGTCCATCCGGATATCGTAAAGAAGATCTCGGCCATCATGGAGCAGGCTCGTGCGAATTCCGAGTTCAATAAATTCTGGCCGCTGCCAGAACATCGCCAGAATCAAATCAAGATGGACAAAGTGATCTTTGACCAGCTTGAACATGGAGTCCGGTAGTCCCATGAAAAAATATCTCTCCATCCTCACCCCTCTCACCGCCCTGCAGTTGGCCTTGTGTTTCCTCCTTTGCAACAGCTTCGGCGGACAAGCCGGAAATGTTCCGTCCGCGCCGAAGGAGAAACCCAACATCATCTTTATTCTCGCTGATGATCTTGGTTATGGCGATGTGTCCTGCTACAACGCGCAGTCAAAGGTGCCGACACCGCGACGGACGCGCCGGGACAGCTCTACAGCCTCGAAGCCGATCCCGGCGATACGACGAATCTTTATTCTAAGCACCCGGAGACCGTGAAGGAACTGAGGTCGCTGCTGGGGAAAAGCAAGGCACAGGGGCGCAGCGTGGCTGCCAATGCTTCTGATTGTGCTGGCTTTCACGTTTTTCGTTCAAAATGCGCCAAGACACATCCGGTCGCAACACCTAGACTTGGAAAGAACAGTATGCTGGTCAGTATCTTCAACGACGTGATCGGTCCCGTGATGCGGGGACCGTCGAGTTCACATTGCGCCGCCGCGCTGCGCATTGGGCGGCTGGCGCGCGACCTGATGGACGGCGAGATCAGCGACGTGCTGGTCGAGTTCGACCGCAACGGTTCGCTGCCGACCACGCACGAGACGCAAGGCTCGGATATGGGCCTGTGCGGCGGGTTGATGGGCTGGGAGGCAACGGATGAACGGCTGCCGGGTTCGCCGCAGGCGCTGCGAGCCGCGGGCGTGCGCATCCGCATCGAGACGGTGGACGCAGGCGACTCGCATCCAAACACCTACCGGCTCACGCTTCGCAATTCGCGCGAGCAACACTCGCTCATCGCCGTCTCCACGGGCGGAGGGATGATGGAAGTCATCGAGATTGACGGGTTCAAGGTTTCCATCAGCGGCGATTACTTTGAAACGCTGGTGTGGGTGAATGACAACGGGCGGACGGTGCTGCGGGAGGTGAAGGCGGACCGATTTGTTGAAGTGAACGACGCGAACGTGGTGAACGTGAAGCGGCTCGCGCCGGTGCTGCCGGTGTTGTCGCGCAAGGGCATGAGCGTGCCGTTCACGACCTGCGAGGAGATGTTGCGCCACGATGCCGGTCGCAACACACCACTGTGGAAGCTGGCAGTGGAATACGAAATGGCCCGCAGCAATCTGACTGAAGCGGAGGTGCTCGCCAAGATGGTGGAGATCGTCCGCATTCTGCGCCGATCCATCGCACAGGGCATTGCGGGCACGCAGTATGATGACCGCGTGTTGGGGCACCAGAGCGGCAAGTTCAACGATTTGCTCAAGGCCGGGCGGCTGCTCAACGGCGGAGTGCTCAACCGCATTGTCCTTTACGTCACCGCATTGATGGAGGTGAAGAGTTCGATGGGCGTCATCGTGGCCGCGCCGACCGCAGGCGCCTGTGCGGCGCTGCCGGGCGCGGTCATTGCGGTGGCCGAGGAGAGAGGATTGTCCGAGGAGATGATGGCGAAGGCGTTGCTGGCCAGCGGGCTGATCGGCGTGTTCATCGCCTCGCGCTGGACGTTCGCAGCGGAAGTCGGCGGCTGCCAAGCCGAGGGTGGATCGGCTGCCTGCATGGCGGCGGCAGCGTTGGTGGACATGGCGGGCGGCACGCTCGCGCAATCGGTAGCGGCAGCTTCGATGGCGCTCCAGAACATGCTGGGATTGAGTTGCGATCCCATTGCCAACCGTGTCGAAGCCCCGTGTCTGGGGAAGAACGTGATGGCGGCAAGCAACGCGCTCTCATGTGCAAATATGGCGCTGGCTGACTTCGACCCGTTGATTCCACTGGACGAGGTGATTGAAACGGCGGGACGTGTCGGCGATCAGTTGCCGCGCGAGTTGCGCTGTACCGGGCTGGGCGGGCTTTCGATCACGCCGACATCGAAATTGATTGAACAAAAACTGGTTGCGCGCAGAAGCTGCAGCGGTTGTCATCGGCCATTGCCATGCAATTGACCCTGTCACCTTCTGCCGATTCAGCTCGTCACCCAAGCGGGATTTATACGCTGTTTTTCACGGAGATGTGGGAGCGGTGCAGTTACTATGGAATGCGGGCGTTGCTCATTTTGTTCATGACGGCGACGGTGCCGCAGGGCGGCCTGGGTTTCTCCGACAAAATGGCCGGCGCCATCTACGGTCTCTACACGGCGGCGGTCTATATGTTTTCGCTGCCGGGTGGTTGGGTGGCGGATCGCTTGTTGGGCGCTCGGCGGGCCGTGTGGTGTGGGGGGGGCGGTGATCGCGTTGGGTCATTTCACGCTCGCCATTCCGTGGCGCGAGACGTTTTTCCTCGGTTTGTTGCTGATTACAGTGGGCACCGGTCTGCTCAAGCCCAATATCAGCGCCCTCGTTGGCAAACTTTATCCGGAAGGCGGCGGACGCCGGGACGCTGGCTTCACGATCTTTTACATGGGCGTGAATCTTGGCGCGTTCATCGGACCGTTGGTGTGCGGCTGGCTGGGGGAAAAGGTCAACTGGCATCTCGGGTTTGCTGCGGCAGGTGTGGGCATGGTGAGCGGGTTGATTCAATTCGGCCTGATGGAGAAACGTCTCGGCGAGGCGGGCCTGAGGCCGGAAGTAAGCCGCGTGGTGGCGCGCGATTGGCATTTGTTATGGGGAACGCTGGCCGCGCTTGTATTCGGAGTCGGGTTGATTTGGGCGGGCGTGATCAAGATCAACCCGATCGAGATTGCACAGGCTGCGAAGTGGACCCTTTTGGGCTTGGCGGTGATTTTCTTCGCTCATTTGTTTCTGTCCCGCCAATTGGCTGTCGTGGAGAAGAAACGCTTGGGTGTGATCGCCATCCTGTTTATCGCTGCCACAATGTTCTTTGCGGGGTTCGAGCAGATGGGGTCTTCCTTTAACCTGTTCGCCGAGCGGTACACGGCTCGGATAATCGGAAGTTGGGAGGCGCCGGCGGGTTGGTTTCAAATGGCCAATCCGCTCTTGATCATCCTGCTTGCGCCAGTGGCGGCCAGTATGTGGGTGTGGCTGGCGCGCCGTGGCATAGACTTGTCCCTCGGGATGAAATTCGCCGTGGGTCTGATGCTTTTGGCTGCGGGCTTCATCGTCATGATGGTAGCTTCGCAACGCGCCGCCCACGGTCGTGTCTGGCCCACTTGGCTGCTGGCCACGTTTTTCCTCCACACTGTAGCCGAGCTATGTGTCAGCCCCGTGGGACTCAGTTCCATCACCAAACTAGCCCCGCCTCGTCTCGTGGGGCAAATGCTCGGCGTCTGGTTTCTGGCGACGTCGCTCGGCAACCTCATCGCTGGCTTGATCGCCGGAGAAAGTGGTGGCGAACTGGCGCAGATGTGCGGCCGTTTCCAGCAGGTCGCCTTGATTGCAGCCCTCGTTGGAGGGGTGGTGATGTGTCTCGTCAGGCCGATGCGCCGCTGGATGGCGGGCGTTCAATGATTGTTTACGAAAGGAATTCTATGAACCTCAAACTCGATGCTGCATCCATCCAAAACGCTGTTCGGAAACTCCAGTTTCGCACAAAGGCGTTCATTGACGGCAAGTTCGTCGCCGCCCAGAGCGGACAAACTTTCACCACGGAGAATCCCGCCACCGGCAAGCCGCTCGCAGAAATTGCCGCCTGCGATGCGCCGGACGTGGATCGCGCAGTGAAGGCTGCGCGCAAGGCGTTCGACAGCGGCGTCTGGTCGCGCATGAAACCGGGCGAGCGCAAACGAGTGCTCTTGAAGTGGGCGGACCTGTTGGAGGCCAACGCCTTTGAACTGGCGCTGCTCGACACGCTCGAAGCCGGCAAGCCCATTGGCGATTGCGCGACCATGGACATCCCCGATACCATCCATTGCATTCGCTGGCATGCCGAGGCGACCGACAAGCTGTACGACCATGTCTCGCCGACCGGCCCAGAGAATCTCGCGCTGATCTTGCGCGAGCCGGTCGGCGTCGTCGGTTGTGTGATTCCGTGGAATTTCCCGGCGCAGATGGCAGCGTGGAAACTCGGCCCAGCCCTCGCAACCGGCAACAGCGTCGTACTCAAGCCCGCCGAGTTGACATCGCTCAGCGCCATCCGCATGGCAGAACTTGCCGCCGAGGCCGGCGTGCCGGCCGGCGTGTTGAACGTCGTGCCGGGGCTGGGCGAAGCTGCTGGTCAGGCCATCGGGCGGCACATGGACGTGGACATGGTGGCGTTCACTGGTTCGACTGAAGTGGGCCGCTACTTTCTGAAATACGCCGCCGAGTCCAACCTCAAACGCATCATCCTTGAGTGCGGCGGCAAAAGCCCGCAGGTCGTCTTCGAGGACGCGCCGGACCTCGACAACGTCGCGAACAATGCCGTCGGCGCGGCGTTTTGGAACATGGGCGAGAATTGCAGTTGCGGCTCCCGTCTCATCGTCCACAAGAAGATCAAAGACGAACTGCTTGCGCGATTGGTGAAGCTTGCGAAGACGTGGAAAGTTGGCGACCCGCTCGATCCGGAAAACCGACTCGGTGCGATGATCGAGAAACCACATCTGGAAAAAGTCCTCGGCTACATCGCCGCGGGCAAAGCGGAAGGCGCGAAGTTGATCATGGGCGGCAAACGCATCCTCGAAAAGACCGGCGGCTATTTCGTCGGGGTGACGATTTTCGACGAGGTTTCCAACCGGATGAAGATCGCTCGGGAAGAAATTTTCGGCCCCGTGCTGTCGGTGATCCCCTTCTCGACCGAGGAGGAAGCCATCACGCTGGCCAACGACACGAACTACGGCCTAGCCGCGTCGCTCTATACGCAAGACTTGAACCGGGCGCATCGCGCGGCCCGCGCCATCCGCGCCGGCACCGTCTCGGTGAACTGCTTCTCCGAAGGCGACATCACCACGCCTTTTGGCGGGTTCAAGACATCCGGCTTCTTCGGCCGGGACAAATCCATCTGGGCGCACCAGCAATACACCGAGTTGAAGACCATCTGGATGCAACTGAACTAACTCGAAAGGAACGAAATCATGAAAACGAAATGGCGCGGCATTTGGGTTGCCCTCGTCACGCCGATGAAGGCGAACGAGGACGTTGACTACACCAAACTCGGCGCATTCACGGAACATCTCATCCGCAAAGGCGTTCACGGCATCATTCCGCTGGGCAGCACCGGCGAGTATTACGCGCTGTCGGCCGCCGAACGCGAAAGCGTCCTTCGGGCGGTGCTGGAGGCGGCCAACGGTCGCGTGCCGGTTGTCGCGGGCACCAACGCCGGCGCCACGCGCGACGTCATTGCCTTCTCGCGCCAAGCCGAGCGGCTCGGCTGCGCGGGCGTGATGCTCGCTGCGCCCTACTACTCGCTGCCGCGGCCGGAGGAACTTTACGCGCACTTCCGTGCCGTCAACAACGCCATCGGCGTGCCAATCATGCTCTACAACTATCCCGGCCGCACCGGCGTGGATATGTCGCCGGAGTTCATCGCGCGGCTGGCGGAACTGAAGAACCTCCGTTACGTGAAGGAGAGCACCGGCGAGATGCCGCGCATCACCGAGCTGTTGCGCCGCTGTGGCGACCGCCTCGGCGTCTTCTGCGGCTGCGACACCATCGCGCTGGAAAGCCTCATGGTCGGCGCCATCGGCTGGGTTGGCGGCGTCGCCAACGTCCTGCCTGCTTGCCACACGAAGCTCTACGACCTGGTCGTCGAAAAGAAGGATTATCCCGCCGCGCGCAAGCTCTTCTTCGAGATGCTGCCCACGCTCGAACTGATGGAAGGCGGCGGGAAATACACGCAATGGGTCAAGGCCGCCTGTGGCCTCATGGGGCATCCCGTTGGCCCGCCCCGCGCCCCATTGCGCGCCGCCACCTCCGCCGAGTTGCGGCAACTGAAAGCTGCGCTCGCCCAGACGCGCGAGCGGCGCATGTAGGAACGAATTCATGGATCTGAAGTCCATCCAAGCTGAACTGCAACGAGCCGGCCTCGATGGATGGCTCTTCTTCGACCATCACGAGCGAGACCCGCTTGCGTATCGCGTGCTCAGTCTGAAATCATCTGGTCACGTCAGCCGCCGCTGGTATTACTTCATCCCGGCGCACGGCGAGCCGCTCGGGCTTGTGCATCAAGTGGAGCCGCAGTGCTCGACGTCCTGCCCGGCGCGAAAATCTTTTACGCCCGCTGGCAGGAGCAGCAGAGCGGGCTGCGGCAGCTTCTGCAAGGCGCGAAAAAAGTGGCCATGCAATACTCGCCCTGCTGTGCGGTTCCTTACGTGGCCAACGTGGATGCCGGCACCATCGAATTGATCCGCGGTCTCGGTGTGGAGGTCGTCAGTTCGGCCGAGTTGGTCCAGATCTTCGAGGCGAAATGGACGCCCGCACAGTTGGAGATGCACTTGGAAGCGGGACGGCGCGTTGATCAGATCCGGCACGAAACCTTCGAGCATATCCGGCAAGCCACCCGCGCCGGCCAGCCCTTGGATGAATACAGCACCCAGCGGTTCATCATGCGGCGGTTCAAGGAGCGCAGCTTGGTCACGAACTCCCCACCCATCGTCGGCGTCAACGCGAACGCCGCGGACCCGCACTACGCGCCACCGGAAACCGGCAGCGCCCCGATTCGACGCGGAGACTTGGTGCTGCTAGACCTGTGGGCGAAGCTCAATGAACCAGAAGCGGTATATTACGACATCACTTGGATGGCGTTTTGCGGTGACGAAGTGCCCGCCCGGATGCGCGAGGCGTTCGCGGTGGTCGTCGGCGCACGCGACGCCGGCATAAACTTGGCCCGGGAAGCAGCGTCCACCGGCCGAACTCTGCGCGGTTTCGAGGTGGACGATGCGGTGCGCGGCTACATCGAGTCGCGCGGGATGGGGCAGTTCATCCGGCACCGGACCGGTCATTCTATTGGGCGCGAAGTGCACGGCGCGGGCGCGAACATGGACAATTTCGAGACGCACGATGACCGGCCCATCATCCCGTGGACCTGTTTCTCCATCGAGCCGGCGCTTTATCTCCCGGACTTCGGCGTGAGGACGGAGGTCAACGTGTTCATCGAGGAACGCGGCGCGCGAGTCACTGGCGAAATGCAAACGGAGTTCGTAACACTATGACCGGAACTCTGGCGATAGGTTTGGCGGTCTTGAGCGTGTTCGGTAAGCAGTTCGTTGCTTCCGAGTTAGGAACCAGCTCGCATACCGTTGCGGTCGCGGAATTGGCGCGGGGTCAGCCCTGTTGCGAAGTGAAACGCTCGGGTGAAGGCGCTATGGTCGTAGAAACCGCAGGCCATGGCGATGTCGGCCACGGAGCGGTCACTCTCCAGCAGCAAACGCGACGCGGCAGCCAGGCGCATGTGCGTGATGAGTTGGCGGGGAGTGAGACCGAAAATGCGTTTGACCACGCGCGCGAATTTCGAGGGACTCAGTTTGGCACGGCAGGCGAGACCGGCGGGCGTTTGCGTTTCAGCCAAGTGGTTTTCCAGATGCTCCATCGCAGCGGCAAGCCCGGCGGGAATGTCGTGCGCGTCGAGCGGCGCACGCACGTCGCGTGAGAAGCCGATGATGCCGATGATTTTGCCGCGTTCGTCGCGAATCGGGAGTTTTGTCGTGAGGCACCACACCGGCCTGTGGGGCGCATACGGATGCAACTCAAGATGATTGAGGAGCGCGCGGCCCGTGCGCAGGATGGTCGCGTCTTGCTCCGACGGGATGCGACCCAATTCTCCTGGGCAGACATCGCACGGCCTGCGGCCGAGCAGTTGCGATTTGTTCTGCAGGCCGTTGCGCAGGACGAGGGAGTGGTTGACGACGACGTAGCGACCGGCGGCGTCTTTGATGAAAAAGGCCACGTCCGGCGCTTCATCGAAGAGTTGTTCAAGCAGCGCCACATCCACGGACCGGATGTCCGTCTGGGTGAAAGGCCGTTGCACTGTGCGCGTTTTCACAAATCGGCGTCAGTATAAACCAAGACGACGGGGTTGGCGATACGCTATACTGTGCGGAAGAATTGGTATGTTTATGAATTACTGCAACCTACCTCCTAGCAGTCGTAGCGGAGTTGGGAGCATCGTCTATTGTGCAATCGTTATCCTCCACGCTGTGCTCTCGATTACGGCTCAAGCAGCCAACGTAACACTGCCGTCGGTGTTCGATTACCGCATCGCGCATGGCAAACAGACCTACACGATTCGCTACCAGCGTGTGGAGTTTTATTCGGCGAACTGCAAATTCCTCTTGCACGACGGCAAGGACACCTTTGACTTGAAAAGTTATCAGCCTTTCGACCACGGGCCGAGCCGGACGTATTTTGGGCAGGTTGCGGAGGATCCATCGGCGGTGGCGTTCGGATACGTGCGAGCTGACAACTCGGTGCGTGGAAAGATATACTTCGCCGAGGCTGGCCGGGGCACCACCCTTGAGTTCGACAACGGGAAGGTGACACACACCCAGCACGTTATTGGCAAACTGGCGGACAGCTCTTTTTGCCTCCCGCCGATTGATGCCCCCGGTGAATCCTGGGCAAAATATCCGACCCGCCGATGTGAAATGGGGGCTGAGATCAGCTACCTGAACTACGACCGGCTGGGGCGAAGCGTGCCGGCGGCACTTGAGGCCTTCGAGTTTGGGTTTGCACCGGTGTTCTTGACGGCGTGTAGCGATTTGAAGGTTCGTCCGATGATTTCCCAGCTTGTGATCCGCACGTCGCGCGAAGGATGTCCGTACATGACTGCCAAGGAAGCCGACGCACAAGTGATGAAACAATTGCCGGATGGGACAACGGGCTTTGACAGCAAGATCATCCGCGAGGTCTGGGCCAAACTTTGGCCTGAATATGACAAGAAGAAAAAGATGGTGATGGGCGGTTCCAATGTCGCAGCCGGCGGAGGAAACGAGTTATCCGTCAGGATGATGAAGAATGCCGATACGAGTCTGGGTTGGGCTACCCAAGACTACCCTTTCACCCATGAGTTTGCGCACATCTTCGGGGGCATCCACGCTACCAGCAGTTTCGAAGGCTTCACCCCGTTTGGCGGCTATCCGCACACGATTCGCTTGGGCGGGGCCGATGTGATGCGGATGTTGCCGTTTACCGATGCGCGTGTGAAAAACGGCAGTTGGAATGGCTTCACCGAAACCAAGGGCGACGACGTGCAAATGCCGCCCTACGCTGCATTCGACTTCAAACGGTTCCAACCCGACGGCAAACGTGAGGTCGTCGTAGATGTGCTGGCAAACGATTATGCCTACAGTCAGGACCGTCCCCGACTGGTTTCTGTTGATCCGAAATCGCGGCGCGGTCGCACGGTGACGATGCGCATGGACGCCGCGCTCGGACGTCACGTCGTCTGCGTCGAGCCGGCGAATGAACGGCTCGGTTTTGACATGTTTCGCTACATGATCGGCGATAAGAACGGTTTTCAATCGCAGGGCTTCGTGTTCCTCGAAGCGCTCCATCCATTTTGGATTTACGAGGCCGAGGATTCCAATGTCGCGCAAGGTCGTTTTGGCAAGCCCGAGCGAGATGACTCCATTTATCCCGGCGGCCCGATCTACGTGACCTTGGATGATGCATCGAACCAAGCCAGCATTACGTGGACAGTTAACGTGCCTCGCAGTGGACAATACGGTTTGCGATTTCGATACCAGTTGCACAGCGAAGCGGGAGCAGTGGCTTCGACTCACCTGTCCCTTTCCATCAACGGGAAAGTGCTGGTTCCCCGGCTTCCATTGGCCGACACGCGTGTGACTGGGTGGTGGAATTACGTTGTGTATCCGAACGCCAAACTACAGGCGGGGAAGAACACCGTGACCCTCACCCAGAGCGGTGCGACTGAAATTGAGAAGAAGAAACAGCAGCCCAAGGCAAAACAAATGCGGTCGGCAGGTGAATGTCTTTTGGACTACCTGATGGTCTTCGAGGGGCTTGATTATCGGATTAACTTCAGTGATGGCAAGGAGCGGGCCGCGTTGGATGCGGTTCTCGACAAAGGTGAAACCTTCGCACTGCATGAAGAATCCGGTTTGCGCTACGGCTGGGCGAAGCCGGGTATCGGTGCGTACCGCGTATTCAAGGATCGTCATGCGCCCGACCCGGCAATGCTCAGCGGCGTCACATGGACAGCAAACTCGCGCGACAACTTCTGGGAAATCGAAGTGCCCAACGGCATTTACAACGTTTACATCATCGCCGGTGGGATCAAGAATGATGCCGAACAGCAAAAAATCGCGGGATGGAAAATTACCGGCGAAGGCGACAGCATCGGCGTACACGAAGTAGGCAATGGCCGGGCACCCTATGTGAACGATTTCCTGGTGGAAGGCGTGCGCGTGAGCAATACGGAGCCTGACCGGATTTACAGTTTCCTCGACTGCAAAGTCACAGTCAGCGATGGCCGCCTTACTGTGAAACCGGGTCCGTCCGCCGTCGAACCCCGTCTCTGCTACATTGGAATATCGCAATGCAACGTCAGCAACGAAAGGTAAGATTTTATCAAATGAGAACTATCCACCTCATCCTGGCTGCCTTATTGTTCACTTGTTACAGCGTGCGCGCCGCTAACACAAAACCGAACATTGTCGTCATTCTGGCGGATGATCTTGGTTATGGCGATGTGTCCTGCTACAACGCGCAATCAAAGGTGCCGACGCCACGCATTGACCAGTTGGCGCGCGAAGGGATGCGGTTCACCGACGCGCATTCGCCCAGCACGGTTTGCACTCCCTCCCGGTACAGCCTCTTGACCGGGCAGATGCCGTTTCGCGCGGGGCGCGTGCCGTTGTTCACCGGCGCGGGCGGGCCATGTTTGATCAAGGAGAAGCAGCTCACGCTGCCGCAGATGCTGCGCAACCATGGTTACACCACCGCGATGACCGGCAAATGGCACATCGGACTGACGTTCTTCGATGTCAAGGGCGCGCGAATTGCCGACCAAGGCTTGGAAGGCGTGAAGCGGATTGATTTTTCGCGCCCCATTCCGGATGCGCCCATTCATCGGGGCTTCGACCGATTCTTCGGAACGGCTTGCTGTTCCGGCACGGATCACCTGTATGCGTTCATTGACGGCGACCGCATTCCGGTACCGCCCACCAAGCTGCTCGACA
Organism: uncultured Verrucomicrobiota bacterium; assembly: GCA_964541945.1. Classification (GTDB taxonomy): domain Bacteria; phylum Verrucomicrobiota; class Verrucomicrobiia; order Palsa-1439; family Palsa-1439; genus CAIKAP01. The sequence goes on from CAZISE010000010.1 coordinate 110,918, forward strand.
AGAGCAAGCTACCCAAGCACCCGTACGCAAACGATAATCGTCCGGGCATGATCGCGCCGGACTACGACATCGAGGAAGTGGATATGGTGTTCCTCCAGAAGAGCAAAGAATTTCTAGAAGACCACGTGAAACGTCACCCGGGCAAGCCATTTTTTCTCTACCACGCCACCTCCGCCGTGCACCTGCCGTCGTTTGCCGCTCGCCAGTTTCGGGGCAAGACCAAGGCGGGACCGCATGGCGATTTCATCTACGAGTTCGATTGGATCGTCGGTGAGTTGCTGGACACACTGGAGAAACTCGGCGTCGCGGACAACACGCTGGTGATGCTTTCCAGCGACAACGGGCCGGAGGTGATATCGGTTGTCCACATGCGCAAGGACTACGGGCACGACGGCGCCCGCCCGTGGCGTGGGATGAAACGCGACGATTGGGAAGGCGGGCACCGGGTCCCGTTCATCGTCCGCTGGCCGGGCAAGGTGAAACCCGGCAGCACAAGCGCGCAGACCGTTTCGCTGACTGACGTGATGGCCACCTGCGCTGCGGTGTGCGGCGCGACGCTGCCCAGCGATGCCGCGCCGGACAGTTGCAATCTGCTGCCGGTCTTGTTGAATGGTGATGGAACGAAGCCGGTGCGCGATTACACGGTACAACAGGCCTTGAGCGGCCTTTCCATCCGGCAAGGCCCGTGGAAATATCTGGACCACCAAGGCTCCGGCGGAAACAACTACGAAAGCCCCATACTCAAGGCGTACGCTCTTCCCGACACCGCGCCGGATGCGCCGGGCCAGCTCTACAACCTCGAAACCGATCCCGGCGAGAGGACGAATCTCTATTTCCAACATCCGGAAATCGTCAGAGAATTGAAACGCCTGCTCGATGCGAGCAAGGCCACGGGACGCACCGCTTTTCGATCAACACAATAAGAGGCAGACTGCAATGAATGAAAATGTGAAAGTAAATCGGCGGCAGTTTCTGCAGGCGACGCTTGCGACGGCGGTCGCACCGGCCATTCTCTCCGCTGAATCATCGTCCAAGACGATCGGCGTTGGCTGCATCGGGCTGGGAACGCGCGGGGGCGATTTGATCAACGCGGTCGTGAACTGCGACGGCGTGAAGGTCACGGCGGTGTGCGATGTGTATGGGCCGCATCGGCAGAAGGGCATCGAGCGCAGTGGCAATCCCGACGTGAAAGCCTATGTGGATTACCGGGAATTGCTGGCTGACCGGAACGTGGACGCGGTGGTGATCGCGACGCCGGATCATTGGCATTGCCAGATGGTGCTCGATGCGGTGAAAGCCGGTAAGGATATTTATTGCGAGAAAGGATTCGCGCGGACACTCGCGGAAGCGAAGTTGATGCGGGACGCATTGAAGAAGAGCAAGGTTGTGTTCCAACTCGGCCATCAAGCGCGTCAGGCGACTTGCGCGGCGCAGGCCAAGGAATTGATCGCACAGGGCATTCTCGGTCCGATCACGTTGGTACGAACGGGCCGGTTCAAGTCATTGGAGCCGGAGCACGCGAACTGGCGTTGGTATGGCTACTACGACCAATGGGAGCGGCCCGCCCCGGCACAAGTGATCAAGAATCTGAACTGGGATCTGTGGCTCGGCCCGGCACCGAAGATTCCGTGGAACGAACGGCATTTCTGGCACTGGCGCTGTTATTACGCTTACGGCACCGGTTACGCAGGCGACCTGTTCTCGCACGAGATGGACTTGGTCCAGTATTTACTCGGGCACGGTATTCCCGACAACTGCGTTTCGGCTGGCCAGATCGCCTTGCTCCGTGATGACCGCGAAGTGCCCGACACGTGGAGCGCGGTTTACCAATTCGAAAAACTCGGTCGCACAGTCACGTTCACCGGCAGCATGAACGCCACCGACAACCAGCCAGTAACCATCTGCGGGCGCGATGCGACGTTGCGGTTCGACGCCATCGCACACGATGTCACTACGTTTCAGATTGTCCCGGCGGGCTACCGCGAAAACGCTGTCCTGCCCAAAGGCTACCAACGCGGCAAAACACCGCAGCAGCCCAATCACATGCAGGACTGGGTGAATTGCATCCGCACCCGCGGCACGCCGAAATGCTCAACCGACGAAGCGTTCATCGAGACGGCCACCTTCCTGATGTCGCTAAAATCCCAGCAGGAGCAACGCATGGTGCGGTGGGACGCCGCGAAGGAAGAGATTATCTGAGGGCAACGCCATGAAAGCAACATTTACCGCCGTTACTATCTTCGCGCTCATGAGTTGGGCGGACAGTAAACCAGCGGACATGTCGAAGCCGGTCAAGGTGTTCATCTTGATGGGGCAGTCCAACATGGTCGGCATGGGGAATATCACCGGCAACAAGGGCGAGACCTTGGAGAAGGCCGTTAAGGAGGAGAAACTCTATCCGTACCTGCTCGATGCTTCCGGCAACTGGGCGGAGCGCAAGGACGTTCGGTATGTGCAGGTGATGGTGGGCCGGGGCGGCGGCATGAATGTCTTGCACAACGAGTGGCTGAAGGTTGGGAAAGGCAAGATGGGCATCGAATTTGGTCTGGGGCACGTGCTGGGCGAGTTCTTGGATGAACCTGTCATGCTCCTCAAGAGTTGCATCGGCAACCGTGCGCTCGGCTGGGACCTATTGCCGCCGGGTAGCGAGGGCTTCGAGTTCACGACCACGGACAAGAAGACGGGCAAGCAAGTGACGTGGGTTCACCCAGGCTACAAGGGCTCGCCCGAGCGTTGGGAAAAGGGAACCGAGCCGAAGCCGATCGCGTGGTATGCCGGCAAGCAGTACGACGACGACGTAGCCAACGCCAAAAAGGTCCTGTCCGAACTCGACAAGTATTATCCGGGAGCCAAGGGCTATGAAGTGGCCGGATTTCTCTGGTGGCAGGGTGAGCGGGATTGTGGGAGCGAAGCGCTTTCCAGCCGTTACGAGCAGAACCTCGTCGCTGTGATCAAGTCGCTGCGCAAGGATTTCAACGCCCCGAATGCGAAGTTCGTCATCGCAACGCTGGGCGAAGCGAAAAAAGGCTGCGGCGGCAACACCGAAACCGTGATGAACGCCCACTTGGCGGTTGACGGCAAGACCGGCAAGTACCCCGAGTTCAAGGGCAATGTGGCGACCGTGTACACCTACGACATGGCCCGTGGCGGCAGCGGGAATGGACATTACGGCGGCAATGCCAAGGTTTACATGGACGTCGGCGAAGCCATGGGCAAGGCCATGGTGGAACTGCTCAAGAGCAAGCAATAGGTAATCGGAAGAAAGAAATGAGTAGGAAGTGCATGATAAAAGCAGTGTTTATCAGCCTCGTCTCGGTGATCGCCAGTCAGGTGGCAGTCAAGACGCTGAAAGTCTTCATCCTCGCCGGGCAGTCGAACACCGAGGCCGCGGTGTGGAAACGCGGCGCCTCTAACGTCGGCTACCACTATCTTGGCTGCGCGAAAACTTTTGCCCTCATGGGGAAAGCCTTCGCCGAGGCCAACCTCAAGCTGCTGGAGTCCCAGCGCCCCTAACGGATCATCACAATGGTGCATTCATGAAAACCATACTTCCACTCCGCAGCGACCTACCGCTGGCGTTGTGTTTCCACCTTCGCAATCGCTTCGGCAGACAAGGCGGAAGTGTTCCGGCCGCGCTACGCGGCGGTCGTGGGAGCCTGACCAGAATCCAAACCATGCGGGCGCGTTGGTCTCCAAAAGGGAGAGAGGCTATTTTCCTGGCAGTGCTCTTTATTGTATCCGCACCGTCGTCAACCGTGCGTGCTGCAGCACGACCCAACGTCATTGTCATCAACGTTGACAACCACAACAAGTGTTCCCTTGGCTACTACGGCAATAAGTTCATCGAGACGCCGAATATAGACCGGTTGATCAATGAGGGTGTGCGGTTCGAGAACTACATGTGTCCGGGGCGTTGCACCGCTTCGCGCTCGGCACTGCTCACGGGCCGCTTCCATGCCCGCAACGGCACCTTGGGGACGGGTGGGGCTTGGGGATTCATGCGCGAAGGTCTGACCACCATGGCTCATGTCTTTGCGGACAACGGGTATCAGACGGCCATGTTCGGTAAGTGGCATCTGGGGGACACCTATCCGCTGTGTCCTGAAGATCGCGGATTTCAAGAGGCTATCTCCATTGAGAATGGCGATACACTGGTCCACGTGGTCACGAAGAAGGGGTATAATGATTCCCCCAGAACCGGCGAAGCGTTCCGCTTCAACCACAATGGCACCTACGAGGAGTATGAAGGCTTCCGCGACGATATCTGGTTCCGCGAGCTGAATCACTACCTGGAGAAGAAACGCGATCCGTCCAAGCCTTTCTTTGTGTATCTGGCGACGATAACGGAACACGGGCCGCAATACGGCCCCAAGGACCTCCGTGACAAGTACAAAGCAAAGTATGAATCTGAGCCATGGAAGAAGTTCCGCGAGGAGTTTGAGGCCAGGGCCAAAGGCAAACGCAAAGGCGAAGGAAAGGATCTCACATATCCGTACGACCATGCTGCGGATGTGGAGGGTCTGGATCGTAACGTCGGTCGTCTCTTGTAACAACTGAAGGAACTGAACCTGCTCGATAACACTGTGATCATGTACATGTCGGATGGCGGTGGCTGGGGAGCAGCTACCGCCGATCAGAAACACGATGAGGCCTTTGGCAGGTCGGGAACGCCGATGTGTGTTCGCTATCCGCCGCTAGGCAGCGGAAAGACGGTCATGACCTTGGTGGCCAATTTTGATGTGTTGCCAAGTCTTGCCGAAATCTGCGGGCTGCATCTGGCGCCGGAGTTGCGGGACTCCATCGATGGGCAAAGCTTCGCTTCCCTGATGGGCATGCCCGAAGCATCTCCGTGGAAGGACCGTGTGTACATTGACGACCACCAATCGTCGAAAGGCAAACCGGAGGGATGCGGCAAGCAGATGATTTTCGTGCCCTATGCAAAGACATCCGTCCACTTGCCCGGCGGTGGAATCGTCTCATTTGCAGGAGGGAAGTGCCGCACCAAGAATTCGGCAGAGGAAATTGCTGCCGCGCGCACGGTATACGATGCCTGGCTCAAGCGGGTGATTGCCGACTTTCCCTTGGGCGCTTTTGCCAGGACACATCCTTCCCGCCCGGTGTTCGTCGAAGCCTACCCGATCACCGACGGTCCGGGAGGCCCGGGCGAGAAGCCGTACTTCCTGCTCGATATCGGTGAGGATGGCACGTATGAGTTGGACCTCAACACGAGTGACAAGTATGGAGCGAAGTTCATCCCTGAAGGCAGCGGTAAGAAAAGCGGCACGCTGGTGCTCTGCAAGAAGCGGAGCGATGCGCCCCTGCCGGTTGGGTTTGATGAGACATTCAAAGGCTACCGCGTGCTGCCCAAGACCCTAGCCGAGAATTTCTCAGTGGAGACCAAGACGATCTCCTTCCCGTCCGTTCTGTCACTGAAGCAGGGACGGTACATCTTCACCATCAAGCCCGACCACGGCAAGGTGCCTGAACATTTGCGTGTGGCGAGAAAGTGATGACAGGACACTTACAATCCGTTTTTCTCCTGCTCGTCTTCTTCGGCCTGCACGCGACCCAAGTGACGGCCGGTCTCGAGAGCTTGGAAACCGCCAGGGATGGCCGTCAGACCCTCTATGGCTTGGTGAGTCCGCTCGATCGGGAGGGAAGGAACTTCTATCTGCAGACACGGGACGGCCAGATCGAGATTCAACTCGACGCCGACGCACGGATTGGCCTGCTCTTCCGCGAACACAAAATTCTCCAGATGTTCAAGGAACGGAAGATCGTCCTAACGTCCGTTGCACAGCAACATGCCCTGCCGCAGGAAATCTACGTCAAAGTCCACTTCAGGGACTGGAAGAGCGCACAGAAAGCACTCAAGGACCGCAAGCTCCAGTGCGGAATCCTTTATACGACGCCGCTACCGGATCATCTGCCCACGCCGAACGAACTCTGGTTCAGCGGGCGGGTTGCGGCCTTCAAGCCGGACCACATCACGCCGTCGAAGGAAGTGCCGGTTGGCGGGCGCGTATTCACCGTTTCCACATCGGGGCACAACCACAGCGAGCAGATCGTCGGGCTTTTCGACGCGAGCCGGATCCAGCCGTTCGTGAACGAGGCGAGCGTGTACGGGCGGATGGACGGCAAGGTCTTCCGTGCCGCCGACGTGCTGCTACACCCGATCCCCGACCAGACGGCCAAGGACGACCCGAAGCTCCCGCGTTGCCTCTTCATTGGCGATTCGATCTCCGGCAACTACGGCGAAAGCCTTCGTCGGGCGCTCGCCGGCAAACTTAACGTCCACCACCCGCCCACCAACTGCGGAAAGTCCAGCAAGGGCAATGACATGGCCAAGCTCTGGCTGGGCAACTTCAAGACCCGGGGTCAGCACTGGGACGTGATCTCCTTCAACTTCGGCCACTGGGACGCGGGTAACACCAAGGCGGACTACCAAGCGAACCTGGAAAGCGTCATCCTGCAACTGAAGGAGACCGGGGCGAAGCTCATCTGGGTGACCACCTGTCCGGTGCCGAACGGCTATCCGCCGGTGGGCGAGTTGAAGGCGGACGGCAGCGCGCCGGGGCGCACGGCCGGGGTCATGAAGAAGTACCTCAATCCTTGGGCGCTGGAGGTCATTCAGAAGCGCCCCGAAATCTCCATCTGTGATCAGTGGCAGTTCGTCTATGACCACCGCGAGGACCTCTACAAAGAGTGGTGGACGGGACAGAACGTCCACTTCGCCGGCGAAGGTGCCGATGCGTTGGGCCGGTTCCTGGCGGAACACGTCCAGAAGGCTATGAAGAAGGGATGATACCCATGTCAGTCTTCGCGCGAGCAGATAGGATGCAGACGATGAAACAAATCCTCACCGTCCTGTTGCTGGCGCCGTTGGCGGCGCCGATGAATTTCCAAGGATTGGAAACTGTCATACTGCAAACTTCCAATGATTGGAAAATGACCGAGAAATTAAAGGAACAAACGTGAAACGCATCTTCACAATCGTCGCCGCCATGCTTTTCGCCCAGTGGGTTACCACCCGCGGCGCTGACACAAATGCGTTTGCGGCGAAATCGTCTGACACGACGAGTCCCCGGCAGCAGGCCGAGGCGCTGATCGCAACGGCCAGACAAGACGTCGAAGCGTCGAGATTCGCAGAGGCCGCGCAGGCATACACCAAGGCGCTGGAGATTCTGCCGGGCTGGCAAATTGATGACGTCGCTGGAAAAGACCCTTGGACGCGCGCCGGTGCCCGCAAAACGCGAGCGGATCTCTGGCTGAAAATGCGACGATTCGACAAGGCGCGCGAAGAGTACCGGGCCAGCTTCGATTATCCAGCCACCGATATGCTGGACCTGCGTTCCTGGATTCACACCCTGATCGGCGACAGCTACGCGGCGGAGGAGAAGTGGGCGGAGGCGGCACAGGCGTATCAGCAGGCGGTGAACACCGGTCTTTTTGGCGACCGCCGTTACGATGTGCCTCCCAAGTTGAAGAGGGCCAAACGTCTCGCGGAGGCACATCTGGTGGCGATGCCTACTGTGCAGAAGGAAGGCATCCGGCTCAAAGTCGAGCGATCGCTTGGCGGTCAACTGCCGGTGGGATTCTACATTTACCTTTACAATTGGAAGCAGAATCAGAATCCGGCCGAGCATGATCTGGATGACGCACTGGCGGAAATGGCGCGTCGCGGCTTCAACTATCTTTATGTCGGCGGCGTCGCAGGCGATAACGCGATGTGGCAGAAATTATTGGAGTCGTGCGAGCGGCTCCACATTGTGGTGGTGCCACAGTTGGAATTTGGCTACATGCAACCGCAATCAGACATCGCGGCCTTGGTCTCCCGAGTCGTCCCGTTCATCCGCAAGTACAAAGATCACCCCGCCGTGCTGGCGTTCAGCGTGCGGGAAGAGCCGTTCAACGTGGAGTTGACGCGCAAGTTGCAAGAATATTACGAGGGTATCTTGCAGAAGGTGCCGGATGCGCCACTGCACTTGGTGCATTGTTATCTCGATCCACTCAAAGCAATGGAGCCGCCATACCCGGTCATCATTGGCACGGATCGCTACCCGTTTTGGTGGGAGTTCGGTTCCGGCGGACATCGAGCGACACCGGCGTATGCGTTGAACTGGTTCCGCAGTCAGATGGATGCGTATTATCAAGAGACGGTTGATCGCGGCGCTGAATTCCAAGCCGTGTTCACGGCCGACACGCTGGAATCGTTCGCAACACCGGAGACCGTACGCCAATCGTTCTATCCCGACATGCCCGATGCCCAACGCGCCAAGTATCTCGCCAACGCCGAACTCAACGCCCAAAACAAGAACCTCGGTTGGGATCAAGGCCCGCACGGACTGCTGCGCTATTGGAAGTATTATCGTCCGCCCGCCAACTGTGTGCGCGCCATGAGTTGGCTCTCCGTTCTCGAAGGCGCCCGCTCAGTAGCCATCTGGCATTGGAGTCCGCTCGACGCATCCATGAAAGACTTCGCCCATCGCCAGACGGGTCGTCCCGGCAAGGAATACATCTGCAGCATCACCGGCTGGGATGGAAAAGGCACTCCGCAACTCGACGAATTCACCGCCTTTGCCGGAGAAATCCGACGGTACGGCAAGCTCATTCGCTCAATGACCAAAGAAAAAAACACCGAAGCCCAACCGATCACCATCCAAGACGAGCACGCACGCTGGCGTTCCTTCCGCGTGAATGGCTACGCCGGACGTGTGATTGTCGTCGTGAACACGCAAGTGGGCCAATGGTGCGACGGCCGCAGTCCCGGCTTTCTCTCGCCCCAGGACGTTTACCGGATTGACGAGCGTGGCGAACTCATCGGCTACAAACCATTCACGCAACCACGCGAAATCAAACTCCGGCTCACCACGAACGGACTAAATTGTGTGGACCTTCGGCAAAGCAACCCCTTGCCAGTTGGCGCTGACGGGACATTGTCCATCTTCATCCCCCCGGGTGGCGGCCAATTTCTCTTCCTCAGTCCGACCGGCGGCACCGAACTGATACAACTCAGACAGCAATTCTTGAAATGAAGCGCCACGTCTCGTCAATCCTTCCTTCCAGAGCCCCAAGGGCCAAGCCTTCACCGAAGCCAACCTCAAGCTGCTGGAGTCTCAGCGCCCCTAACGGATCATCACAATGGTGC